>NZ_JABFAN010000015.1:10724-120365 GCF_017168155.1 Dietzia sp. KRD202 | reverse complement strand
GGTCTGTGTCGGGCGGGGCGGTGACGCGGCGTCAGGTACAGATCATCGTGGAGGTGCCCACCCACCGCGATGCCGTGGCACTGGCAGAGGACGCCCCCGACTTCGTCACCCTGCTGCCGCGGGAGGGGGAGCCCGGCACCGCGGTGGCCCGTCGCCTGGCGGGCGTGCTGGACCTCGGCGACGAGTGCGTGCGGACCGTCCTGGGCGGGCGCCGACCCGCTGAGCGCGAGTGGCAGCCGGCGACCGCCGTCTCCTCCGGCCAGCCGTACGTGTTCCTCGCGGGAGAGGCGGGGCTCGTCCGTGCCATGCGCCGCCTCGCCGTGGACGCCGCCGGGGTGCCCAAGGAGGCCGTGGCGTTCATGGGGTACTGGCGGCGCGGCGCCGCGGAGTGCTGAACGGTCCTAGGCGCCGCGGTCGGCGGGCGGGTACGACGGGTCCCGCAGCGCCCTGAGGACATTCGGGTAGCGCGACCCGGGCAGACGGTTCCCGATCGGATCGAAGTGGAGGTTCTCGTCGTCGTCCTCCCACGAGTCCACCGTGATCCGGCCCAGCGTCTTCCACTTGCCGAGCGGTGTGGCGTGCTGCAGGGTCCACGTGCCGCCGTCGCCGGTGGGGATCGCGGCCAGGAGGAGCGGGCGACCGGCGATGAGCACCGGGAACATGGACGTCATGGTGCGGCCCATCGTGCGCCAGCCCGTGGTGAGGACGTACCGGCTCAGCGGGCCCGTGCCGGTGCTGGCCAGCAGGATGTCCACCGGCCTCTCGGCGTGGATGCGGACGGCCATCCCGCCGATATCGGGCACCGCGTCCGGCAGCCCCACCGCGCGGGAGAACCGGATCGTCGCCGGCCAGCGGCCCGTCACGTCCAGCAGGGACGACCCCGTGCGACCGACCCCGGTCACGCTCAGCGTGGCCTCGGCGATCACACCCTTGGGGTGCAGCGCCTTCGGGCGCGCGAGTCGCGCCACCGCGGCCACGGCGCCGAACGCGGACCCGGCCAGACTGGACAGGGGCGCCGAACGCAGCGCGACCTCCTTCGACTCCGTCGTGGTGGGCACGAGAGCGGAGGACCGGGGGGAAGAAGGCTCGGCTGGAGAGCTCGCTGCGGCGTCGTCGCGGCCGGCATTCCGGGTGCGTCGGGACATGGAGTCACGATACCGACCCGCGTCAACCCAGTGCCGATCGTAGGCGGGGCAGCACCCAGTCCCACGCGATCCGCTCCTGCTCCAGACGCAGGTCGCCCCGCGCGGTCAGCAACTCCAGCGTGGCGACCTCGTCCGCGGTCAGTCGCGTGGGTTCTCTCCGGGTGGGTCTGGGGTCCGTGACGGTGAGGTCACGCCAGGTATCGAGGGTCTCGACGTCCATGAGAACGCTGACCGCGTGTGGCGCGTGGTGGCGGAGCCTGTCGAGGATCGCGAAGCCGTGGGAGTCGAGGTCTCCCCAGTAGACAATGAGGGCGGCGAGGGCCCACGGCAGTGCGGCGACGGCATCGACGGCGAATCCCCGCCCGAACAGTGCGACGGCGCCGGGTAGAGGCGGGAGGGCCAGGAACGTGGTGAGATTCTCGACGACGACGAGGTGTTGCGGTCCCGTTCCGTCGTCCCAGAGCTCGGCCAGCTGATCGACCGGGCTCTCCACATCGCGCAGCGGGAAGGGGATCGCGGGGTCGAGGATCCGCATCCGGACGCGGAGGTCGGAGCGTTTGAGTCCCAGCCCGGAGACGATCGGCGGTTCGTCGTGTGCTGCGCTGTCGCGACCCGACCGGGCAGCGTCGACGAGCTGCTCGACCAGACGGATGCGGGTTTCGATCCACTTGGTGTCGACGCCGGGAACCGCGACCTCGCGAGCTCGCAGCCCCTCGGTGGGATGCTCGAGCACCCATCGGCACACTGCGAGCAATCGCTCCATGTCCCGGTCGGGAAGCTTCTCCCAGAGGGGGGCGGTGGCCGCAGCGGCCAGACTGAGTTCGGAGTGGTCGGGGCCCAATCGGAGCAGATCATCCGCCCTGGCGCGCACAGTCTCCCATCGCGCGGCTCGTCCCCCGATCCGCGCGATGGCCCGGTCGCCTCGGATCTCCACGCGCTGAGGAAGGGCGACCACACCGAAGCCGGGCAGTCGACGGTCCGCCCAGGCGACCTCCACCTCGTGGGCGCCGTGGGTAGCGCGCGCGTCGACGGAGGATTCGAACTCCCGCCACCGGCGGATCCAGTCCGCGGTTCCGGTCGGATCGCCGGATGCGCGTGCTGCAGTCGGGCATGCAGTGGAGAATCGCAGGACGTCGGTGGCTCCGGAGGCCGGGTCGGCGAGCCATTCGCGGTACCTTCGAGCGAACCGGGTGGCGCAGGCCTCGGCGAGGTCCGCGGGAGTACGCGGCGGGTTCGGCCCGGCCATGTCAGGTCGCGGCTTCCCAGGTGACCCGCTCGATGCGGGAGCGGCTACCGTCTTCGTTTCCGACCACCACGAGGCCACCGATGTACGGCTCGAGGGTCTGCAGCAACTTGAGCGGGGTCGCCAGAACCATGTGGAACCCGAAGTCGGTGAACACGTCCATCGCGCGGCGGGTGTAGTCGGGGTCGGCCCGGTCGAACGCCTCGTCGAGGACCACCGTTCCGTAGCGGGGCACGTCCGCGTCAACGTCCGCGAGCTGGAACCGCAGCGCCGCGGCGAGACAGAAGAACACCAACTTCTGCGCCTGGCCGCCCGACAGGCCCGAGGACGAATCGTGGTAGTTGGTCGGCGTTCCGGCCTCGTCGATCTCGACCCCGACGAAACCGACGTGCCGCCTGGTGTCCAGCACGGTCTGGCGCCACCGTCGGTCGCCGGCGTCCGCGGATCCCAGCCGGTCCAGTAGGCGCGACATCACCGCGAAACCGGCCTCTGCGGTGTCGACGGTGCGTTTGTCGAGCGCTCCGGAGACCGCCTTCTCCAGGTCGCCCAGGAAGTCGGTGACGGTCTCGGTGCGTCGGTCACGCACGTCGATCTGCAGCCATCGCCCGGACTGGAACTCTGATCGGCGAAGCGAATCGTTGACCGGTCTGATCCCGGTCTCTATCTCGGAGCGGGCGCGGCGGATGTGACGGGCGAGTTCGCCCAGGTTCCGGGTCTGCATGTCCCCGATCAGCCCGAGAAAACGGTCCTCGAACTCCGCGAGGCGGTCGCGGCGGAGCTGGACGAGCCACTCGACGGCCTCACCGACGAACTCCGGATCGGACTTGAGGTCGGCCTTCCTGGCGGGCCACCGTTCCAGGTACGAGGTGAGGACCGAGGTGATCCGACGGTGGATCCTGTCGCGTTCGGTCGCGGTGGCCACCTGCTCGGCGGCGATGGCGCGCTCCGCGCGCTGGCAGACCTCCTGCACGTTGTCGGCGGTCAAGCGGCGCGTCGCCGCCGAGAGTCGCCTCCGGATGCGGGCTGCGGCGGCCTCGTCGATGCCGCGTTCCTCGTGGCCGGTGAGGCCGGCGAGCCGCCTGTCCAGGCTCTCCACGACGCTGGCGGCGACCGCTCCGGCCCTGTTCGCGGAGTCGTAATCCGCCTGGGCCCGCGATTGGGCCTCCTCCGCGGCGCGTAGGTCCCGCTCCATCTCGGCGACTTCCGGGTGCTCCTCGCGCCACTGTTCCAGCCGGTCACGGGCGGCACGAGCACGTTCGTCGGCGGTGTGCGAGTCCACCTCCTCCCACCGCAGGCCCATGAGGGTGATGGCCGCGCGTTGGCGGGCGCGGCGCTGCGCGTCGAGGTCGTCCAGTCCGGCCCACTGCCGCTCGTGCGTGTCCATACGCGCCCGGATCTCGTTCCGGAGGGAGGTGAGCGCGTCCACCTTGGAGTCGTCCATACCGCCCAGCTGGAACGCGGCGGGGTCATCGATCCGTCGACGGTCGTCCTTCTCGAAGCGCGCACCCCGTCTGATCAATCCGTGCAGGGTGACGGCTTTGTCGTGCTGATCCAGTTCGGCGGGGGTCTCGACGCAGGTCACGTCGAACTCGCCGGCGAGCCTGCGGTTGAGCCACTGGCGGAACGGCCCGTCGGCGGGTCGGACCTTGCGAACGAGGCTATAGGGGCCGGTGCGGCGGGTCGCGGAGTCATCGCCGTGGTCGACCACCTCGTAGACCAGACGCACGCCCAGGTGGGTCGAGTCGACGGCGGCGGCAACTCGTGCCCGGAGGTGGTCGGGGACGAGCATCGTGCGGGCGAAGCCGGACAGGACCCGCTCGATCGCGGGACGCCAGCGGGCGTGCTCGGCGGGGACGTCGAGGAGTTCTCCGGCAAACGGCAGTTCGCGCGCACCCAGCCCCGCCGAATCGCACACGAGGTCCCGCGCGGCCAACAAACGCGAGTCGATGTTCGAGCGGTGGCGCAGCAGAGCCTGTAACTGCGCGGTCACCTCCTCGAGCGAGCGCTTCTCTTCGTTCAGGGAGCCGGCCACGTCGCGCAGTGTCTCGCGATCCCGCGCCCGCTCGGCCTCCTGTTCCGCGTCCTCGCGCTCGAGCGTGGCGAGCAGGACGGCGAAGTCCTCGGCGGACGTCGGAAGGGTGCCACCCAGGCGCTCGACCTCGGTCTGTGCGCGCGCACGCCGGGTGGAGACGGCGGTGGCGTGTTCGAGGGCTCGGTCGAGCTCCCGTGCGAGTTCGTCGCGCCCGGCGCCGGCGCTACCCCGGAGGCGGGCACGGATGTCGTCGGTCGCCGTGCGTCGGGCGTCGAGTCGCTCTCGAGTTGACGCGACGCTCGACTCCGCGGCGACCAGCGCCCCGCGGGCCGTCCGCAGCTCCTCTTCGACGAGCTCGGTGGTCACGGCGGCCTGCACCGCGGGAAAGGCCACATTCTCGGCGTCGAGTTCCTCGGCTCGGTCCAGTACGCGGTCCCGGGAGGCCCGGAGGTCCGCGAGAGGGGTCAGATGGGCGATCTGCTCGCGCACGTCGACCACGGACCGGTGGGCTTCGCGGAGTTCTGCGAACTGCGCCACGGCGCGGTCGGCCACAGCGAAGGTGCTCGGCTCCTCCAGCATGAAATCGCGGAAGAGTTGGTCGAGACTCGACAGTGATTTGGCCGACAGGGTCCGGTGCAGCAGGAGCTGAGCGGACTCGGAGGCGATGCCGAGCCGCCGCCGGAACGCGGCGGCGAACGCCGAGTAGCTGTCGTGGAACCGCACCTGCGGGATCTCCCGCTTGAGCGCCCGCTTGTCGATACCGCTGCGGAGATAGCCGAACAGGTCCGGCAGGTCCAGGGGCTCGGTGGACGCGTGCTCACGGATGCCGTGGAGACGCTTGACGCCCGCTGCGGAGTTGTCACCCGAACGCAGGTACATCAACAGCAGGAGGGTTACGCAGGTGCCGCGGCCACACGAGTACGTCAGCGCGATCGCGGAGTAGGTGGCCCTGGGCCGCAGGTAGACGGAGGACAGGTCACCGGATTCGGCGTCGGCGCCGCGCCGCCAGGCACCGCGGATGTAGGACACGAGCGTGCGTCCTGACCCTCGGCCCGCCTCCTCTTGGGCTGCAGCGTTGAACCGCAGGTGAGCGGGGGGCACGAGCACCGCCGAGACGGCGTCGATGAGGGTGGACTTACCGGACCCGGAACCGCCGGTGATGAGGAAGCCCTTCCGCGGAACCTCCACGTCGTGATAACCGTCGAGCGTTCCCCAGTTGCAGACCTGGATCCGCGACAACCGAAGTTGACCAGGGTGTTCCGGAGCCCCGGGAAGCTGCAGTGCTTCAGTCATCGTCGACCACCTCATCGTCGCCCACCTCGTCGTCGAACACGTCGCCCTCGAACAGGGCAGCGTCCCGCCCGGCCGCGCTTTCACCGTCGGGCCCCCCACGCGACTCGATCAGTGCGCGGTACTCGTCGCGGATTCCCGCGACGACGTCCGCGTCGAACAGGTGGCGAAGCACTGGAGAGACCTCGGCGCGGCCCCCGGTCTCCGTGTCCGAGAGCAGTGAGTAGGACTTGAGACGATTCCACGAGGCATCGAACTTGCGCGCGTACCGGCTGCGGTCCGAGTCGACGACCGAACGGTAGACGTCGATCCGCTCGGCCACGTCCTCACGATCCACGATCACGCGCTCGCCAGGCTGGGCCACGGACAACTCGGACCGCAGGTGCAGGAGCAGGACGGTGTCCATGTGCGACAGCGTCTCGGTGCGTAGCACTGCCGGGACGTCAACCTGACCACCCGTGTCGACCTGCCTGGTGAAGGCGATGCCGGCATCATGGTCCAGCACCAGATCGAGGAACACATCCGCCAGTCTCGATCGAATGGCGGGCTCGTCGGAGACCACGGCCGCCCAGATCTCCGGGTGGCGGTGCGCCTGCACCAGTGGGCCAGTGAGCAACCGGGCCAGGGCGCGCCGGGAGGCGAAGGACAGTGTCCCGGTGTCGCCGGGCCACAGGCCCTGATCGGCGGCCTCGTCGGGTCCGTCAGCGTCGGCCGCTGCAGGGGTCGTCACAGATCATCCTCCAAAAATCGCTCGGCGCTGAAGACCAGTGTGGGGATCCGGGCGCTCAGTGTGGAGTCGAAGCCGCTCGACCACGTGACCGTCTCAACCGGACGCGGGTCCTCGGACGGGGCTTCCGCCTGCGTGGCGATGGCCAGGTTCAGCAGTCCGACGATACTGGCGACCCCCTGGGTGGCCGGGTGTTCGCGAAGGACCGCCCCGATCGACGACGGCCCGAACCTCGACACGACGTCACGGACATGAGAGCGGAGTTCGGTCTCGTCGATCTCCGAGGCGCGGACCAGCGCTGTCAGGGCCTCGAGGTCCGCGTGACCCTCCTCGTGGTGCGTGACCTCCGCGGCCACGAGTTCCTCGCCCGGGTTCCGCAGGCGAAGCGCCCCGACCGAGCGGACCGACATGCCGATCCGGCGCAGCGGCACGGACATCCTGGTGTTCGGCCGTACGGCCCTTTCGGTGCTGGCCTCGGCCGCGGAGGCGCGAGCGGACCGGATGAGGGCCAGCATCCGCCGGTGCTCCACGTAGGCGTCGGTGGTGACGAAGTGTCGCAGGCTGCGTGACAGAGAGGTGAGCACCCCGTTGACTTCGGCGCCGGCGGTCTCCATCTCATCGAACAGTCCGCGGAGTCCGCGCCGGGCGGGCGCTGGAAGGTCCGTGACCTGCTGCCGGCCCAGGATGTCGTCGATCCAGGTGTCGACGGAGGCGGAGCGCTCGGGATCGAGCAGTACCGAGTAGAAGGACGAGAAGCTACGGCCGGCCTCGGAGTCGCCGATGAGATCGACCCCACCGAAGACTGCGTCGAGGACGTCGCCGCGGGCACCGTCCTGGTCGAGGAGACGACGTCGAAGATCCTGGTTGAGTGAGTCGAATTCAGCGCGGACGCGGGCGAAGTCCGCGGGGATGTCGTCCGCCCCCCGAAGGATCTCCGACACCTTCTCCGCGACCCGTTCCGGGCCCGCGAGATCCACCTCACCCTCCTCCACACGGGCGATGGCGGCATCGATACGGTCCCGTTCGCGGTGGAGGGCGGCCAATCTGCCCTGGACCGAAGGATCGGTCTCGCGGGCGAGATCCTCCAACTGCCGGGTGAGTGTCTCCACCCGGGACACGGTCAGCCCGCGCCGTGGAGTCTGCAGGCCGTCCAGGAAGTCCATCACGACCAGCGCGGCCTGGGTGGGCTCGAGCGTCTCACCCGTCGCGGCAGTCCCCGGCCGGCGGAGCATCCATCCGGCGTCCACCCAGGTACGCACATAGGACTGTGCAGTGCCGGGGGCCTCCGTGCCGGCATCGCGTACGGCGGTCAGTGTCCGGTCCAGGAACTCGTAGAACTCGGACGAGGGGACACGCCTGGAAGATCCCTCGAACACCTCGCTCAGTACCGCGACGATCAACGGCCACAGCTGACTCCGCAGCAGCGCCAGAACAGCCGACTCGGCGCTGAGGCGGGAGAACGCGAGGTAGCGCGCGAGTGCGGACACGTGTTCATGGTGGCACGCGACACCGACATCACTCGTCCTGAGGTGGCGCCGGAGGTGATCAGTCGTCCACGCCCCGGGCGGCCAACGCGTCGCCCAACTGGTCGGCGGTGGTGAGGGCGCCGAGCACGGTCGGCACCACGAGCGCGCGGATCGACATGCCCAGGCCGCGGGCCTTGCGGGCCTCGGTGACCTGGCGAAGCCGACGCGCGAGCAGGGGGATGGCGCGGATGGTCAATACCAACACCAGTGCGATCCGGTCCGGTGAGACACCGACGTGCCGCAGCGGCTGGGCGGCCCGCGTGACGGCGTCGAGCATGTCCGAGACGCGGGTGGTCAGGGCGACGAGGCCCGCCACCGTGATCGCGACCAGCAGGGCCCCGCAGACCCGGAGGGCGGTGTCGAGGTCGGCGACGATCCACTGGAGTACCAGGATCGCGATGAGCATCGGCAGCACCGGGCGGACCTGGTCCCACGCCGCCCGCGGACGGATCCGTCCGATCGCGTAGAGGACCGCGGTCACCCCCAGGGCGGGCAGCACGTGCCAGGGCTCGCGTATCGCCAGGGTGGCGACGAGGATGAGCACGCACACCAGCAGGATCTTGAGCCCCGCCGGCAGTCGGTGCAGGAGCGAGTTCCCCGGTTGATAGGTGGCGAACACCTAGGCCCCCGGCCCCGAACCCAGGGCGATCCGCCGATAGCCCGCCAGCGCTGGGCCGGGGGCGTCGTCGATCACGACCCGGCCGCCGTCCACCACCAGGACGCGGTCGAAGTCGGCCACGAGGTCCAGATCGTGCGTCACCACCACGAGCTGCTGCTGCAACCCGGCGAACGTCTCGGCGACCAGCGCGCGGTTACGCAGATCGAGCAGGGTCGTGGGCTCGTCGGCGACCACCACGGCGGGTTCGATCACCAACACCGCCGCCAGGGCCAGCAACTGCTTCTGCCCCCCGGAGAGGAGGTGGCACGGATGTTCGGCATGGCCGGCCAGGCCGTAGGTCTCGAGCACCTCCGCGACTCGTCGTCGTCGCTCCTCCCGGTTCAGACCCGAACGGCGCAGGGAGAAGTCCACGTCCTCCTCCACGGTCGGCATGACGATCTGGGTGTCCGGGTCGGTGAAGCAGAACCCCACCCGGCGGCGGATCGCCGCGCCCTTGCGGCGGGTGTCGAGGCCGTCGACGGTCACCGTGCCGGAGGTGGGGACGACGAGCCCGTTGATCATCCGCGCCAGCGTGGACTTGCCGCTGCCGTTGACCCCGACGACCCCGATGCGTCGCTCGGTGAGCGTCAGGTCGACGTCGGCGAGGACGGTCCGGTCACCGTAGGCGTGACCGACACCGTCGAACCGGATCTCCGTTCTGGTCACTTCCGGCGCAGCGGGGCGATCAGGCCGGGGCGTGCCTTGTGGACCTGGGTCGCGACGATCGCCGTGACGACCGCCTTGACCAGATCGCCCGGGAGGAACACCGTGTTGGCGGCGATCGCACCGCCGAGCGTCAGTTCGGTGCGGATGAGCATCCCGGTCACGCCGACGGCGTAGATGACGACGATGCCGCCGAGGACGTTGATGAGCAGTCCCGGGACGAGCCGGTAGCGCGGCATGATCCACGCGGTGAGCAGGCCGATCACGATCACCGCCGGGATCCAGCCGATGAGGAAGCCCGCGGTGGGGCCGGCCAGCGAGGTCAGGGTCGTGCGGCCGCCCGCGAGGACGGGCAGCGCGAGACCGATGACCATGACCGCGAGCACCGACAGGGCGCCCTTGCGCCAGCCGAGCAGTGAGCCGGTGAGCATCACGCCGAGCGTCTGCAGGGTGATGGGCACACCCGCCGAACCGATGCTGATCTGGCCGGGCAGGCCCAGCACCACGATGAGAGCGGCGAACACCGCGATCTGGGCGAGGTCTCGGGTGGCGCTACGGGCCGGGGCCCGGTCGACGGTGGTGCTCACTGGACTCCTTGGCTCCGCGGGTGCTGCTCGACAGCCTGATCCGGTCCATTGTCGCGCGTGTCACGTCGGATGGCCTCATCGGGCTCCAGCGCGTGCGGTCGCCGCCCGGATGGATTCCACTTAGGGTGATCCAGATCACAGTCGGGCGAGCAGGGGTGGCGCGTCATGGGTCGAGCACGAGACGGACGCGGAACACTCATCG
Source organism: Dietzia sp. KRD202 (assembly GCF_017168155.1). Lineage (NCBI taxonomy): Bacteria > Bacillati > Actinomycetota > Actinomycetes > Mycobacteriales > Dietziaceae > Dietzia > Dietzia sp. KRD202. The sequence goes on along the minus strand of NZ_JABFAN010000015.1, from coordinate 110,292 downwards.
TCACATTGCTCGCCGCTCTGGTGCTCGCGGTGGTGTCCGTCGTCCACTCGCCGCCGACCGCGGGTGCCGCGTCGTATTCGGTCTACCTCGATGTCCCGGCCGACAACGCCGACGGTGAACTGGCGGGCGGCGTCTCCACCGGGATGACCACCGACGTGACGGAGCTCCGGGCCGCGCTCGACGTCGTGAGGGCGGCCCGTGTCGCTCCGGAGAGGTACTCGACCCTGGCGCGCCAGTACTGGTTGGCGGTGGGGGCGGAGAACGCCGACATCGACCTGGAGCAGTGGGAACCCGCCCGGGGGTTGGCGGCTAACCTCGACACGGTCGACAAGGTGTACGTCAACTACCTGCGCCTGTACAACTCCCACGACGGGTACTGGTGGGCCGGGATGGCCGGGCTCGCGGGGATGTCGTTCGCCGCCGGGTTCTGGGACCTCGACGACGTCGGCGGTGTGCTCACCGTTCCCGGGGTGCACGAGGGCGAGATGCCGCGCGACGTCCGGCTGCTGGCCACGGTCGGCCCCACACTGCGGCAACCCGACGTGGACTGGTACCTGCACCGACTCCTCGTCATGCAGCGGCACATATTCACGGACATGATCCCGGTGCACGAGGCCTACGCCGCGGGGGGCCTGCCCGCGGTCGAGGAACTCGCCGCGGGAGGTGCGTACGACGACTACGCGCTGGAATCCTGGCGGATGCTCGACGAGGGATCCCCCGACGGCCTGTCCGAGGCGCTGCTGCGGATGGCGTCCCGGGAGCAGAACCAGATCATCGCCGACCAGTGGGATGCCACCGCCTCCGGTCGCGGCGACGTCGGCCGGGTTCTCACCTACATCACCACCGTCGGCGGGGCGCCCGACATCCCGGGCGCCCGCACGCTGGGGCAGTTCCGACCACTCTCGGTCCGCGCGGAGGCGGGCGGTCAGCCGGTGGTCGCCCACACGCCGCTCCCGGCCTTCAACTGGGCCGACCGCGTACCCCGGTGGGAGTACATCGAACAGGACCTGGTGCCGGCGTACCGCTCGCTCGTCCGCGACCGCCCCGACGAGGCGCCGCGGTATCTCGACGTGGGTTTCCGTCCCCGTGCCGAGCAGAACCGGATCCTGGTGCGTCTGCCGGAGTTCGCCGGTCAGATGACCACGGGGTGGGCGGTCGTCCCGGGGCGGTAGGGGAGGACGATCACAACTCCCGGCAGGGCGACCGACTCGCCTGCTCGGAACCGCCCCTCGCCCTCGTGCCCGACACGATGCTGACATCGTGTCGCGAAGATCACCGGGCCGGTGCCGCCCGGATGTGCGCCCGCTCGCCCTGCCGGCCCACCAGGCTGAGGAACTCCACCGGGCCGGCGCTCGTGGCGCCGAACCAGTGCGGGGTGCGGGTGTCGAACTCGGCCGCCTCGCCCGGCGTGAGGACGAGATCGTGCTCGCCGAGGACCAGTCGGAGCCTGCCGTCCAGGACGAACACCCAGTCGTAGCCCTCGTGGACGTGGAGGTGGGGCTCGTCGTCGTCACTCCCGGTGGGGAGCACGAACTTGTACGCCTGGATCCCGCCCGGTCGGCGCGACAACGGGATCACGGTCGCGCCGTGGTCGGTGGCGATCGGCTGCAGCGTCACCCGCGGGTCACCGGTCGGCGGGGCGTCGACGAGTTGGTCCAGGGTGACGCCGTGTGCCCGCGCCAGCGGCAGCAGTAGTTCGAGGGTGGGTCGGCGCTGCCCGGACTCGAGTCGGGACAGCGTGCTGGTGGAGATCCCGGTGGACTCCGCCAGCGCGGTCAGTGTGAGGTCGCGGCGTTGCCGGAGGGCCCTCAGCCGCGAACCCACGGCGTCGAGGGTGCGGGCGGTCGGATCGGTCATGACCCGAGTTTGCCAGACTGGCAAGGTTAGTTGCGACATCCGGGTGAAGGGATCATCGTCGAGGGGTCGGGGCCCGGAACCGGTGGCCCGGAGAGCGGAGGTCGACAGATGGACACGCACAACCAGGAACTGCGGGATGTGGTGGTGGTCGGTGGCGGGGCGGCCGGCCTGAGCGCCGCGCTGACGTCGGCCCGCGCCCGCCGTCGGGTGACGGTGGTGGACGCCAGCGAGCCGCGCAACGCTCCCGCCGAGGGTGTCCACGGGTTGCTCGCCCTGGACGGGGTGAGCCCGTCGGAACTGCTCGCGCGAGGCCGCGCGGAGGTCAGGGGGTACGACGGCGAGGTCATCGACGGCGAGGTCGTGGACACACGCACGGCCGGGCACGGCTTCGACGTCATCCTGCGCGACGGTTCGGTGCTGCCCACCCGCACACTGCTCATAGCGACCGGGGTGAGCGATGAACTCCCCGACATCCCCGGGGTCCGCGAGCAGTGGGGGCGCGGCGTCCTGCACTGCCCGTACTGCCACGGTTGGGAGGTGCGCGACCAGCGGATCGGCATCCTGGGGACCCATCCGATGTCCGCGCACCAGGCCATGCTGTTCCACCAGTGGAGCCGGGACATCAGGTTCTTCAGCGGCGGTCGCCCGATCGACGAGCAGGACCGGGTCTCCCTGGCCGCCCTGGGCATCCCGATCGAGGAGCGGCGGATCTCGGGAGTGGCGGCCGACGGTGGGCGGGTGGTCGGCGTGGAGGTCGACGACGACGAGGTGATCGATCTGGACGCCGTGGTGGTGGCCACCCGGATGACGGTCGGGGTCGAGCCGTACGCGGCCATCGGCCTGGAGGCCGCCGATCACCCGGTCGGCACGGTCATCCCGACCGACGAGATGGGCGCCACCCCGGTGCCGGGGGTGTGGGCCGCGGGCAACTGCGCGGACCTCATGGCGCAGGTCGGGGCGGCGGCCGCCCAGGGGGCCCGCGCCGCACAGCAGATCAACGCCGCGCTGATCATGGCCGACCTCGACAAGGCGATCGAGGTGCGCGATGGCACACGAGTTTGACCGCGCCTACTGGGACGACATCTGGGCGGGTGCCGGCGGCAGCGTCGGAGACGACGACAGTGACCGCCCGGCCGCGATGGCCGCGAACCCCCCGAACCCATACCTGATCCGGGAGGCCTCCCGTCTTGTCCCCGGGACCGCGCTCGAGGCGGGCTGCGGCGCCGGGACCGAAGCGCTCTGGCTGGCCTCGCAGGGCTGGCAGGTCACCGGGGCGGACATCGCCGCGGAGGCGTTGACGATCGCCGCCCGGCGCTCGGCGGAGCTCGGACTGTCCGGCCGGGTGTCGTGGGTCGAGGCAGACCTCGCCGTCTGGGAGCCTCCGGCGCGGTACGACCTGGTCACCACCCATTACGCCCACCCGGCGATTCCGCAGCTGGACTTCTACGAGCGGCTCGCCGGCTGGGTCGCCCCTCGCGGCACGCTGCTCATCGTCGGGCACCTGCAGCACGTCGGGCACGGGCACGCGCACGGGCAGCACGAAGTGCACGGGCAGCACGCAGGGCACGACCGAAGCCCCCAGCCACCGGTCGAGGCCAGCGCCACCGCGCAAGGCATCACCGCGCGGCTCGAGGCCGACCGGTGGGAGATCGTCACCGCCGAGGAGACCTCGCGCGAGATGCCGGGCCACGGCGGCGCGCCCGTGACGGTCCACGACGTCGTCGTCACAGCCACCAGGAGGCACTGAGGCGGTGGGCCGCGGCGTGTGGCCGACCCCCGCGACGGTGGCGAAGGTAGTTCTTATGCATGGCCCGTGTCATCCCCGCTCACCCCGTCTACGGACATCCCACCGAGGAGAAGGTGGTCGACCTCCTTCTCGACCAGCTCTCCGACGACAGCCTGATCGTCGTGGGTCAGCGGGTGTCCACATACGAGAAGGAACACGAGGTCGACATCCTCGTGGCGATGCCCGGCGCGGGGATGGTGGCCATCGAGGTCAAGGCCGGGCAGATCGCGATCGAGGACGGCCTGTGGGTTCAGGGCAGCGGCACCAAGAAGGTCACCATCGACCCGGTCACCCAGTGCCGCGACGCCCTCTACGCGTTGCGCGGGTACGTCAGTGAGGATCCGCGGTGGCCGGTTCAGCTGCAGCGGTGGACCCACATGCTGGTGTTCCCGAACGCCTCGATCCCCGCGGACTTCGCGATGCCGGAGATCCCGCGAGACCGGATCGTGGACCGCGATCAGCTCGACGACCTCGCGATGATCGCCTTCCGGTTGGCCCGGGACTCGGGCCCGGCGGACCGCCCGTTCCTGTCCGCGGACACCGTCGACCGGCTGTCCGAGATCCTCGGAGGTCGGGGGCTGCCCCAGCGCGACGTGGTGGCCCGCGCGGCCGAGAACGCCGACATCGCCGACGCGCTCACCCGTGAACAGTCGGTGCTCCTGCGGGCGGTCGACGCCCTGCCACGGGTGGAGATCCGGGGCGGCGCGGGCAGCGGCAAGACCTATCTGGCGCTGGAGCAGGCCCGACGGTTGTCGAGGGATGGGCAGCGCGTCGCCCTGATCTGCTACTCGCACGGGCTGGCCAGCTACCTCAAACGAGTCACCGGCGGATGGAAGCGGCGGGAGCGACCCGCGTACGTCGGCGAGTTCCACGCCCTGGGCGTCGAGTGGGGCGCGCCGGTGGGCCCGGACGAGCGGATTCGGTCCACGGAGACGGTGCGGTGGTGGGAGGAGGATCTGCCCGGGTTGATGTCCGACCTCGCGGACCAACTGCCCGACGGCAAGCGATTCGACGCCGTGATCGTCGACGAGGCCCAGGACTTCGCCGACAGTTGGTGGCAGCCGGTCGTCGGAGCGCTGCGTGACAGGGAGAACGGTCGGCTCATGATCGTCGGCGACGCGGGCCAGAGTGTGTTCGAGCGTGCCGGCCGTCCGCCCGTGGACCTCGTGCCGCTCGTGCTGGACCACAACCTGCGCAACACGCGGCAGATCGCCAGCGCGTTCATGCCGCTGGTGGGTCAGCGCATGGAGTTGCGCGGCGGCACCGGCCCCGCCGTCCGGTACGTGGAGGTGCCGGAGGGCGCCGATCCCGTCGCGATGGGAGACGACGAGGCGATGCGACTGCTCGACGAGGGGTGGGAGCCCCGCGACGTGGCGTTGCTGACCATCGGCTCGCGTCACCCCATGCAGGTCGAGCTCCAGGAGGACGGCAACGACGCCTACTGGGAGACGTTCTGGGACGGCGAGGACATCTTCTACGGTCACGTCCTCGGCTTCAAGGGTCTCGAACGACGTGCCGTGGTCCTGGTGTGCAACAGCTACGAGGGCATCGACCGCCTCCGCGAGCGCATCTACGTGGGACTGTCACGGGCGACGGACGTACTCGTGGTGGTGGGAGAGATCGACACCTGAGCTCTCGCGGACGACACCGGCCGCCCCGGCCTCGAGGGGAGGCCGGGGCGGCCGGGGCGCGACGGAGTGGTGGATCAGCTCCCGAGGTCGGTCTCGCCCTCGACGAGCTCGGCCTGCTCGGCCCTCTGGTTGCCGTGCGAGACGGCGATCTTGCGCGGCTGGGCCTCTTCGGCCACCGGGATCACCAGGCGCAGGACGCCGTCGGTGTAGTCGGCCTCGATCTTGTCGGTCGCCAGGCCCTTGCCCATGGCGAGCTGCCGGGCGAAGGTCCCCGACTGCCGCTCGTGCATGAGCCACTGCGCGTCACCCTCGGCAGGCGCCCGCCGCTCGGCGCGGACAGTGAGGGTGCGGTCCTCCACGTCGATGTCGATGGTGGAGGGGTCGACCCCCGGCATATCGATGAGCCCGACGAAGCGATCGCCCTCCTTGTAGAGGTCCATCGGCAGGGAAGTCGAGGCGGTGGCGCTGCGGAGCCCCTCGCCCAGGAGGCGATCGAGCTCACGGAACGGATCGAAACGGGTGCTGGTGGCCATGATGGTCTCCTTCTGGGCTGATCGGTGTGCGCCCGGTATCTCCGGGGTCGCACACGGTTCAACCCTCGAGCGGAGTTGAGTATTCCCGACTCAGGTCGACATGTTTCGGTTGAGTCCGCTCCGCTCAGCCCGGAGGCCGACGTGGTTCACGGGAAGGCCGGGTTCGGTGGAACCGGAGGGGTACCTCGCGCCGTCACACCGAGTAGGAGAGGCTCGGGCGCCCACCGAGAACGGGCGTCCACAGTGTGCGGACATCGGGGCGGGTGCCTCGGCTATGGCCTGGTGGAGAGCCCTCGCGTTCGAAGGTCAGACGATGCGGGGGTCCGATTCCCCTGAGGTGTTCGTCCTCCTGACCTTCAGCGTGATGTTCTTCGTCGCGGCCGATCTGACGGGGGCGATTCTTCTCTGGCATCTGAAGTGGGGTGAACGAACCATCATGAGGACTCGTGCCGCGGTGGCGGGACTGATCATCGTGTACGGCGCGGCGTCCACCACGACGCTCGCCCTCATCGCGGCGTCCGAGTGGGCGCTGGGTGCGATCCTGCCGGGGGCGTTCACCGCCTACGTTCTGTATTTCACTGTTCGCGAGTGGCGCGGGCACCGCGTCCGCCGGGACCGGCGGGACAGTCCCCACCCCGGGGAGTCGTGAAACGTTGTCGCACTGCTGGTCGTTCTTCGCCGTGGCTCTCCCTTACTCCCGGACGAGGTTCCCGGGGAAAGCGCTCGTCCCGGCGGGTTTCGACGCTGACGAAGCCCGGGATCGGCGACTCCACGCCGGACCTGCCCCGGGGCGCGGGTGCGCGCGCCGGATCCCCGGGATCCACCCGCGCAGGTGGCCCGGATCGCGGTGCTCGCGGCCGCTACTAGACTCGTGAAAGGTCGTCGCGTGCGGCGTCCGCAGTACCGCGTTCTCCGGAACGCGGTGCTCGCGGGCCCGTTCGTGCCGTCCCGACACCCCACTGAAAGGCCACACCATGCTCTCCCGCATCGACCTGCGCGGTCGCTCACTCGGCACGGCCGAGTTGCGACGCACACTCCCGCGCGGCGCCGCCGACGTCGATTCTGTCGTCGACACCGTCCGCCCGGTGGTCGAGGCGATCCGCGAGCACGGGGCCCCGGCCGCACTCGATTACTGCGAGAAGTTCGATTCGGTCCGTCCGGCGTCGGTGCGGGTCCCGGCCGAGGTCATCGCCCGGGCGGTCGACGAGTTGGACCCTGACGTCCGAGCCGCGCTGTCCGAGGCGATCCGTCGTGCCCGCATCGTCCACTCAGCGCAGCGCCGCAGTGACACCGTCACCGAGGTCGCCCCCGGGGGGTTCGTCACCGAGCGGTGGGTACCGGTCGAACGCGTGGGCCTCTACGTTCCCGGCGGCAAAGCCGTTTACCCCTCCAGCGTCATCATGAACGTCGTACCGGCGCAGGTCGCCGGGGTCGGGTCGCTGGCAGTGGCCTCTCCGCCCCAGGCGGATTCCGGTGGCTGGCCGCACCCGACCATTCTCGCCGCGTGCTCACTGCTCGGGGTCGAGGAGGTCTGGGCGGTGGGCGGCGCCCAGGCCGTGGCGTTGCTCGCGTACGGCGGTCAGGACACGGATGACTCCGTTCTCGAGCCCGTCGACATGGTCACCGGGCCCGGCAACGTGTACGTCACCGCCGCCAAGCGCCTCTGCCGCAGCGTCGTGGGCATCGACTCCGAGGCGGGCCCCACCGAGATCGCCATCCTCGCGGATGACACCGCCGACCCGGTCCACGTCGCGTACGACCTCATCAGCCAGGCGGAGCACGACCCGAACGCCGCGAGCGTCCTGGTCACCCACTCCGAGACGTTGGCGGACGCCGTGGACCGCGAGATCGAGTCGCGCTACGAGGTGACCCTCAACTCGGACCGGGTGCGCGAGGCGCTCGAGGGTCCGCAGTCGGGCATCGTCCTGGTGGACGATATCGAGGCCGGTCTGCGGGTGGTCGACGCCTACGCAGCCGAGCACCTCGAGGTCCAGACCCGCAATTCCGCAGCCGACGCCGCCCGCGTGCGCAATGCCGGCGCGATCTTCGTGGGCGCCTACTCGCCCGTCCCGCTCGGGGACTACGCGGCGGGGTCCAACCACGTCCTGCCCACGTCCGGTACGGCGCGACACTCGTCGGGGTTGAGCGTGCAGACCTTCCTCCGGGGGATCCATGTCGTCGACTACGACCAGGCCGCCCTCAAGGAGATCGCGCCGACCGTGGTCGCACTCGCGGACGCCGAGCGGCTGCCCGCGCACGGTGAGGCCGTACGGGCCCGATTTGAGGACCTCGGCGCGGGAGAGGACGGACGATGACCGATTCCCCACGTCCCGGAGTCGGGCTCGGCGCCCTCCCGCTGCGGGAGAATCTCCGCGGACAGAGCGCCTACGGGGCCCCGCAGCTCGAGGTCCCCGTACAGCTCAACACCAACGAGAACCCACACCCGCCCAGCGCGAAACTGGTCGCCGACATCGCCGGCGCCGTCGCCGCAGCCGCCGAAGACCTCAACCGCTATCCCGACCGCGACGCCGTCGCACTGCGCACCGACCTGGCCTCGTACCTGACCCGCCAGACCGGCGTCGATCTGGACGTGGAAATGGTCTGGGCCGCCAACGGTTCCAACGAGATCCTGCAGCAGCTGCTGCAGGCGTTCGGCGGGCCCGGGCGCAGCGCCATGGGCTTCGTCCCCAGTTACTCGATGCACCCGATCCTCGCGGCCGGAACCGATACCGAGTGGATCCCGGTGGATCGCGGGTCCGACCTGTCCATCGATATCGCCGCTGCGGTGGCGGCGATCGAGGAGCACCGGCCGGACGTGGTGTTCGTCACCACGCCCAACAACCCCACGGGGCACGTGGTCGACCTCGACGACCTGCGACGCCTGCTCGACATGGCCCCCGGCATCGTGGTGGTGGACGAGGCGTACGCGGAGTTCTCGCCGTCCCCGAGCGCCTGCACCCTGCTCGCCGACTATCCGACCAAGCTCGTCGTGTCGCGGACCATGAGCAAGGCGTTCGCCTTCGCGGGTGGCAGGCTCGGCTACTTCGCGGCCGACCCGTCCTTCGTCGAGGCCGTACTGCTCGTACGGTTGCCCTACCACCTGTCGATGATCGCGCAGGCCGCTGCCCGTGCGGCGCTTCGTCACGCCGACGAGACGTTGGCCTCCGTCGCGCTGCTCGCCGGGGAACGCAAGCGCGTCACCGCCGGGCTGGAGGAGCAGGGCTTCGAGGTGCTTCCCAGCGAGGCCAACTTCGTGCTCTACGGGCCGTTCGTGGACGCGACGCGCGCGTGGCGGCGTTATCTGGACGCCGGCGTGCTGATCCGCGACGTGGGCATCCCGGGTCGACTTCGTGCGACCATCGGGCTCGAGCACGAGAATGATCGGCTGCTGCGGGTGAGCGCCGAACTGGCGGCCGAGGAGATCGAGACCCGAACCGAGGAGAAGCGATGAGTGAACAGACCGCGCGGCGGGGTCGCGTCGAGAGGACGACCAGGGAGTCGTCGATCGTCGTGGAGATCGACCTCGACGGGACGGGCCGGTCCGACATCTCGACCGGGGTGCCGTTCTTCGACCACATGCTGACGGCCTTCGGGCAGCACGGCGCCTTCGACCTCACCGTGCGCGCGACGGGCGACAGCGAGATCGAAGCGCACCACACGGTGGAGGACACCGCGATCGTCCTGGGACAGGCACTCGCGCAGGCCCTCGGCGACAAGCGCGGCATCCGCCGCTTCGGTCAGTGTTCCCTGCCCATGGACGAGACGCTCGCCGAGGCGATCGTCGACGTCTCCGGACGGCCCTACTTCGTCCACACCGGTGAGCCCGAGATGATGGTCGGCTACGTCGTGATCGGTCACGACAGCGCGCCCTACGGCACGGTGCTCAACCGGCACGTGTTCGAGACCCTCGCCTACAACGCCCGGATCGCGTTGCACGTCCGCGTGCACTACGGCCGCGATCCGCACCACATCACCGAAGCCGAGTACAAAGCGGTCGCGCGCGCTCTGCGCGCAGCCGTCGAGCCGGACCCGCGGATCACCGGCATCCCCTCGACCAAGGGCGCGCTGTGATGCCGGCGTGACCCCGCGCGTCCACACCCCGGGGGCGTTCTCGAAGCTGGCCCGTACCCCCGGGGTCCCGGCCGCGTTCGTCCTGGTCCTGCTCGCCTTCGGCGGGTTCTCCCTGCTGCTGCCCGTGGTGCCGCTCGCCGTGGTCCGTGGAGGCGGGAGTGAGTTCGTCGCGGGCGCCACCACCGGTGTGTTCATGACCGTGACCGTCCTGTTCCAGCTCGCCACCCCGAGAGTCACGGCCGCGATCGGTTATCGCTGGGTACTGGGTATCGGCAGCGCGCTGCTCGGTCTCCCCTCGGGTCTGCTCGCACTGTTCGACGGCCCGTTCGCGGTATTGGCGATCAGTGGAGTGCGAGGCGCAGGATTCGGCATGATGACCGTCGCCGGCTCGGCTCTGGTGGCAGAACTCGCGCCCCCCGGCATGCTCGGTCGGGCGACGTCGCTGATCGGACTCGCCGTCGGCATCTCCGAAGCCATCTTCCTGCCGGTCGGCCTGTGGCTGCTCGACCTCTTCGGCCTGCCCACGGTGGCCTGGGCGGCCACCGGGTTCGGCGTCGTGGGACTGGTCGCCGCCGCTCGACTGCCTCACGTGTTCCCGAGCCCCCCGGGGGAGTCGGACCAGTCGGCGCTCGGCCCGAGGCAGGTCGTTCTCCTCCTGGCCGGGCCGTTCCTGGTCATGGTGGCGGTGACCCTGCCCTACGGAGCAGCGGCATCGTTCCTGTCACCCGCGTTGGATTCCATCGTCTCCGGAAGCGGCGCGGTCGTCGCCGGCGTGGGACTCGGACTATTGGGCGCCGGTGTCATCGTCGGCCGCACCGTCGCCGGGCTCATCTCGGACCGGCGCGGACCGGGCGCACTGGTCTGGCCGGGTCTCGGGGTGGCGGCACTCGGAATGCTCGGCATCGCCGGGTTGTTGACGATTGAGGTGAACCCCTGGTGGTTCCTCGTCCCGACCGTCATCTTCGGTCTCGGGTTCGGAGCCGTCCAGAACGAAGCCCTGGTCGCGTCGTTCGAACGGATGCCGCGCTCGCGCCTGGGGACGGCGTCCGCGTCGTGGAACATCTCCTTCGACGCCGGTACCGGTCTCGGATCCGTCGTCATGGGCGGGTTCGCCGGCTTCGGCTACGTCGTGCTGTTCACCGTGGCGGCCGGAGTCGTCCTCGCGGTGGGCGGCCCGGCGGCGGTGGGCGCCCGACGCACCAGGCCCACGCGCGATCTGACCCTGACCGACACCAGCGATAAGGTGAACCAATGACGACTTCCGCCACACGGGTAGCACTCCTGGACTACGGCTCGGGAAACCTGCGGTCCGCGCACCGTGCGCTCGAGCGGGTCGGCGCCGAGGTCGAGCTCACCTCGGATCCCCGCGTCGCCACCGAGGCGGAGGCGCTGGTCGTGCCGGGGGTCGGCGCGTTCGCCGCCTGCATGAAGGGCCTCGAAGCGGTCAAGGGCCCCCGGATCATCGGTGAGCGTCTCGCCGGCAGCCGGCCCGTCCTGGGAATCTGCGTCGGCATGCAGGTCATGTTCGAGCGAGGCACCGAGTTCTCGGACGGGGAGCACGAGGACTCGCCGGGCGTCCCCGGGTGTGGTGAGTGGCCCGGTGTGGTGGAGAAGCTGCACGCGCCTGTGCTGCCGCACATGGGTTGGAACACCGTCGAGGTGCCCTCGAACAGCGTCCTGTTCGCCGGCATGCCCGCCGACGAGCGGTTCTACTTCGTCCACTCCTACGGCGTCCAGCACTGGGAGATGGAGCCGTCGGATCATCTGCGCGCCCCGGACGTCACCTGGGCCGAGCACGGCACCAGGTTCATCGCGGCTGTGGAGAACGGGCCGCTGTCGGCCACTCAGTTCCACCCCGAGAAATCGGGCGACGCGGGACTGCAGCTCCTCGAGAACTGGATCCGTTCTGTCCGATAGGGGTGAAGGGGACCGGGCCCCGGTGTCCTTCGCCGTGCTCGCGCTGGGCGTGGCCGGGGCGGGAGTCCTCGGCCTCGCGCTGACCGCGATCGCGGTGGCCGTGCTCCCCGTGCCGCCGGTCGGCAAGGCCGTCGTCGCACTGGTCGGGCTGATCCTCGCGGTCGCGGCGATGGGTCTGGTGTCCAACCGCATCACCGATCGCGCGATCCGCGCCGAGTACGGCGAGGAGCCCGGCGGGCAGGCGGAGCGCCCCGGTGACGACGGACTAGGCTGATGGCCGTGACCAACGCCAATTATCTCGAACTCCTGCCCGCCGTCGACGTCGCAGACGGTCAGGCCGTCCGTCTCGTACAGGGGGAGGCCGGGACCGAGACCTCGTACGGGGCGCCGCTCGACGCGGCGCTGCAGTGGCAGCGTGACGGTGCGGAATGGGTTCACCTCGTGGACCTCGATGCCGCGTTCGGCCGGGGCTCGAATCGCGATCTCCTCGCCGAGGTCGTGGGGGCGCTCGACGTCAAGGTCGAGATGTCCGGTGGCATCCGCGATGACGATTCGCTCGAGGCCGCCCTGGCCACCGGCTGTGCGCGCGTGAACCTCGGTACGGCCGCGTTGGAGAACCCGGAGTGGTGTGCCTCGGCCATCGCCCGGCACGGCGATCGGATCGCGGTGGGACTCGACGTGCGAGTGGTCGACGGCGAGCCCAGGCTGCGTGGTCGCGGATGGGTCTCCGACGGCGGCAACCTCTGGGAGGTTCTCGAGCGTCTGGACACGGACGGCTGCGCCCGGTACATCGTCACCGACGTGTCCAAGGACGGCATGCTGAACGGGCCCAACCTCGAGATGCTCTCGCAGGTGTGCGCGGCCACCGATGCCCCTGTCGTGGCGTCGGGCGGTGTCTCCTCGGTCGCGGACCTCGAGGCCATCGCCACGCTGGTGCCGCAGGGTGTGGAGGGCGCGATCGTCGGCAAGGCGCTCTACGCGGGCCGGTTCACCCTTCCCGAGGCGCTCGCCGCCGTCAGCCGACGCTGACCACGCGGCCTCGTGACCGCCAGGTAGCTTCCCGACCCCGCATGACCTCGAGCAGGAGGCCCGAGATGGACGATCAGACCGGAAATGCCCTGCCGACGGACCTCCCCGTCGACCCGGCCGAGGCGCTCGCACTGGCGACGCGCGTGCTCGACGAGGTGACTCCTCGCTTCGTCGAGGGGGTCGGCGCGAAGGGCATCCAGAACAAGGGATCGCGCAACGACTTCGCGACCGAACTGGACCTCGAGTTGGAACGCCGTATCTCGGAGGCCCTGAGGGAGGGGACAGGGCTCGAGGTGCACGGTGAGGAGTACGGCGGTCCGCCCGTCAACGAGGGCACCCTCTGGGTGGTGGACCCCGTCGACGGCACGGCCAACTACTCGTTGGGCATCCCGACCGCCGGCATCCTGGTCTCGTTGGTCCACGAGCGTCAGCCGGTGCTGGGGCTGACCTGGTTGCCCCTGCTAGGGATAACGTTCACCTCGATCGCGGGGGGACCGCTCAAGGAGAACGGCGCGGAGGTCTCGCAGATCTCCGACGTCTCCATCCGCGACGTCGCACTGGGGCTGGGTTCCCTCAACACCGGTGCCCGCACGACCTACCCTCCGGCGTATCGCCGCGAGGTCTTCGAGCAGCTCACGCTCGACGCGGCCCGGACCCGCAAGTTCGGCTCCACCGGGGTGGACCTGTCTTTCGTCGCGTCGGGGCGACTGTCGGCGGCGGTCAGCTTCGGCAACTTCGCGTGGGACAACGCGGCCGGCGCCTCCCATGTCCGCGCAGCGGGTGGTGTGGTCACCGACCTCACGGGGGAGCCCTGGTCCACCGACTCCCAGTCCATCCTCGCCGCGGGCCCGCGAGCCCACGCGGAGGTCCTCGACACGATCCGTCAACTCGGCGAGCCGAGCAACTTCTTCGAGGCCGGGCGACGGCGCGCCACTCCGGAACCCGAGAGCCCCCGTCCGTGGCTACAGAGCGGGCGGTGACCGGATCATGACACTCGCCACCAGGGTCATCCCGTGCCTCGACGTGGACGCCGGGCGCGTGGTCAAGGGCGTCAACTTCCTCGACCTCCGCGACGCGGGTGATCCCGTGGAGTTGGCCGCCGCCTATGACGAGCAGGGCGCCGACGAGCTGACCTTCCTCGACGTGACCGCGTCGTCGTCGGGTCGCGGGACCATGATCGACGTGGTCAAGCGCACCGCCGAGCAGATCTTCATCCCCCTCACCGTGGGAGGAGGCGTGCGTACCGAGGAGGACGTCAACCAGTTGCTGCGGGCCGGCGCGGACAAGGTGAGCGTCAACACCGCCGCCATCGCCCGCCCCGAGCTGCTCGGCGAGCTCAGTCGACGATTCGGCTCGCAGTGCATCGTCCTGTCCGTGGACGCGCGGACCGTACCCGAGGGGTCCGAGCAGACCCCGTCGGGATGGGAGGTCACCACGCACGGTGGTCGCCGCGGTACCGGCATCGACGCCGTCGAGTGGGCGCGGCGCGGGCAGGAGCTCGGCGTGGGCGAGATCCTGCTCAACTCGATGGACGCCGACGGCACCAAGGCGGGTTTCGACCTGGCGATGGTGAAGGCGGTCCGCGAGGCGGTGTCGATACCCGTCATCGCCTCGGGCGGTGCCGGTGCGGTCGAGCACTTCGCTCCGGCGGTCCACGCCGGGGCCGACGCCGTCCTCGCGGCCAGTGTCTTCCACTTCGGGGCGATGACCATCGGCGACGTGAAGGACGCGCTCGCGGCAGAGGGGATCACGGTCCGATGAGCGCCCACGTCCTGGATCGGTCGATCGCCGAGAGGCTGTCGCGCAACGCCGACGGCCTCGTCGCCGCGGTCGTGCAGGACGCGACGTCGGGCAGGGTGCTCATGATGGCGTGGATGGATGACGCCGCGCTGGCGGAGACGCTGGCGACCCGGCGGGGTGTGTACTACTCCCGCTCGCGTGGGCAACGGTGGGTCAAGGGGGATACCTCCGGCCACGTGCAACACGTGCGTCGCGTGGAGATCGACTGCGACGGAGACACCGTCCTGCTCCATGTCGACCAGACCGGCGCGGCCTGCCACCGGGGCACCACCAGCTGTTTCGACACCGCAACCCTGCTCGGAGAGGACTGAACGGCGTGCCCTTCATCCAGATCAACCAACTCGACGGGATGGCCGCGGCGGACAAGGCCCGCGTCATCGAGGCGGTCACGGCCGCGTACGCCGAGGCCTCGGGCAAGGACCCGGCGAAGGTGTGGGTCCACGTCCACGACATGCCGCACGATTCCTTCGGGATCGCCGGCAAGGCCTTCGGATGAGCACCGAGACGACCACGTTCGAACAGTTCCGCGCGCTCGCCGCGGGCCACCGGGTCGTGCCGGTGGTGCGCACGGTGTTGGCGGATTCCGAGACCCCGTTGTCCGCGTACGTCAAGCTCGCCGGCGACCGACCGGGGACGTTCCTGCTGGAGTCGGCGGAGCACGGGCGCTCGTGGTCGCGGTGGTCGTTCATCGGCTGTGGGGCGGCCGCCGCGTTGACCGTCGACGGCTCGGGCGAGGCGACGTGGTGGGGCAACGTGCCCGCGGGCGCGCCCACCGGCGGTGACCCGCTGGACGCGCTCCGGAGGACACTCGACCTGTTGCGCACCGATCAGATCCCGGGACTTCCCCCGTTGACGTCGGGGATGGTCGGTTACCTCGGGTACGACATCGTGCGCCGGCTCGAGCGGATCCGGCCCGACACCGTCGACGACCTGCAGGTGCCGGAGATGGTCCAGTTGCTGGCCACGGATCTGGCGGCGTTCGATCATCATGAGGGCCGCATCCATCTCATCGCCAACGCGGTCAACTGGGACGGCAGCGACGAGCGGGTCGAGCAGGCCTACGCGGACGCGGTGGCCCGGGTCGACTCGATGACGGCGCGGCTCGCCGACCCGGGGACGGGCGGCGTGAGCGTGTTCGACACTCCCGCCCCCGATGTGCGTCGCTGCACCGACGAGTCGACGTACCACGCGCGGGTCGCCGACATCATCGAGCAGATCTACTCGGGCGAGGCCTTCCAGGTGGTGCTCAGTCAGCGGTTCGAGGTCGACACCGCCGCCTCGCCGCGCGACGTCTACCGGATTCTGCGCACCACCAACCCGAGCCCCTACATGTTCCTCATGACGATCCCGGACGGTAGCGGGGAGGACGGGTTCGGCGATACCGCCTTCACCATCGTGGGATCGAGCCCGGAGGCGTTGGTGACCGTCCAGGACGGGGCGGCGACGACCCATCCGATCGCGGGGACCAGACCGAGGGGCGACGACGAGGAGCACGACGTCCTGCTCGCCAAGGACCTGGTGGATGACGCCAAGGAGAACGCCGAACACCTGATGTTGGTCGATCTCGGTCGCAACGACCTCGGCCGGGTCTGCGTGCCGGGCACGGTGGAGGTGACCGAGTTCCGCCAGGTCGAGCGCTACAGCCATGTGATGCACCTCGTGTCCACGGTGACCGGGCGCCTGGCCGACGGGCAGACGGGCATCGACGCCGTGACCGCCTGTTTCCCGGCCGGCACGCTGTCCGGTTCGCCCAAGCCCCGCGCACTGCAGATCATCGAGGACCTCGAGGACACGCGACGCGGTGTGTACGGGGGCGTGGTCGGCTACGTCGATTTCGCCGGCAACACCGATCAGGCCATCGCGATCCGGTCGGCCGTGATCAAGGACGGCACGGCCTACGTCCAGGCGGGTGCCGGCATCGTCGCCGATTCGGTTGCCGCCTCGGAGGATGCGGAGTGCCGCAACAAGGCGATGGCGGTCCTGCGGGCCGTCGCAGCCGCGGAGACACTGCGCGACGCCGGGGAGGGCCGGTGACCCACCGCGCCCGTCTGCTGGTCCCCGTCGTGCTGTTGGTGGTGGGGGCGGCGCTGCTGTGGGTCGCCTCGCGGATGGTGTGGCTCGACGTGGTGGCCTTCAACGACCAGTCGGGAGAGGGCCGACGGGCCCTGACCGGAGCGGACTGGCAACCCGCCCTCGTCCCGCTCGCACTGGGCGCGCTGGCGGCGATCGCCGCTGTGGCCCTGGTCCGAGGTACTGCCGCGCGAGCGGTGGGCGCCGTCATCGCGCTGCTCGGCGTGGCCGCCGGGGGCCTCATGGCGATGTCGGTGGGGGAGGTCGACGCCGACCGGGTCCACTCGGTGATCACGAGTGACGAGGGCCTGGCCCGGACCGATGCCGGGCCGGGTTCCGAGGGCGCGGAGGCGATCCCGCAGTGGTCGGAGATCACCGAGTTGTCGACCCGGCCCGCGGGACCCGTGATCACCGGCGCGGGCGCCGTCGCCCTGTTGGCGGCGGGGATCGTCGTCCTGGCCAGTCCGGCCCGCCCGGTGCGCCGTGACGACCGGTACGTGACCCCGGCGGCCCGGCGGGAGGGTGCGGCGACCGGACCGGACACGGAGGACGACGCCGGGCGGGATCTGTGGCAGGAGTTGGACGACGGACGGGATCCGACCGGCTGACCGGGTCAGGGTGGTCCCGATTCGGGAACCCCGGCCGGGACCTCTATTGTTGATCTCGATCACACTTTCCGCCCTACGACTGCAGAGGGAGGTCACGGTGGGTACCGTGCTCGACTCGATTCTCGACGGGGTCCGTGAGGACGTCGCGGCCCGTGAGGCCGTCATCGATATGGCGGCCGTGAAGAAGGCGGCCCAGTCGGCGCCGGACCCGCTCGACGCGCTCAAGGCGTTGCGCGATCCCGGGGTGGGCGTCATCGCCGAGGTCAAGCGAGCCAGCCCGTCCAAGGGCGCCCTGGCCGAGATCCCCGACCCCGCCGTCCTGGCCCGGATGTACGAGGAGGGCGGGGCGCGCGTCATCTCCTGCCTCACCGAGGAGCGCCGTTTCAACGGCAGCCTGGCCGATCTCGACGCGGTCCGCCGCGCGGTCGACATCCCGGTTCTGCGGAAGGACTTCGTGGTGGGGCCGTACCAGATCCACGAGGCGCGGGCGCACGGCGCGGATCTGATCCTGCTCATCGTGGCCGCGCTCGAGCAGGACGCCCTGGTGTCGCTCCTCGATCGCACCGAGTCGCTGGGTATGACGGCGTTGGTGGAGGTCCACACCGAGGAGGAGGCCGACCGCGCGCTGGAGGCCGGAGCCACGGTCATCGGTGTCAACGCCCGCAACCTCAAGACACTCGAGGTCGACAGGGACGTGTTCTCCAGGATCGCGCCCGGGCTCCCGTCCGACGTCGTCAAGATCGCCGAGTCCGGGGTCCGGGACGCCTCGGACCTCCTGGCGTACGCCAGCGTCGGGGCGGACGCCGTGCTCGTGGGCGAGGGACTGGTGACGCAGGGCGACCCGCGGGCGGCCTGCAACGCCCTGGCCACGGCCGGTGCCCACCCGTCCTGCCCGCAGGGACCCCGCTAGTCCGGTGCCGCCGGCTTCAGGCAGACTGGGGACGTGAACTCCAAGGATTTTCCGTCACTGCCCACCATGGGAGAGGTGCTCCGGTCCACCACCGGACATGAGCCCGACCAGCGGGGCCACTGGGGGCCGTTCGGCGGCCGTTACGTCCCCGAGGCGCTGATGGCGGTGGTCGACGAGGTGACCGACGCCTACGCCAAGGCCCGGGCGGACGACGAGTACCTCGACGAGCTCGACCGGTTGCAGCTCCACTACTCGGGTAGGCCGTCGCCGTTGTACGAAGCGACGCGGTTCGGTGCGGAGATCGGTGCGCGGGTGTTCCTCAAGCGCGAGGACCTCAACCACACGGGCTCCCACAAGATCAACAACGTCCTCGGCCAGGCGCTGCTCGCGCAGCGGATGGGCAAGAAGCGGGTGATCGCGGAGACCGGCGCCGGTCAGCACGGGGTGGCCACGGCGACGGCGTGTGCCCTCCTCGGCCTCGAGTGCAAGGTCTACATGGGCGCGGTGGACGTGCGCAGGCAGGCGCTCAACGTGGCGCGGATGCGGTTGCTCGGTGCCGAGGTCGAGGCCGTGGAGATCGGTTCGGCCACGTTGAAGGACGCGATCAACGAGGCGATGCGGGACTGGGTCGCCCACGCGGACGACACCTATTACGCGTTCGGTACCGCGGCCGGGCCGCACCCCTTCCCGACGATGGTCCGCGACTTCCAGCGCGTCGTCGGCGCCGAGGCCCGGGTGCAGATCCTCGATCAGGCCGGTCGGCTGCCGGACGCCGCCGTGGCGTGCGTCGGCGGTGGTTCCAACGCGATCGGGTTGTTCCATTCGTTCATCGACGACGAATCGGTTCGTCTGGTCGGGTGCGAGGCCGGGGGTGACGGCGTGGGGTCCGGACGCACCGCGGCGACCGTCAACGCGGGGACGCCCGGGGTCTTCCAGGGTTCGTACGCCCATCTCATGCAGGACTCCGACGGGCAGACGATCGAGTCCCATTCGATCTCGGCGGGCCTGGACTACCCGGGTGTCGGGCCCGAGCATTCGCGCCTGGCGGAGATCGGGCGGGCCGAGTACCGCCCGATCACGGATACCCAGGCCATGGACGCGTTCGCTCAGTTGTGCCGCACCGAGGGCATCATCCCCGCCATCGAGTCGGCGCACGCGATCGCCGGTGCCGCGCAGCTCGCCGCGGAGGGCGTGGACCTCATCCTGGTCAACGTCTCCGGTCGCGGCGACAAGGACGTCGACACCGCCGCCCGGTGGTTCGGCCTGTTGGACGGGGGGACCCCGCCCGAGGCCGGGGTGGATTCGAGCCAGGGCGCCGACGACGGCGCGGGCGAGTTCGCGGACGGAGGAGTCGAGGGATGAGCGTTCTCAGTGACGTGTTCGAGCGGTGCCGGAGCGAGGACCGGGCCGCGCTCATCGGCTACTACCCGGCGGGTTACCCGACTCTCGAGGGGTCGATCGACGCCGTGCGCACGATGGTCGAGGGCGGATGCGACATCGTCGAGGTCGGCATCCCGTACTCCGATCCCATGATGGACGGGCCGACCATCCAGGCCGCCGCCGACACCGCGATCGAGGCCGGGTTCCGCGTGGCGGACACCTTCGAGGTGGTCCGCGCGGTCGCCGCGGCCGGTGCGGTCCCCGTGGTCATGACCTATTGGAACCCGGTGCTCCAGTACGGTGTCGACCGTTTCGCTGCCGACCTCGCCGCCGCCGGCGGTACCGGCGTCATCACGCCCGACCTCATCCCCGACGAGGCCGACGACTGGATCGCCGCGTCGGACGCCCACGGAATCGACCGGGTGTTCCTCGTCGCGCCGTCGTCGACCCCCGAGCGACTCGCGATGACGCTCTCCCACACGGGCGGTTTCGTCTACGTCCAGGCCGTCATGGGTGTCACCGGCGCCCGGGACGTCGTCTCGGACGCGCCCCGGACCCTCACCGCGCGGGTCCGTGAGATCTCCGGCCTCGCCTGTGGGGTCGGGCTGGGGGTGCGCAACGGTGAGCAGGCGGCCGAGATCGCCTCGTACGCCGACGGCGTGATCGTCGGGTCGGCACTCATCACGGCGGCGACCGAGGGGCTCGACGCCCTCGGGAGGCTGACCGCCGAGTTGGCCGAGGGCGTCCGTCGAACCGGAGCAGCGTCGTGATCCCCAGCCCTCCCCAGGGCGTCTGGGAGATCGGTCCGTTCCCCCTGCGTGCGTATGCCCTGTGGATCATCCTCGGCATCGTCGTCGCCATCTGGTGGGGCGAGAAGCGCTGGGTCGCCCGTGGCGGCCGGGCCGGGGTCGTGATCGACACGGCGCTGTGGGCGATCCCCTTCGGCCTGATCGGCGGACGGATCTACCACGTGGCCACCGATTGGTACCGCTACTTCGGAGAGGGCCGCGATCCCGTCGACGCGTTGAAGATCTGGGATGGCGGCCTGGGCATCTGGGGGGCGGTCGCGTTCGGCGCTCTCGGCGCCTACATCGGTCTGCGCCAACAGGGCATCCGGGCGCTGGGGGCGCTGGGCGATTCGATCGCCCCCGGCATCGTGTTGGCACAGGGGATCGGCCGACTGGGCAACTACTTCAACCAGGAGCTCTACGGCCGCGAGACCGATGTGCCCTGGGCGCTGGAGATCTACCAGCGCTACGACGAGTCCTACGGGTACTCGGAGACGATCGGGCGGTCGACCGGACAGGTGCTGGCGACCGTTCACCCGACATTCCTCTACGAACTGCTGTGGAACGTTCTCGTGGCGATCGCCCTGGTGCTGATCGACCGGCGGTTCCGCCTGGGCCACGGTCGGCTCTTCGCCCTCTATGTGGCGTTGTACTGCTTCGGTCGCTTCTGGGTGGAACTGCTGCGCGCGGACGCCGCCACGGAGGTGTTCGGACTGCGCATCAACACCATCGTCTCCCTCGTGGTGATGCTCGCCGCGCTGGTGTATCTCTGGCGGGCCCGCCGCGGCCGGGAGGAGGCCTCCGACCTGCGGGCGCCGGACGACGTCGGGGACGACCCGGCGGAGGGTGGTCCCGCGGGCGACGCACCCCCGTTGGCCGGTCGTTGACCTCGGGTTAACCGGGTGGCCGGTCGAGGGGACTAGATTGGTACGAGTGAATCGTCGTACCAAGATCGTCTGCACCCTGGGTCCCGCCGTCGCGTCGGAGGAAGGAATCCGAGAGCTGGTCGACGCGGGCATGGATGTCGCCCGCCTCAACTTCAGCCACGGAGAGCACTCCGACCACGAGGCCAACTACCGATGGGTCCGCAAGGCCTCCGACGAGTCCGGCCGGGCCGTCGGTGTCCTCGCGGACCTGCAGGGCCCCAAGATCCGACTCGGCCGCTTCCTCGAGGGCCGGCACGAGTGGGAGGAGGGCGACCGTGTCGTCATCACCGTCGCCGAGGTGGAGGGCACCAAGGATCGCGTCTCGACCACCTACAAGGGGCTGGCGAACGACGCCCGCCCGGGAGACCGCCTCCTCGTCGACGACGGCAACATCGGACTGACCGTCGAAAACGTCGACGGTGACGACGTCCAGTGCGTCGTGACCGAGGGCGGTACCGTCTCCAACAACAAGGGCGTGTCCCTGCCGGGCATGAACGTCTCGGTCCCCGCGTTGAGCGAGAAGGACATCGCCGACCTCCGGTTCGCCCTCGGCCTGGGGGCGGACTTCATCGCCCTGTCGTTCGTGCGGTCGCCGGCGGACGTCGACCTCGTGCACGAGGTGATGGACGAGGTGGGCATCCACGTTCCCATCATCGCCAAGCTGGAGAAGCCGGAAGCCGTCAAGAATCTCGAGTCCATCGTCCTGGCATTCGACGCCATCATGGTGGCCCGGGGCGACCTCGGCGTGGAGTTGCCGCTGCAGGAGGTGCCGCTGGTCCAGAAGCGTGCCATCCAGATCGCGCGCGAGAACGCCAAGCCCGTCATCGTGGCCACCCAGATGCTCGAGTCGATGATCACGAACTCCCGGCCCACCCGGGCCGAGGCGTCCGACGTGGCGAACGCCGTCCTCGACGGGGCGGACGCGGTGATGCTCTCGGGGGAGACCTCCGTCGGCAAGTACCCGATCGAGACCGTACGCACGATGTCGTCCATCGCACTCGCGGTGGAGTCGGACTCCACGGCCGCGCCGGATCTGGTGCACATCCCACGGACCAAGCGCGGTGTCATCTCCTACTCCGCCCGCGAGATCGGTGAGCGGCTGGGGGCGAAGGCGCTCGTCGCGGTCACCTCGACGGGGGATACGGTGCGGCGGCTCGCCCGTCTGCACAGCCACCTGCCGCTCATCGCCATCACCAGCGACCCCCGCATCCGCAGCCAGCTGGCGCTGACGTGGGGGACCGAGACCTTCCTCACCGACCGCGTCAACGACACGGCGGAGATCGTCAAGGTCACCGACGAGATGCTGCTCCCGCTCGACGGGTACAACGAGGACGACCTGATCGTGCTCGTCGCGGGGAACGTGCCGGGCGTCGAGGGGTCAACCAACTTCATCCTCGTCCACCGGATGGGCGAGGTCGACCACTGATCACCATCGGATAACAACCGACAGGCGCCGGTGAGCAAGCCGCTCACCGGCACTTTCGTCTGTGTTCGTGCCTTTGACGTGACAGAGTCGAGACACTTCTGTTACCTTCTTGGAGTCGACCGGGAAGCCGGTCACGTCCCTGCTTCACCCGCTCCAGTCTCCGAGCTTCCCTGATGTCCGACGCCACTCGCATTTCCTACGCCGAGCTCGCCGATCGACTCGGCGTCGAGGGCACCGGCGCGACCGCCGGGCGCCACCGCGCCGCCCGCTCGTCCAACATGGGCCGCCTCGTTGCCGGCACCGTCGCCGGCGCCGCCCTCTCCGGCGGCATGGCCATGGCCGCCGCCCCCGCAGCCTCCGCCCAGTCCGCCGAGATCAACGCCGACCAGCTGACCGAGATGGCGCAGGGCGTCATCCAGGGCATCGGCCTCACCGAGGACCAGCTTCGGGAGTACGCGATCGACCCGGCTGTGTTCGGCTCGCTCGGTGTCCCCTCGGTCGGTGGCGCCCACGCCCCGACCTACGGTCCGATCACCTCCGGCTTCGGCCCCCGTTGGGGAACGTTCCACAACGGCACGGACTTCGGTGCACCGATCGGGACCCCGATGTTCGCCGCCAAGTCCGGCACCGTCGTGGCTGCCGGCCCGGCCTCGGGGTACGGACTGTGGATCCGGATCCAGACCGACGACGGCCACCTGCTCGAGTACGGACACAACGACCAGAACCACGTCTCGGTCGGCCAGCGGGTCAACGCCGGGCAGGTCATCGGAACGGTCGGAAACCGCGGCTACTCCACCGGGCCGCACCTGCACTTCGGCGTGCGCAACCCGGCCGGCCAGTGGATCGACCCGGTGCCGTGGCTCCGCGCCAACGGCGTCGCCGTCTGATCGATCGACGCCCCCGACACGCACCCGTCGCGCCCCGTCTCCCCTCGAGGAGGCGGGGCGCGACCGCGTTGACGGGCCACGTGTCGGGCCTTTCTGACACAGTGGGGCGAGAGAGTCCACCACCAGTCGAGAGGCGATCCATGTCGCAGACCGTCAAGGGCGTCATTGCCCGTAGCAAGGGGGCCGAGGTCGAGTTGGTCGACGTCGTCGTCCCCGATCCCGGACCGAACGATGTCATCGTGCGGGTGCAGGCGTGCGGCGTCTGCCACACGGACCTGGCGTACCGGGACGGCGGGATCAACGACGAGTACCCGTTCCTGTTGGGCCACGAGGCCGCGGGCATCGTCGAGACCGTCGGTGACCGGGTCACCCATGTCGCCGAGGGCGACTACGTCGTCCTCAACTGGCGCGCGGTGTGCGGTGAGTGCCGGGCCTGCAAGAGGGGCCAGCAGCAGTACTGCTTCGCCACCCACAACGCCTCGCAGAAGATGACGCTGAGCGACGGCACCGAGCTCACCCCCGCGCTCGGCATCGGCGCGTTCATCGACAAGACCCTCGTCCACGAGGGGCAGTGCACCAAGGTCGACCCGGCGGCGGACCCGGCGGTCGCCGGACTGCTCGGATGCGGTGTCATGGCCGGCATCGGCGCGGCCGTCAACACCGGCCAGGTCAGCCGTGGCCAGTCCGTCGCCGTCATCGGGTGCGGTGGAGTCGGTGTCGCCGCGGTCGTGGGCGCCCGACTTGCGGGCGCCTCGACGATCATCGCGGTCGATATCGACGACACCAAGCTCGAGTGGGCCAAGGACTTCGGTGCGACCCACGCGGTCAATTCGACCTCGACCGATCCGGTGGCCGCTATCCAGGAGCTCACGGACGGCTTCGGCGCCGACGTCGTGATCGACGCCGTCGGTCGGCCGGAGACGTACGAGCAGGCCTTCTACGCGCGTGATCTCGCCGGGACCGTGGTCCTGGTGGGCGTGCCCACGCCGGAGATGCGGTTGGAGTTGCCGCTGCTGGACTTCTTCGGCCGTGGTGGCTCGCTCAAGTCGTCCTGGTACGGCGACTGTCTGCCCGAGCGCGATTTCCCGATGCTCGTGGATCTGCATCTGCAGGGTCGGCTCCCGCTCGAGAAGTTCGTCTCCGAGCGGATCGGCATCGGGGCCGTCGAGGCGGCGTTCGACGCGATGAAGTCCGGTTCAGTCCTCCGATCGGTGGTGACGATGTGAGCGAGATCCACACCAGCGCCGGGCACGCCGGCGGTCTGCGTATCGAGAAGGTCGTCACGAGCGGCATCTTCGCGCTCGACGGCGGCGAGTGGGAGGTCGACAACAACATCTGGATCCTCGGGGACGACTCCGAGGTGTACGTGATCGACGCCGCGCACACTGCCCAGCCGATCATCGACGCGGTGGCGGGCCGCCGGGTCAAGGGCATCCTGTGTTCGCACGCCCACAATGACCACATCACCGTGGCGCCGGAACTGTCGGAGAAGCTGGATGCGCCGATCCTGGTGCACCCGGGTGACCAGATGCTGTGGGACGAGACCCATCCCACCGTCTCCCACGGCGAGCTCTCCGACGGGCAGCGTCTGGAGATCGCGGGTACCCGCATCGACGTGATGAACACGCCCGGGCACTCACCGGGATCGTGTGTGTTCCACGTTCCCGAGGCGGGCGTGTTGTTCTCCGGCGACACCCTGTTCTCCGGCGGACCGGGGGCCACGGGCCGCTCGTACTCGGATTTCCCGACCATCATCACCTCCATCCGCGAGCGCATCCTCACGCTGCCCGCGGAGACGCTGGTGCACACCGGTCACGGTGACGGGACGAAGGTCGGGGACGAATCCCCGCACCTCGAGGAATGGATCGCCCGAGGGCACTGAGACCGCCGCCGTGGGCGCGGGGAGGACTGACGCGGGGGAGGGGCCGGGGAGATGACGACGACGAGGACGCCCGCAGAGTCCGGTCCTCCCACTCCGTGGCACACCCTCGCGCCCGCGGAGGTGTTGTCCCGCCTCGGTGCGGGCCCGGACGGGCTCACCAGCGCCGAGGCGGGCGCCCGTCTCGTCCGGCACGGGCCCAACACCTTGCCCGAGGCCGAGCGGGTGCCCGCGTGGCGGCGGGTGGCGAGGCTGTTGGCGGATCCGATGATCCTCGTGCTCGCGGTCGCGGCTGCGGTGAGCGCGGGGGTGTCCCGGGAATGGGAGACCCCCGTGGTCATCCTGCTGGTGGTCGCACTGAACACGATCCTCAACTACGTCCAGGAGACCCGTGCCGAGGCCGGTCTCGCAGCCCTACGCGATATGTCGGTCCCGCACAGCCGGGTGGTGCGGGACGGCGTGGAGGCCGAGATCGACAGCAGTGGGCTCGTCCCGGGCGACATCGTGGTGGTGGAGTCCGGAGACAGGGTCCCCGCCGACGGCCGGGTGCTCTCCGGATCCCGGTTGCAGGTGGCCGAGGCGACGTTGACCGGGGAGTCGGCCCCGGTGGACAAGGCCGCGGGAGCGGTACAGGACGTCGACGCGCCTCTCGGAGACCGCGCTGGCATGGTCTTCATGAACACGGAGGTCACCCGGGGCCGGGCGCGCATCGTGGTGACCGGTACCGGTGAACACACCGAGATGGGCGCGATCGCGGACCTGCTGGGCGGTGCGGGCGCCGGTCCGACGCCGCTGCAGAAACGGATCGGTACGCTCGCCCGCGTCCTCACCGGGATCGCGCTGACCGTGGTGGGACTGGTCCTCGTGATCGGGCTCGTGCGCGGTCAGTCCTGGGAGGACATGCTCCTGTCCGCGGTCTCCCTGGCGGTGGCCACGATCCCGGAGGGGCTCACGGCGGTCGTGGCGTTCACGCTCGCGATGGGTGCCTCGCGCCTGGCCCGCGAGGGCGCGATCATCAAGAACCTCGCCGCCGTCGAGACACTCGGTTCGACGAGCCACATCGCGACGGACAAGACCGGGACCCTCACTCTCAACGAGATGACCGTCACGCGGATCGTCGCGGGCGGCGGGTCGTACTCCGTGACCGGGACCGGATACGACGGGGCCGGGACCGTCCTGTCGTCCGACCCGGACGTCGTACCGGACCTGAGACGGGCCGCGGTGGCCATGGCGTTGTGCAACGACGCGATCGTCGCCGACGGGCGACTGGTCGGAGATCCGACCGAGGGCGCACTGTTGGTGGCGGCGACCAAGTGCGGGATCGACGTCGAGGGGCTGCGCGCCGCCCGTCCGCGGGTGGCCCAGGTCCCGTTCGACTCGGCGTACAAGTTCATGGCGACGGTCAACCGCGCACCGGGTGGAGACCTCGTCCTCCACGTCAAGGGTGCCACCGGTGCCGTTCTGCCTCGCGCCACGCACGTCTGGGACGGGGCGACGGCGGTGGAGCTCGACGACGAGCGGCGTGGAGCGTTGCGCGCGGACACGGAGGGGCTCGCCGCGTCCGGCCTGCGCACGCTGCTCGTGGCCGCCCGGCCTTTCGGCGACGGTGACGGACAACCCGACGAGGACTCTCTGCTCGGCGAGGTCCGCGACCTGACCGTGCTCGCGGTGCTGGGGATCGTCGACCCACCGCGGCCACGTGCGGCCGAGTCGATACGCATCGCACACCAGGCGGGCATCTCGGTGCACATGATCACCGGTGACCATCTGGTCACGGCCTCGGCCATCGCCCGCGACCTCGGTATCGGCGGGGAGGCGGTGAGCGGTGTCGATCTGGACCGCATCGACGCCGAGGAGCTGTCCGCCCGGGCCGCTCGCCTCGGAGTGCTGGCCCGCGTGACCCCCGAGCACAAGATCCGGATGGTGCGGGCCCTCCAGGCTGACGGGGACGTGGTGGCGATGACGGGAGACGGTGTGAACGATGCGCCCGCCCTGCGCCAGGCCGACATCGGGATCGCCATGGGGATCACCGGTACCGACGTGTCCAAGGGCGCGGCGGACATGGTGCTCACCGACGACAACTTCTCGACGATCGTCTCCGCGGTGCGCCAGGGGCGGGGGATCTACGACAACATCGTCAAGTTCGTGAAGTTCCAGCTCACCACCGCGTGGGCGTTCGTGATCGTCTTCCTGGCGAGTGGTCTGTTGGGGCTGGCGACGGTGCCGTTCACCGCGCTGCAGGTTTTGTTGGTCAACATCGTCATGGACGGCCCGCCGGCGATGGCCCTGGGCGTCGAGCCTGTGGAGAAGGACGCCATGCGCAGGCCTCCGCGGCCGGCCGGCGAACAGATCCTCACTCCGGCGCGATTGGTGCGGATCCTCTGGCTGGGTGTGGTGATGGCCGGGGGTACCCTGCTCGTGCTGGCGTCCGCCGAGGCGGTGTTCCCCGATCGAGCAGGGGAACCGCTGTTCGCCACCACGTTGGCGTACGCGACGTTCGTCTTCTTCCAGGTGTTCAACCTGATGAATGTCCGATCCGACCACGGCTCGGTGTTCTCCCGCGACATGGCGCACAACGCCCCGATCTGGGTCGCGCTGGGCGCGGTGCCGCTGCTGCTGATCGCGGTGGTCCAGGTGCCGTTCCTGCAGGGCGTTTTCGACACCACCTCGCTCCGCGCCGACGAATGGCTGCTGGCCACCGCGGTGGCGTCGTCGATCCTCTGGCTGGAGGAGCTGCGCAAGGCCGGCGCGAGATGGCGTACGCGACGGGCCGGTGCGTCGGGCAGGATGGACGTGGTCTGACGCGCCCACCCGAGGGCGCCGCCACCACCGCGTCAGGTAGCGGGCGCGACACGGTCGGACCGACGAGGAGGAGTCATCATCATGGCCAGGGTCACCGCCAGCAACACCATCGTCATCGAGGCGCCCGTCGAGGCCGTGAGCGCGGCGATCGCCGACTACGCGCAGGTCCGGCCCCGCATCCAGCCCGAGCAGTTCAGCGCCTACCGCCTGATCGAGGGTGGACAGGGGGACGGCACCGTCGCGGCGTGGAACCTCCAGGCCACCAAGAAGCGAAGCCGGGACGTCAAGGCCAACGTCACTGTCGACGACGCCGCCGCGCACTGGTCACTCGTGGAGAAGGACGAGAACTCGTCCATGGCCACCACCTACACGGTGCGCGAGGCGACGGGGGGCGCGCTCGTCGAGATGACCACCTCGTGGGACGGCGCCGGGGGAGTGGGTGGATTCTTCGAGCGGACCTTCGCGCCGGCCGGGCTCAAGCGCATCCAACACGCCCTGCTGTCCAATCTCAAGGACGACCTCGAGGGGTAGCCGACCGGGCTCCGACCGGGCTCAGTCCGGCCGGGCTCAGTCCGGCCGGTCCGCCGAGCGGGAGCGGTCCGCCGAGGGACTCGTCGTAGTCGTGGTGGCGGACTCGGCCGCCTCGACATCCGTCCCCGTGGGCGCGGCCGCCGCGGCCGCCTCACGCGCGGCCTCGGCCTGTGCCGAGCCGGTCCGGAGCACGATCTGCGGCATGAACGCCAGGATCACCGAGGCGGCCACGGCGAGGATGCCGGCCACCAGATAGATCTCGGACATGCTCAGTGCGTAACCCTGCTCGAAGGGGTGGGCGACCAGCTCGGGAAGCCGGTTGATCACCGAGGAGTCCTTGGTGACCGTCTCCAGTGCCCCCGCGCCGGTGGTCGGGTCGGCGAGGGCCCGGACGATCCCGTACGCGTCGGGATCCTGCCGCAGGGCGGGGTCGGCGAGGCCCTCCTGAACACCGCGGGCGAGTCTACCGTCGGCGGCGGCCTGCTTGAGTTCGCCCGAGATGGAGCCACCGACGCGGCTGAAGAGAATTGACAGGAACACCGCGACGCCGGCGGTGCCACCGAGCTGACGGAAGAAGGTGGCCGACGCGGTGGCCACACCGATCTCCCGCGGACTCACGGCGTTCTGGACGATAAGGGTGAGCGGCTGCATGCAGTTGCCGAGCCCGATGCCCAACACCAGCATGTAGACCATCACCAGCGTCAGCGACGTGTCGGCATCGATCGTCCACAGCAGGAACAGGCCGACAGCGGCCACCGCCGTGCCGAAGATCGGGAACTCGCGGACACGACCGGTCCTGGAGATGAGCTGGCCCGACACGATCGAGGCACCCATCATCCCCGCGACCAGCGGGAGCATCATGAGTCCCGACTCCATGGGATCGGCGCCGTGCACGATCTGCATGTACAGCGGCAGCGTCATCATGCCGCCGAACATGGCCATACCCACGATCACGCCTCCGACCGTGACGATCGCGAAGGTGCGGTCGCGGAACAGGCGGAGCGGGATGAGGGCCTGGTCGCCCGCGCGGGCCTCCACGATGAGGAAGAGCCCGATGCCGGCCAGCCCGACGATGTAGCAACCGAGGGCGGCAGGGGATCCCCACCCCCAGGTGTTGCCCTGCTCGGCCACCAGCAGGAGCGGCACGAGTCCGACGACGATCGCGGCGGCGCCCGCCCAGTCGACGCGATGGTCGACCCGGACGTTCTTGACGTTGAGCGTGATCATCACGAGGGTCAGGGCCGCCGCGCCGATGGGGACGTTGATGAGGAAGATCCAGCGCCACCCGTCGATGCCGAAGATCGTGTCGGCGCCGGCGAAGAACCCGCCGATCACCGGCCCGAGTACCGACGACGACGCGAAGACCGCCAGCATGTAGCCCTGGTACTTGGCGCGGTCACGCGGCGGGATGATGTCGCCGATGATCGCGAGCGCCAGGGACATCAGTGCGCCGGCGCCCAGTCCCTGGATGCCGCGGAAGACGGCGAGCATGTACATCGAGGTGGCGAGCGTGCAGAGCAATGAGCCGAACACGAAGATGACGATGCCGATCACGAAGAACGGCTTGCGCCCGTAGATGTCGGAGAGCTTGCCGTACAGGGGCGTCGAGATGGTGGACGTCATGAGATACGCGGTGGTGACCCACGCCTGGGCGTCAAGGCCCTGCAGGTCGTCGGCGATGGTGCGGATCGCCGTGCTCACGATGGTCTGGTCGAGGCTGGCCAGGAACATGGCGGACATGAGGCCGGCCAGGATGACGAGGATCTGGCGGTGCGTGAACTCGCCGTCCTCGCTTGCGTGGACCGAGGATGTCTTGGGAGTGGTCATCGGTTCTCCTCGGCGGAGGTGAGAGAGCAGAGTTCGGCGTGGAGGGAGTCGGCCAATCGGGCGAGGTCCGCGATGAAGGCGTCCGCCCGGTCCGGCGTCCAGTCCTCGAGGAGGCCGGCCATCCAGTCACCACTGCGCTCGAACACCTGGCTGACGAGATCGGTGCCCTCGGCGGTGAGTGTGACGAGGCTGGCACGTCCGTCATCGGGATCGGGGACCTTCGCGATGAGCCCGCGGGTCTCGAGTTGGCGGACCTGGCGACTCACCACCGAGACGTCGGTGTGGACCCGGGCGGCCAGATCGGTGACCCGGGCCGGGCCGTCATGGATGGCGAACAGCAGCGGATGCGCGGACGGCTCGACGGCCTCGTCGTAGCGGGGCACCGAGAGGTTGACCGCACGCAGGAGTTAGACCACCCGCGAGAGGTCCACCACCAACCGGCCACCGCGTTCCGCGTCTATCGCCATCTTGACTCCTCGAACCGATTGCTTGCAACAAGCAAACATTACGCGCGTCGCGGACCACCGCGCCACCGGCTGGCGCGCGGGTGGAGAGGGCGGAGGCGGTGATGAGGTGATGAGGTGATGAGAGGAATACGAGCGGGTCTGACCTCGCTCGAGCGGTGGTGCCCCCGGTCGGACTCGAACCGACACTGGACGGGTTTTGAATCCGTTGCCTCTGCCAATTGGGCTACGGGGGCGAACGCGGTGAACCGCTGGTCCGGAAGTCTAACCGACGACCGATGAGCGTCTGTCCGACGCCCGCCCTAGAGTGGCCGTGTGAGCACCACGAGTCAGACCGCAGAAGCCAACACCGCCCCCGGTTCGGGCGCCACCTCCGGCGCCACAGCGGGGGAGGGGCCCACCCGCCTGCTGCTCCTGGACGGGCACTCACTCGCGTTCCGTGCGTTCTACGCGCTGCCGGCCGAGAACTTCTCCACGGCGTCCGGGCAGCACACGAACGCCGTGTACGGATTCCTGTCGATGGTCGCCAACCTGGTGACCGAGGAGGAGCCCACGCACCTGGCCGTGGCGTTCGACGTCTCCCGTGCGACGCTGCACCGCACGGCGGAGTACCCCGAGTACAAATCCACCCGGTCGGCCGCGCCCGAGGAGTTCAAGGGGCAGGTCGAACTCATCCAGGAGGCGCTGGTGGCGCTGGGGGTGCGGACGCTGTCGCTGGAGGGCCACGAGGCCGACGACATCATCGCCACCCTCGCCACCCACTCGGGCGGTGCCGAGACGCTGATCTGCACCGGGGACCGCGACGCTCTGCAGTTGGTGTCCGACGAGGTCACCGTCCTCTATCCGGTCAAGGGGGTATCCGAGCTCGCCCGCTTCACACCCAGCGCCGTCGAGGCGAAGTACGGGGTGACACCGGCCCAGTACCCGGACGTCGCCGCGCTGCGCGGTGACACCTCCGACAACCTCCCGGGCGTGCCCAAGGTCGGCGACAAGACCGCAGCCAAGTGGATCACCCAGTACGGCACCCTCTCGGAGCTCATCGCGCACGCGGACGAGGTCAAGGGCAAGGTCGGTGAGAGCTTCCGCGAGCACCTGCCCCAGGTGCAGCTCAACCGGCGGATCACCGAGCTCACGCGTGACCTGGACCTGGGCGTCGAGATCAGGGACCTCGTCCGCGCCACCCCGGAGCGTGCCGACGTCAACGCACTGTTCGACCGGTTGGAATTCGGCCCCCAGGCGCGCGACCGATTCCTCTCCGCCTTCCTGCCGGAGGGCGCCCCCCAGCCCGCCGCCGAGGTGGAGCTCGAGCAGGCCGCGGTGCTGCACGCCGGCGAGGTCTCCGACTGGCTCGCCGCCCACGCGCCGGCCGGGCAGCGGCACGGCCTCGTCGTCGTCGGGCCCTCCCGACCCGGCGCGGGCGACGCGCAGACCATCACCATCGCCGCCGCCGGCGGAGCCTCCGGACACCTCGACCTCGCGAACATCGGGCCGGACGACGAGCAGGCGCTGCGCGCCTGGCTGGCCGACGACGCGGTATCCAAGGCGGTCCACGACGCCAAGGCCGCCACGCACGCACTGACGGGACGCGGGCTCCGGTTGGGCGGGGTGACCATGGACGTGGCCCTGGCCGCCTACCTGGTGCGACCCGGACAACGCAGCTACGGACTGGCGGAGCTGTTCCAACGTCACCTACAGCGCGAACTGCCCGAGGCTGAGGCGGGGGACAAGCAACTGTCCCTGCTCGACGATGTCGATGACGCCGAGACTGAGCAGAAGAACGCCGACGCCGCCGCGACCCGCGCCCGCGCGGTGGTCGATCTCGCGGAGCGGCTGGACGTGGAACTGGAGCAGGTGCACGGGGCGCGCCTGATGGCGGAGATGGAACTGCCGCTCGTGCCGGTGCTGGCGCGGATGGAATCGATCGGGATCGCGGTGGACGGCAACGCCCTGGACGGGTTAAGGGACGACTTCGCCGACCGCGGGCGACAGGCGGCCGACGCCGCCTACGCCGCGATCGGCGGCGAACAGATCAACCTCGGCTCGCCCAAGCAGTTGCAGGTCGTGCTGTTCGAGACCCTCGGCATGCCCAAGACCAAGAAGACCAAGACCGGGTACACCACAGACGCCAAGGCGCTGGAAGAACTGCTCACCAAGGAGACGGGCGACACCCCGGGACGGGCGTTCCTCGAGGCACTACTGCTGCACCGCGAGACCACCAAGATGCGGACCACGGTCGAGGGGCTCATCAAGACCATCGGTGACGACGGGCGTATCCACACCACGTTCAACCAGACCGTGGCCGCGACCGGCCGACTTTCCTCGACGGACCCCAATCTGCAGAACATCCCCGTGCGCACCGAGGACGGTCGACGCATCCGCGAGTCGTTCGTCGTGGGTGAGGGTTACGACTGTCTTCTCACCGCCGACTACAGCCAGATCGAGATGCGGGTGATGGCACACCTGTCCGGCGACGCCGGGCTCATCGAGGCGTTCCGGACAGGGGAGGACCTGCACTCGTTCGTGGGCTCGCGCGCGTTCGGCGTGCCGATCGACGAGGTCACCCCGGAGCTCCGTCGCCGGGTCAAGGCCATGAGCTACGGACTGGCCTACGGGCTCAGCGCGTTCGGCCTCGCCGCCCAGCTCGGGATCAGCCAGGGTGAGGCCAAGGATCAGATGGAGGCCTACTTCTCCCGCTTCGGCGGTGTGCGCGACTACCTGCGCGCAGTGGTCGAACAGGCCCGCCGTGACGGCTACACGGAGACACTGTTCGGGCGGCGTCGCTACCTGCCCGAGCTCAACTCGGACAACCGGCTCAAGCGGGAGAACGCCGAGCGTGCCGCGCTCAACGCACCCATCCAGGGCACGGCCGCCGACATCATCAAGGCGGCCATGCTCAAGGTCGACGCGGACCTCACCGAACGGCGGCTGAAGAGCCGCCTTCTGCTCCAGGTCCACGACGAACTCGTGCTCGAGGTGGCGGAGGGCGAACTCGACGAGGTCCGGGACCTGGTCGTGGACCGCATGTACTCGGCCATCGAGCTCGACGTCCCGCTGGACGTCTCGACCGGAACCGGTCCGGACTGGGACTCGGCGGCGCACTGAGCGTCCCGTTGACCTCCCGGGCGGCAGCCGACCTGTACCCTAAGTTCATTTCAGATTCGGCTCCACGACGCCTGAAAGGGCACCCCATGACGCTCACCTCCCGGCGCGGACTGCGCGCCGCCATGGTCCTGACCGCCACCGCGGCCCTCGCGCTGACCGGTTGCACCACCAACACCGAGGGGCCGCAGGACTCCGGGGAGCCTCGTGACGAGGTGTCTCTCGAGACCGATGAGGAGATCGCCGCGCTCGTCCCGGCCGAGATCCGGGACAAGGGCGTCATCGTGATCGGCACCAATCCGCCGTACGCGCCCAACGAGTTCAAGAACGAGAGCGGCGAGATCGTCGGCTTCGACATCGACGTGATGACCGCCGCCGCACAGCTGATGGGGCTTCGCGCGGAGTTCCGCGAGTCCGACTTCGAGAAGATCATCCCGGCGATCGAGGGCGGCACCATGGACATGGGAGCCTCGTCGTTCACGGTCAACGACGAGCGGCTCCAGACCGTCGACTTCGTCACCTACTTCGAAGCCGGCATCCAGTGGGCAGCCGCCGCCGGCAACGACGTCGACCCCGATGACGCCTGCGGCCTGAACGTCGCCGTCCAGCGGACCACGGTCTCCGACCAGGAGGACGTGCCCGCCCGCAGCGAGGCCTGCGTCGCGGCCGGGAAGCCCGCGATCGAGAAGGTCCAATTCGATTCCCAGGACGAGGCCTCGACCGCCGTGGCGCTCGGGAAGGTCGACGCGATGTCCGCCGACTCGCCCATCTCCGCCTACGCGGTCAAGCAGTCCGAGGGCAAGATGCAGCTCGTCGGCGACGTGTTCGACTCCGCCCCCTACGGCTGGCCCGTCCGCAAGGACTCGGAACTCGCCGCCGCCCTCGAGGCTGCCGCCGACAAGCTCATCGAGACCGGCGACTTCGAGACGATCGCCCAGAACTGGGGCCTCGAGGCCGGGCTCATCGATGACGCCGAGATCCGGAAGGGCTGAGTGACCGGTAGGTGAGTACCGCGCAGAAGGGGGCGGACGCCCCCGCGGCGGAGGCCCCGGAACCGATCCGGGCGGTGCCTCTCCGGCACCCGTGGCGTTGGGTGTCGGCGACCGTCGTACTGGTCCTGGTGTTCCTGTTCATCTGGGGCGCGGCGACCAACCCGGCCTACGGGTGGGACACCTACGCCCGCTACCTGTTCGACACCAGGTTCGGCATGGCCGTGTTCTACACGATCGCGCTGACGCTGCTGTCGATGATCCTCGCCGTGGTCCTCGGCGTCATCCTCTCGGTGATGCGGATGAGCAGCAACCCCGTGCTCAAAGCAGTCGCCTGGGTGTACCTGTGGATCTTCCGCGGAACGCCGATCTACGTGCAGCTGCTGTTCTGGGGCCTGATCTTCACCCTGTACCGCCAGGTCCAGTTCGGGATCCCGTTCACCGACCTTCAGTTCGTCCGGTTCGACGACACGATGGTCCTGTACTCGGCGTTCTGGCTGGCCGTGGTGGGCCTGGCCATGAACGAGGCCGCGTACATGGCGGAGATCGTCCGCGCGGGCATCTCGTCGGTTCCCGAGGGGCAGGCCGAGGCCTCGACCGCACTGGGGATGACGTGGGGCCAGACGATGCGGCGGACCATCCTGCCGCAGGCGATGCGGGTCATCATCCCGCCGACGGGCAACGAGTTCATCTCGATGCTCAAGACCACCTCACTCGTCGTGGCGATCCCGTTCTCCGGTGAGCTCTACGGGCAGGCGCGCGACATCTCGGGCGTCAACTTCCAGCCCATCCCGCTCCTTCTGGTCGCCGCCACCTGGTACCTGGTCATCACCAGCGTGCTCATGGTGGGTCAGCACTACCTCGAGAAGCGCTTCTCCCGCGGCGCCACCCGGAAGCTCACCGGCCGGCAACTGCGCGCACTCGCCGATGCGGACGGGCTCACCCCGTCCGCCCTCGCCGCCGTCAAGGGCACCGATCAGTCGGGAGGGATGGCATGACGACGATGGTCAGGGCCGAGCAGGTCTGCAAGAACTTCGGGTCGCTGCGCGTCCTCAAGGGCATCGACCTCGAGGTCGCCGCCGGTGAGGTGCTGTGCCTGGTGGGGCCCTCCGGATCGGGCAAGTCCACCTTCCTCCGGTGTATCAACCACCTGGAGCGGGTCGACGCCGGCAGGCTCTACGTCGACGGCGAGCTGGTGGGCTACCGGGAGAAGGGTGACAAGCTCTTCGAGATCTCCCCGAAGCAGGCAGCCCGCCAGCGACGGGACATCGGCATGGTGTTCCAGCACTTCAATCTGTTCCTCCACCGCACCGCCCTCGAGAACGTCATCGAGGCGCCGATGTTGGTCAAAGGCCAGTCGCGTGGGGAGGCCACCGAGCGGGCCCGCGACCTGCTCGCGAAGGTGGGTCTCGCCGCCAAGGCCGATGCCTACCCGGCCCAGCTGTCCGGCGGGCAGCAGCAGCGCGTGGCGATCGCCCGGGCCCTGGCCATGGACCCCAAGCTGATGCTGTTCGACGAGCCGACCTCGGCCCTCGACCCCGAGCTGGTCGGGGAGGTCCTCGGCGTGATGCGCGATCTCGCGGACGCGGGGATGACCATGGTCGTGGTCACCCACGAGATGGGGTTCGCCCGGGAGGTCGCCGACACGGTGGCGTTCATGGACGACGGTGTCGTGGTGGAGTCCGGCACACCCGCGGACGTTCTCACCTCGCCGTCCCACCAACGGACCAAGGACTTCCTGTCCAAGATCCTGTGACGCCGGGCGGGTCCGGCGCGAGGGTGGGTCAGGAGAGCGTGGCCACGAAGATCGCCGTGCCGGGGAAGATCCCGCCACGCAGCGGGCTCCACTGCCCCCACTCCCGGTCCAGCCACTCCGGCCACTCCGGCTCGATGAGGTCCTGCACCACGAACCCGGCGGCGACCAGTTCGCGGATCCGGTCGCCCACCGTCCTGTGGTGCTCGACATAGGTCAGCTCGCCGTCGTCGTACTCGGTGTACGGCGAGCGGTCGAAGTAGGGGAACACGGCCAACAGACCCTCCGGGCCCGGATCGTCGCGGAAGATCCACCGCATGGGGTGGTTGACCGAGAAGACGAACCGGCCGCCCGGTCGCAGGACGCGCGCCGCCTCCGCCATCACGCCCGCGGAGTCCGCCACGAACGGGATGGCTCCGAACGCCGAGAACGCGACATCGAAACTGCCGTCCGCGAACGGCAGCCGGCCGGCGTCGGCCTGGATCAGGGGTACGGTCGCCGCCGGGCCCGTCGCCCGGCTCGCAGCCTCAGCCCCCACACGGAGCATCCCGGCCGAGAGGTCCACGGCCACGGCACGGGCGCCCCGGCCGGCGATCCACCGGGAGCACGGAGCCGACCCCGACCCGATCTCGAGCACGTCGCGGCCCTCCACGTCACCGAGCAGGTGCCAGTCACCTTCGTGCAGGCCCTCGGGGCACCAGACGAACTCGCCGTCGGCGGAGTGGGCGCCGAGGAACTCGCCGTGGTGATGGTGGTAATCCGTCGCCTCCGAGTCCCACCACATGCGTGAGGCTCGGACCGACTCTCCATGTCCTGGGGGGTTTGTGGACGTCACGTGTGAAGCGTACAGTTGACGGTCGCGTGCGTACGCGCTCGCTTTCTTCCCGTCCGCTACGATTCCTATCCACTCCGGAGCACCCCACCATATGACCACCAACACCACGTCCCCGCAGGTAGCCGTCAACGACATCGGCTCCGCTGAGGACTTCCTCGCCGCCATCGACGCCACGATCAAGTACTTCAACGATGGTGACATCGTCGAGGGCACGATCGTCAAGGTCGATCGTGACGAGGTCCTGCTCGACATCGGCTACAAGACCGAGGGCGTCATCCCCTCGCGCGAGCTCTCCATCAAGCACGATGTCGACCCGGGTGAGGTCGTCGAGGTGGGCGATGAGGTCGAGGCCCTGGTCCTGACCAAGGAGGACAAGGACGGCCGTCTGATCCTGTCCAAGAAGCGCGCACAGTACGAGCGCGCCTGGGGCACGATCGAGGAGCTCAAGGAGAAGGACGAGGCCGTCAAGGGCACCGTCATCGAGGTCGTCAAGGGTGGCCTCATCCTCGACATCGGTCTCCGTGGCTTCCTCCCCGCCTCGCTGGTGGAGATGCGCCGCGTCCGTGACCTCCTGCCCTATGTGGGTCAGGAGCTCGAGGCCAAGATCATCGAGCTGGACAAGAACCGCAACAACGTGGTGCTCTCGCGCCGTGCATGGCTCGAGCAGACCCAGTCGGCCGTGCGCTCCGAGTTCCTGCACCAGCTGCAGAAGGGCCAGGTCCGCAAGGGCGTCGTGTCCTCGATCGTCAACTTCGGTGCCTTCGTGGACCTCGGCGGGGTCGACGGTCTCGTCCACGTCTCCGAGCTGTCCTGGAAGCACATCGATCACCCGTCCGAGGTCGTCGAGGTGGGCCAGGAGGTCACCGTCGAGGTCCTCGACGTCGACCTGGACCGCGAGCGCGTCTCGCTGTCGCTCAAGGCCACGCAGGAGGATCCGTGGCGGCACTTCGCCCGGACCCACGCGATCGGTCAGATCGTCCCGGGCAAGGTCACCAAGCTCGTGCCGTTCGGCGCCTTCGTGCGTGTCGACGAGGGCATCGAGGGCCTGGTCCACATCTCGGAGCTGGCCGAGCGCCACGTCGAGGTCCCGGACCAGGTCGTCACGGTCAACGACGACGCCATGGTCAAGGTCATCGACATCGACCTCGACCGTCGTCGTATCTCGCTCTCGCTCAAGCAGGCGGACGAGGACTATGCCGAGGAGTTCGACCCGTCGAAGTACGGCATGGCCGACAGCTACGACGAGGCCGGAAACTACATCTTCCCCGAGGGCTTCGATCCCGAGACCAACGAGTGGCTCGAGGGCTTCGAGAAGCAGCGCGAGGAGTGGGAGAACCGCTACGCGGAGGCCGAGCGTCGCCACAAGATGCACACGGCCCAGATCGAGAAGGGTCGGGCCGCTGCTGCGGAGGCCGCCGAGGCCGCCCCGACCAACTACTCGTCGGAGTCCACCCCGTCGTCGCGTCCGGCTGCGGCGGAGGCCGCTCCGGCCGAGTCCACCGGCGGTTCGCTGGCCTCGGACGAGCAGCTGGCCGCCCTGCGCGCGAAGCTCGCCGGAGGCGAGTGATCGCACAGTAGGCATCTGAGAGCGGCCCCGCACCGGTATCCGGTGCGGGGCCGCTCCGTCTATCCCCGGTGCGCTCCGGTGGCGGTGGCCGGTCTGTGACGTGCGCAGTGCGGAAGTGCCGCCTTGCGCGCCGGACGGGTGAGCACCCTTGGCGATGCGAGCTCCCGGGTTTGGCTGGTGGCGCGTCATGCCGGGGGCGAGGAGGCCGCCCGCACCGACCGTCCCGCTCCCGGGGTCATTGCGGTGGATGTCGGAGCGGGTGAGATCGGGGCGGTGACCACCCTGCCTCGCATCCCCGAGGACTCACGGCCGTCGGCGGGGGTGTGCCCGACGCGCGGGAGTGGCGCGCAGCGATCGATCAACGACCGGGCGGTTCGACGATCGGCTCGGCGACGGCGGGCTCGGCCTCCGCGATCTCC
The DNA here is from genome assembly GCF_017168155.1 of Dietzia sp. KRD202. Classification (NCBI taxonomy): domain Bacteria; kingdom Bacillati; phylum Actinomycetota; class Actinomycetes; order Mycobacteriales; family Dietziaceae; genus Dietzia; species Dietzia sp. KRD202. The sequence continues at coordinate 70,508 of NZ_JABFAN010000015.1, read as the reverse complement.
TCGAGGCGTTCCTCGTCGATCACACCGCGGTCGTCGATGGCTCCGGACTCCGCCGCGGTACTGACCGTGACACGGGACTCCACGGTGGTCCGGGGGTCCGCGTCCGGAGCGGCGAAGTCGAACTCGTCGAGGTCGGTTCGAAGTAGGAAGACGTTGTACGCGTCCCAGGTGGAGAGCGTGTAGTACAGGTACCGGCTGTCGTTGTCCGTGGTGAAGGGATGGATCATCGGTGCGTAGCCGTTCGGGAACATGCTTCGATCGACGATGGTCTGTGGCTCGGACCACGGTCCCCAGGGGCTCTCCGACACCCGCATGGAGACGACGCCCGTCGGCGAGGGCGTCATGGCGATGTACTTGTCCAGGTGCTCGTTGTACTGCACCGAGAGTTCCTCGACGCGTGCCGGGATGACGTCGTACCCGGTCGGCTCGTCGGTCCAGCCCGCGCCCGGACCCGCGTACCACTCGTACGCGGCGGGGTCCTCGATCTGCCCGATCGGAACCCGAGTGAGCATCGCAGGACCCTGACGACCGGACGGGGTCACGTACTCATAGAGATGACCAGCGTCGAGGAGGAACGCACTCATCTGCGCCCCGTACCAGCGGTCTCCGTCCACCGGCGGCAGGGTCTCGCTGTCCGGAGCGGGTTCGAACTGGACTGTCGGGTTCCATCCGGTGAAATCCGTGACGCGCCGCATCGTCTCGGTGAGCACCGTCCACGATTCGCCGTCGTCCGTGGACTTCACCAGTGCGGAGTAGTTGGTGTTCCAGCCGCCAGGCGCGTTCCAGTCCCGCACGGACATGACCCGCATGTACATGTCATCACCGGTGCTGATCGCGGCGGTCGGGATGACGGTGACCTCGCCGGTCCCGTTGGACTGGTGCGCACCCTGGACGAGCGCCGTGGCCTTCCCTTGTGGATCGGAGGGGACCGCCCTGAGGACGTCCATCCCGTTCTCGGGGCTCCCGCCGGCGGTGGCGAGCATGACGTTGGAGCGCCACTGGTTGCCTGTGGGAGTGCAGTCTCCGAAGGTGTCGCCGAACAGGGCCATGGTCTCGCCATCGTGGGTGAAGGTGATCCCGAGGTCTGTGCCGTGGATGTCGTACAGCTCGTCGGTCTTCGCGGGGCTGGTCGGCCCGGTAACCAGCTGGCGTACGGACGTGGCGCCCTTGAGGACCGGGATGGTGCCGTCGGCCCCGGTGACCCATCGGGGGAATCGGCGAACCGAGGATGCGGTGGCGTCGAGCACCGAGTTGGTCGCGTTCGCGAGCGATCCGGTGACGGGGAAGGGGCCGAGGGAACCCGGGGGGATGTTCCCGAAGAAGCTGTTGCACGGACCGCTCTCGCCGAGCAGTGAGCCTGTCGAGCCCGAGGACCCGGTCGATCCGGTCGACCCGGAGGAACCGGTGGAACTGGTGGAACCCGTGGAGTCTGCGGACTGGGCGGCTGCGTGGGCGGGAGCCACCGTGATCGCCAGTGCTACAACGAGAGGCAACGCAGAGAGCAGACGTGGCACAGAGTTAATCCGGTTCACACGTGAGACCTTACCTACGTCGCTCGGACCGGCACGCCTTTCGGTCACCTAGACTCCACGTCATGCTGATGGTGGGTCTGACCGGTGGGATCGGTGCCGGCAAGTCGACGGTGACGGCGGTGCTCGCGGAGGCGGGGGCGGTGATCGTGGACGCGGACCTCATCGCCCGCGAGGTCGTCGAACCGGGTTCCCCCGGGTTGGCGATGCTCGTCGCCGAATTCGGCGAGGACATCCTGGGGCCGGACGGTGCACTCGACCGCGCCGCCCTCGCCGCCCGCGCCTTCGTCGACGCGGAGCGGACCGCGGCCCTCAACGCCATCACCCATCCGCTGATCGGGGAGCGGACCGCCGAGCTGTTCGGCTCGGCGCCGGAGGACGCGATCGTCGTGCACGACATGCCGCTCCTCGTGGAGGGCGGGATGACACCCGGCTACCACCTGGTGATCGTCGTCGACACCCCGGCGGAGATCCGGTTGCAGCGGTTGGTGGAGTTCCGGGGGATGCCGGAGGACGATGCCCGCGCCCGCATGTCGAGGCAGGCCACCGATGAGGCCCGCCGGGCCGCCGCGGACGTGGTGATCGACAACTCCGGGGACCGACAGACTGCCGTGGACCTCACCAACGCCCTGGTCGAGATCCGTCTCCGCCCGTTCGAGCACAACCTGCGCACCGCGACCCCGGTGGTGGGCGACCGCACCGTCGTCCCGTTCCGGCCCGAGTGGGCCGGGGAGGCGGAGCGGGCGTGCGCGCGCCTACGCCACGTGGTGGGGAAGATCGCCACCCGGATCGACCACGTCGGTCCGACCGCGGTCGAGGGTCTGGACGCGCCCGACGTCATCGATCTGCAGGTGACGGTGCGGGACGCGGCAGCGGTCGAGGTCGCCCTGCGCACGCTCACCGAGGCGGGATACGTGCGTGATCGGTCGAGCGAACGGCCGTTGCTGCACTGGTGTGACCCCGCCAGGCCGCTGGAGGTGTCGATCCTGGCAGAGGACGACCCCGAGCACGAGTTCTCGCTACTCATGGCCGAGGTGATCGGCGCGGACCCCGGCGCACGGGCCGAGTACGCGGAGATCCTGCGTCGCGCGGACCGCGAGGAGACGCGTCAGTGGGAGCGCACCCTGAGCGAGGCCGTGCTGCGGGGGCGGTAGCGCCGGCCGGGGGCGGGTCCGCAGCCCCGCCCCCGGCCGGGTCTCACTCGGTCGGGACCATCCCGTCGACCAACTCGGAGACCGGCACCTGCCGGACGACCTCGGTCGGCGCCGGCTGCGAGCTGGCCCGGCGCAGGTTCGGGTTGGGGAACACCTCTGACAGCCGGGTGCGCACGAGGAAGACGTTGTATGCGTTCCAGGTGGTGACGAGGTAGTAGAGGTCCTCGCCCTGCGCCCACGGGTGCATGAACGCCCCGTAGACGCCGGGAAGCACCGAATAGTCCACCAGCGTGGTGGCGGAACTCCACGGACCCTCGGGGCGGTCGGCGGTGCGGAGGACCACCGAGTCGTACCCCTGTGAGTACATCGCCGTGTACTTCCCGAGGTACTCGTTGTACATGGTCGATATCTCGCTCGCCGGGGCGGGCAGGACCCGCTCGGCAGCGCCGACATCGGACACCCACGCCGAGCCGTTCCAGTACTCGTACGCCTCGGGGTCGAGGACGCCCGCGGCGGGCGGGGTGGCGGATCCTTCGAGCTTGTCCGCGGTCGGGGAACCGGCGAGCGGAACGCGTGCGACGACCGCCCCGCCCTGTCGCCCGGAGGGGGTGAGGTACTCGTACAGGTGCGTGTCCGTCTTGAGGTACGAGCTCATCTGGGAGCCGCGCCACGCAGGATCCACGGCCGGGGCTCCGGCGCCGAGAGGGACCGTGTCGGTGATGGGGCGGGCCAGAGACGGGACGATGGCCCAGTTCTCGCCGTTGTCCGTCGAGTACGCCATCCCCGAGTAGTTGGTGGTCCACGATCCGGGTTGGCCCCAGTGGGCCACGGACATGAACCGCAGGTACTGGACACCGTCGACGGAGATGCCCGAGGTCGGGATGATCGTGACCTCACCGGGCAGCCCGGATCGCGGGACCAGCGACTTGGCGAGACCGTCGGTGCCCATGGCGGCGGAATCGATGGTGATGCCGTCGGTCAGATCGGTGTCGGCGGAGCGGAACAGGACGTTGGAACGCCACTGGTTGCCGGGCACCGTGCAGTCGCCCATGGTGTCGCCGAACGCCATCAGGACCTGTGGGTCGGCGGGATCACCGTTGTCCCACATGATGCCCAGGTCCGTTCCGGCCACTCCGAACCGGTTGATGGAATCGCCGGGACTCGTGGGCCCGGTGACGAGCTGCTCGAACCGGGTGGGTCCACGCAGGACGGGGACCGTGCCCTCCTCTCCGGTGATCCACGGTGGCATCCCGTAGACCGACCCGATCATCGGATCGAGCGAGCCGGACAGTCCGTTGCCCAGGGAGCCGGTCTCCAACTGCTGGACCAGCGATCCCGAACGGTCGGCGGAGCCCAGCGCGCGGGAGGCGGAGCCCAGCGACCCGGAGTCACCGGAGGACCCGAGCGAACCGAGGGAACCGGTGCCCATACCGGCCCCGGTCCGGTTCTCCAGCAGGGAACCGAAGTTGCCGAACATCTCGCTGCACGGGCCGGCCGCGGCGGTTCCGGCTCCGACCGTGCCGAGGGTCACGACCGACGCGGCGGCCGTGATCGACGCGACGACGACCGAGCTCAGGCGGCGGGGGAGAGGTCGGGTCATGTCACGCCTCCGGGATGGGCCGACGCTCGACCAGGACGGTCTCGCCGGTGTCCGCCGGGTCCGGGGAGTTGCGGGTCCAGCTGTCGTCGGTCGTCCGCATCCGCGCCCGGGCGTCGGGAAGGGTCCGCGGCGGGATCTGGGTGAGGTCGGTCCTCATGAGGAAGACGTTGTAGGCGTCCCAGGTGGACATGGTGAAGTACAGGTCCTCGCCGCGAGTCTCCACGGCGGGGCTCCACGGGTGGACGAAGGCGCCGTAGAGGGTCGGGACGTGCTGGTACGAGAGCAGGATGTCCTCACCCGACCACGGGCCCCAGGGGGTGGCGGACTGGGCCATGACGATGTTGTTGGCGCGGTTGTTGTACAACGCGATGAAGCGACCCAGGTGCTCACTCCAGGACACCGACAACTCACTCACGGCCGAGTTGACCGTCGGAGCGCCGAGCACCGGCACGGCGTCGCGGTGGTCGACGACCCAGTCGCCGCCGTCCCAGAAGCGGTAGGCCGCCATCTCCTCGATCCGGTTCTCGGGGACCCGCGCGAGCCGTGCGGACCCGCTCCGACCCGACGGTGTGAGGTACTCGTAGACGAACCCGTCGTGCTTGAGGAACGCGCTCATCTGCCCGGCGGTGTGGGTGGTGGACTCCGGGCCCAGGTCGACCGGGAGGGGCATCGGTGCAGTACCCCGCCGGGCGGTATCGCGTACGGGGACCCAGTTCTCGCCGTTGTCCGTCGACCGGGCGAGAGCGGAGTAGTTGGTGGTCCACTCGCCGGGCGAGCCCCACCGTTCGACGGACATGTACCGCAGGTACTGGGTGCCGCCCACCTCGACGCCGGCGGTGGGGATCACCGTGGTCTCGTCGGGGTGGTCGGTGCGGGGGAGGATCGACTTCGCCATACCGGGCCGTTCCATCGGCGCGTCGGTGATGCGCATCCCGTCGGCCAGTGTGCGGTCGCCGGATCGGAAGAGGATGTTGCTGCGCCACTGGTCACCGGGCTCGTCACAGTCGCCCATCGTGTCCCCGAGGGCCATCATCATCTGCGGATCCGAGGCGTCGCCGTTGTCCCAGAGGATTCCCAGGTCGGTGCCGGAGATGCCGAATCTGTCGACCGTGTCGTTGGGGCTGGTGGGTCCCGTCAGCAACTCGACCGTGGTGGTCCGGCCCAAGAGGACCGGGATGTACCCGTTCCCGCCGTCGGCCCACGGGGTGGCAGGGGCGGACGCGGGCGCCCCCAGCGAGCCGGAGAGGGAGCCCGACCCTCCCGCGGTGCCGCCGGCCGGGGGCCACGGGTCACACGGTGCGCCCGTGGCGACCGGCGCGAGGAGGGTGAGGGCCCCCGCCGCGAGTGAGGCGGCGGTGACCGCCGTGATCGGCCGACGTACGCCGTGGGGGCGGGCGGTACGACGACGAAGTGGGCTGAGGGCCACGGGGTTCTCCAGACGACATGACAGGGACGGTGAGGGGTTGCTCACAGCTACGATAGTTGGCACCCCTGACATCCGCTGCGGCGACACCGGTGGGCGGGGGTGAACGGCTGCTCGTACGCTGGTGGTATGGCTTTCGCGACAGAGATCCCCGACGACGGGGTCCCCGCCGACCCGACAGTGCTCTCGTACTCGGAGTTCCGACCGATCGGCGATGTCGAACGAAGTGCGACCCGCTTCGAGGTCGTCAGTGAGTTCACCCCGTCGGGCGACCAGCCCACGGCGATCGCGGAACTGACCGAACGCCTCGCACGCGGGGAGCGCGACGTCGTACTGCTAGGTGCGACCGGCACCGGTAAGTCGGCGACCACCGCCTGGCTCATCGAGAAGGTGCAGCGGCCGACCCTGGTGATGGCGCCCAACAAGACTCTCGCCGCGCAGCTGGCCAACGAGTTGCGCGAGATGCTGCCCAACAACGCGGTCGAGTACTTCGTCTCGTACTACGACTACTACCAACCGGAGGCGTATATCGCCCAGACGGACACCTTCATCGAGAAGGACTCGTCCATCAACGACGACGTGGAGAGGCTCCGGCACTCCGCGACGTCGTCCCTGTTGTCCAGGCGCGACGTCGTCGTCGTCAGTTCGGTCTCGTGCATCTACGGTCTCGGCACACCCCAGTCCTACCTCGACAGGTCGGTGGCGCTGGCCGTCGGGCAGGAGGTCGACCGCGACCAGTTGCTCCGGCTGCTCGTGGACGTCCAGTACGAGCGCAACGACGTGTCCATGACCCGGGGCACGTTCCGTGCGAAGGGCGACACCGTCGACATCATCCCCACCTACGAGGAACTCGCCGTCCGCATCGAGTTCTTCGGGGACGAGATCGACGCGCTGTACTACATCCACCCGCTGACCGGTGACGTCGTGCGCAGGGTCGACGAGGTGCGGATCTTCCCGGCCACCCACTACGTCGCCGGTCCCGAGAGGATGGCCAAGGCGATCGCCTCCATCGAGGCCGAGCTGGAGGAGCGCCTGGCGGAGCTGGAGAATCAGGGCAAACTGCTCGAGGCGCAGCGGCTGCGCATGAGGACGTCCTACGACATCGAGATGATGCAGCAAGTGGGCTTCTGCTCCGGTATCGAGAACTACTCGCGGCACATCGACGGCCGGCCGGCGGGCAGTTCGCCGGCCACGCTCATCGACTACTTCCCCGAGGACTTCCTCACGGTGATCGACGAGTCCCACGTGACCGTGCCGCAGATCGGCGCCATGTACGAGGGCGACGCCTCCCGCAAACGCAATCTCGTCGACTTCGGGTTCCGCCTGCCGTCCGCCCTGGACAACCGTCCCCTGACGTGGGAGGAGTTCTCCGGCCGGGTGGGTCAGACCGTCTACCTCTCCGCCACGCCCGGACCCTACGAGATGGGGCGCGCCGGTGGGGAGTTCGTCGAACAGGTCATCCGGCCGACCGGGCTCGTCGACCCGAAGATCGTGGTCAAGCCCACCAAGGGGCAGATCGACGACCTGATCGGGGAGATCCGTCAGCGCGCCGAACGCGACGAGCGGGTGTTGGTGACCACGCTGACCAAGAAGATGTCGGAGGACCTCACGGACTACCTGCTCGAGTTGGGGATCCGGGTTCGGTACCTCCACTCGGAGATCGACACTCTCCAGCGGGTGGAACTACTCCGGGATCTGCGGCGCGGGGAGTACGACGTCCTGGTCGGCATCAACCTGCTCCGGGAGGGACTGGACCTGCCGGAGGTCTCGCTCGTGGCGATCCTGGACGCCGACAAGCAGGGTTTCCTCCGCTCGGCCACCTCGCTCATCCAGACAATCGGCCGTGCGGCCCGCAACGTCTCCGGTGAGGTCCACATGTACGCGGACTCGGTCACCGAGGCCATGCGGCAGGCCATCGACGAGACCGATCGCAGGCGTGAGAAGCAGGTCGCGTACAACACCGAGCACGGCATCGACCCGCAGCCGCTCCGCAGGAAGATCGCCGACATCCTCGACCGGGTCGGAGAGGAACGCGGGGACGACGCGGAACCCCAGGACCGACCGGAGCTCGTGGGCGCCCGGGCTGCCGACGGGTCGGCGCGACCCCGCAAGGAGCTGGAGAAGCTCATCGAGGAGATGACCGAGCAGATGATGTCCGCGGCCACCGACCTGAGATTCGAGCTCGCGGGGAGGCTCCGGGACGAGATCGCCGAACTGCGCAAGGAACTCAAGGGGATGCGTGAGGCCGGGGTCGACTGACCCGGGCCGCTTTCTCCCGCGTTTACCCCGCCCGTCGGCGGCGTCCTCGGACTACTCTGGGTGAAACGTGTTCCCGAGGAGAGGAAGCAAATGAGCGCCTACACCAAAGTGGTGGTGGGAACCGACGGTTCCGAGTCGTCCTACCGTGCCGTCGATCGCGCCGCGCAGCTGGCCGCCGACGCCTCGGCGGACCTGGTGATCGCCTGCGCCTACGTGCCCGCCGATCCGCGTTCGGTCAGCCAGGCCGCGGATCAGCTCGGTGACGACGCCTACCAGATCCGCGGGGACAATCCTGCCGAGGACATCGTCCGCGGCGCCAAGGACCGGGCCCAGAAGGCCGGAGCGACCAAGATCGAGGCGCGCACCGTGAAGGGGGCGCCCGTCGAATCGCTCATCAAGCTGGCCGACGACATGGGGGCCGACCTCCTCGTGGTGGGCAACAAGGGACTCAACTCCCTGACGGGTCGGCTGCTCGGGTCCGTGCCCGCCGACGCCGCTCGGCGCGCGACCTGCGACGTGCTCATCGTCCATACCACCTAGACCGCGCGCTTCACCCGGCGTCCCACGCGGCCGCCGGGATCAGTGGCAGAGGTGGGTCCGGCTCGCATCGACGATCGCCCGACCCACCTCGGCGGTGTCGAGGTCCGGATTCTGGGCCGCGATCGCGCTGGTGAGCGGGCGGATTCGTTCGAGGATCGTCTCGTCGTCCGCGCCGTCGGCGATCCCCCCGCAGATGCCGGCGCCCACCTCGATGGTGGTGACGGCGGTCATCTCGGTGGGGAGGCCGAATCCGGACAATTCTGCGAGGAACTCCTGCTCGTCGTCGGTGCGCGGCTCGGGCCTGTCCCGGGCCCCGGTCTGTGCGGAGGTCACGGGTCGGGGCTCGGCGACGGCGGACACGCTGTCGACCGGGGCCTCCGCCCGGGTGCCGCACCCGCCGGCCGCCGCGACCGCGATGAGGGCCGAGGCCGCCAGCACGCGGGATCGGGTGTGGGTCATGCGGTGAGCTCCTGTGCGCTGTCGTCGAGACGGTCCCGTATACCCGAGAGTAGCGGGCCGAAGCCGCCGGGCTGGACGAGGATGAGTTCCTGGGTCGCCCGGGTGGCGCCGACGTACAGGTCCTGCATCCCCTGGGGCGAGCGCGCCAGGACGCGTTCGGGGTCCACCACCACGACCACGTCGAACTCCAGCCCCTTGGCCAACGCCAGCGGCAACACCGACGTGCCCGGCCGGGCCAGTTCGGCGGCCTCGTGGACCGCGGGATAACCGGCGCCGGCGAGTTCGTCGTCGTCGTCTCGACGGGAGTCCTCGTCGCCGCCGGGGTCGGGCACCAGTACCGCCACCGCCCGCTCCGACGGCACCGCCGCGACCTCCTCGGCGACCGCCTGCGCCACCGAACGACCGTCCGGCTCGCGCCACGCGACCGGCCGTCGCCCCGCGCGCACCGTCCGCGGCGACGACGCGGCCGGGTCGATCTCGGCGAGCAGCAGCTCGGCCACGGCGGAGATGGTCTCCGGGGTGCGGTAGTTCACGGTCAGCTCGGACAGCACCCACCGGTCGTCCACATACGGCGACAGGGCATCGGCCCACGAGTCGATGCCCGCCGGGCTCGAGGTCTGGGCGACGTCACCGACGAGCGTCATCCACCGGTTGGGGGAGCGGCGCATGAGCACCCGCCACGCCATGGTGGACAGTTCCTGCGCCTCGTCGACGATCACGTGCCCGAACGCCCACGTCCGGTCCGCGCCGGCCCGGTCGGCCACGGTGAGATCGGAGTCCTCGCTGTGGCGGCGTGCCAGGGACTCGGCGTCGACGACGTCGTAGGCCATGAGCACCTCCGGATCGAGGTCGTCCTCGATGTCCTGCACGGCCGAACCCGTGAGGATCTCGAGAGCCTCCTCCGCCTGTCGGACCTGCTCCGCCCACGCGCGGTCCGCCTCACTGCCATCGGCGGTCGGGTCCTCGCCGAGGAGTTCCGCGAGCTCGTCCAGCAGCGGTACATCCGCCACCGAGAACGCGGCACCGTTCTCCCGGAAGAGCGCATCCTGGTCCTCCGCGACGTAGTCACCCGCCGCCTCGGCGATCCGGTCGCGGCTCGACAGCAGGTCGGCGAGGAGTTGCTCGGGCCGTAGCACCGGCCACCACCCGTCGATCGCCTCGGCGACCTCGCGGGAGGCCTCGACCTCCCGGCGGAGTTCCGCGCGGTCATCCGCGTCCAACAGGGGGCGGGCGGCGTCGCCGAGGTCGCCGACACCGTCGCCCTCCGGTGACCACGCCTCGTCCTCCGCCCGCCCGACCGGGTCGGTGAGCGCGGAGACGTACTGCTCGGTGAGGGCGTCGATGATCCGCGTCGCGAACGCGTCGCGGGACTGGTTGTGGGGTCGCCGGGTCATCCGTCCGCGCCCCCTCGCCGCCCGCACCGTCGCCGGGGTCAGTGTCAGATCGTGTCCCTCCACCCGCACCACGACGTCGGCCTCCGGGGCGAGCTGGCGGGCCCGCACCGCGGCCTTGAGGATCCCCACCATCTCGCCGGAGCCCTTGACCTCCTCGCCGCGCAGTGTCTCCGGTCCGGTCGCCCGGACGCCCGGATAGAGATCGGCGAGCGTCCGCAGGACCACCCCCGACTCGCCGAGGGACGGCAGCACGCGCGCGATGTAGTCGAGGAACCGCGCATTGGGTCCGACGATGAGCACACCGCTGCGGTCCAACCGCTGCCGGTGCGTGTAGAGGAGGTAGGCGGCGCGGTGCAGCGCCACGGCGGTCTTTCCGGTACCCGGGCCGCCCTGGACCACCAGGACGCCGGAGTGCGGGTTCCGGATGATCTCGTCCTGCTCCCGCTGGATGGTGGCCACGATATCCGTCATGTGGGCGGAACGGGCGGTGTCCAGCGCCTCGAGCAGGGCGGACTCGCCCACCACGTCGTCGTGGTCCTCGGGGAGCTCACCGTCTTCCGGAGCCGTGAGGTACTCGTCGTGGATCCCGATCACCCGGCGACCGATCGTCCGCAGGTGACGGCGCCGGTGAGCGCCCTCCGGCCGGGCGGTCGTCGCCAGGTAGAAGGGTCGGCTGTGGTCGGCGCGCCAGTCGAGGAGCAGCGTCGTGAGGTCGTCGTCGTCGTCGCGGAGACCCACGCGCCCGATCCGACGTACCTCGCCGTCCCCCATGTCCAACCGGCCGAAGTACAGGCCCAGATTGGCGGCGCTGAACGCCGCGAGCTCGGAGGTGTAGAGCCGGGCGAACGACTCCCGTTCCGACCGCGCCTGCGGGGTGCCGCCCGACCCGCGCAGGACGGCGTCCAGGCGCGCACGCGTGTCCGCCCGCAACTCCTCGAGGCGATCGAGGAGGCGGCCGAGGTGACGTTGTTCCTCGTCGACGGCGTCGTGTCCCGTCACGGGCGCTCCTTCCGGGGTCTGCGTGGTCGGTTCGGGCAGGATGACCAGGCTACCGGGAACCGCCGGCGGCCTTCGCGCGGACCTCGTCCGTCATCTTCTTGGCCTCGGAGGCCTTCTTGCCGGCCTCCTTCTCGAACCGGGCGGACTTCTTCCTGGCGTCCTTGCCGGCGCGGGCCGCCTTCTTGCGGGCGTCCTTCTGCGCGTCCTTCTTCTTGGCCTGCGCGGCCTTGCGGGCCTCCTCGGCCCGGACCGCGGCGAGTCGGGTGGCGACACCGGCCTGGTCGCGGACCTGCGCGGTGTAGGGCCGGGCCTCGTCGGCCGCTGCGTGGGCCACGGCGCCCGCCTGCTCGCGGACCTGGGCGGCGATCGGGGCGGCCTGCTCCCGGGCGGTGGCCGCGCGATCCCGCACGCGAGCGGCGACCACCGGAGCGGTGTCACGCACGACCCCGGCAAAGCCGGACGCCTGGTCACGCACCTGATCGGCGACCTCCGGGGCCTTCGCCCGCACGGTGTCGGCCACCTCGGGAGCCTTGTCGCGCACGACGTCCGCCGCGCCACGCGCCTGATCGGCCACGGTGTGTGCGACACCGGCGAGCGCCGCACCGGCCGCCGCCGACTCGGCCTTCGCCCCGGGCAGTTTCGCGGCCACCTTGTCGCCGGCCTTCCGGGCGCGCCAGGCCACCCCGGGCTGTCCGGCGGTGTCGACCGAGGCGAGGATGAGCCCGCCGAGGAGCGCCACGTCGGTCGCCAGACCGGTGGTCTTGCGACTGCGGGCGTCCTTGTCGGACTCCATCCAGAACGCGTGGCGGCTGACGGTCGAGGGCACGTGGGCGGCGGTGAGCGCGAGCGCCGACAGGCGGGGGGCCTTGCCCAGCGCGAACAGGACGCCCGCGCCGATCTTGACCCCGGCGAGCGCCCTGACGAGCGTCTCGGTGTCCTTGGGGACGGGCGGCACCGACGCGGAGACCGCCTCGTTCACCGCCTGCTCGCCCTTCTCCACCAGCGGGGTGGCCTTGTCGACGAGCGGCGCCGCGTCCGCGACATGGGCCTGCGGATTGCGAAGCGTCTCAACGCCGTCGATGACGAACACCGTGGCGAGCATGGGTCGTGCGAGTCGTCGGATCATCGTTCCTCCTGAATAGGTGGGAGTGCGTGGTCGAACCTAGTCCGAACCCGGTGAGGGCGCCTCCGGTCGCGAGACGGGGCGGCCGGTGGACGGACCGTCACCGGGGGAGTGTGCTGCGGTGATCGCACACCGAGGCGGTTTGATAACGATTGGGTGTCGGCACGCCGGGCGATGGGCACAGGGTCCCCGTCGCCGTCACCACCCGCGCTCCCGCCACTCGCCCAGATGCGGTCGCTCGGCACCGATGGTGGTGTCGTCCCCGTGTCCGGGATGGACCGCGACGTCGTCATCGAGGACGTCGAAGACCCGCGCCTCGAGGTCGTCCATCAGCGAGGCGAACTCGGCTGCCGAGCCCGTCTTCCCGGGCCCGCCCGGGAAGAGGGAGTCCCCGGAGAACAGGTGGGTGCCCGCGTCGGTGCGCAGCACGAGTGCGACGCCGTCCGGAGTGTGACCCCGCAGGCCGATCACCTCCAACCGGAGGTCGCCGACCACGAGCTCGTCGCCGTGCGCGACATGGCGGTCGGTGGGCACGTCGATGCCCCCGGCGTCGCCGGGGGAGGCGATGGTGGTCAGGCCGAGGGCAGCGACGGTCTCGGCGAGACCGATCCAGTGGTCGGCGTGGAGGTGCGTGGTGAGCACCTCCGTGACCCCGGGTGCGCGGTCCCGTAGATGGGAAATTAGTTGCGGCGCGTCGTTGGCCGCGTCGACGAGCAGTACCTCGCCCGTCTCGGTCGACTCGATCACGTAGACGTTGTTGTCCATCTCGCCGACCGAGATCTTGGTCAGCCGTGCGGGGCCCACGGTCCAGCGCTCGCCGGTCAGTCGGCCGCCCGTGCGGCCGGAGTAGCCCTCGGTGAGGGTGATGCGGTCGGGTAGTGACTCGGTGGGATTCGACATAACGGCAGGCTACCGACGTCGGGCGCGGTCGGTGGCCGGAAGCGTGTCGTACTACGTTGGTACCTTCGTCTGCGGGAACGGCAGCCATGCGGCAGGTGCGGCTTTCGCCACGGAGACGTGGCGGCCTCCCGACTCGGAAGGAGAACCCATGGTGGACCGTCTGGTCGTCCGCGGCGCACGGGAGCACAACCTCAAGGGCGTGGATATCGACGTCCCCCGCGACTCGCTGATCGTGTTCACCGGACTGTCAGGGTCCGGCAAGTCCTCGCTGGCGTTCGACACCATCTTCGCCGAGGGCCAGCGCCGCTACGTCGAGTCGCTGTCCTCCTATGCCCGGATGTTCCTCGGGCAGATGGACAAGCCGGACGTCGACTTCATCGAGGGGCTGTCCCCGGCCGTGTCGATCGACCAGAAGTCGACCAACCGTAATCCCCGCTCGACCGTCGGCACGATCACCGAGGTGCACGACTATCTGCGCCTGCTCTACGCCCGCGCCGGGGTTCCGCACTGTCCCACCTGCGGGGAGGTGATATCCCGTCAGACCCCGCAGCAGATCGTCGACCAGATCCTGGAGGGCGAGGAGGGTGCCCGGTTCCAGGTGCTCGCCCCCGTCGTCCGGACACGCAAGGGCGAGTTCGTCGACCTCTTCGCCCAGCTCGCCGCCGACGGTTACAGCCGTGTGCGGGTGGACGGCGAGCTGCACACGCTCGCCGAGCCGCCCGTCCTGAAGAAGCAGGAGAAGCACGATATCGAGGTGGTCGTGGACCGACTGGCGGCAAAGCCGTCCTCACGGCAGCGGCTCACCGACTCCGTGGAGACCGCTCTGGGGCTGGCGGACGGCGTGATCGTGATCGAGTACGTCGACCTCGACGACTCCGACCCCGCCCGGCACCGCAGGTTCTCCGAGCACATGGCCTGCCCGAACGGACACCCGATCGCGCTGGACGACATGGAGCCCCGCGCGTTCTCGTTCAACAACCCCTACGGGGCCTGCCCCGTGTGCGACGGTCTCGGCTCCCACCTCGAGGTGGATCCGGACCTGGTCGTTCCCGACCCCGAGCGGTCGCTCGCCGACGGCGCGATCGCACCATGGTCGGGTGGCCAGAGCGCCGACTACTTCCAGCAGTTGCTGACCGGCCTGGCCGGGGACATGGGCTTCGACCTCCGAACCCCGTGGCAGGACCTGCCCGCGAAGGTGCGCAAGGCCGTGATGGGCGGCGCCCCCACCAAGGTCCGGGTGCAGTACCGCAACCGGTTCGGCCGCGTCCGGACCTACGACGCCAAGTTCGAGGGCGTGATGTCGTTCCTCAAGCGTCGCCTGGACCAGACCGAATCGGAGTCGCAGAAGGAGCGCTACCAGGGTTACATGCGCGAGGTGCCGTGCCCGGGATGCGACGGCACGAGGCTCAAGCCCGAGATCCTCGCCGTCACTCTCGCCGGCCCCGGGGGCACGGAGCGTTCGATCGCCGACATCAGCCGCATGTCCGTGGAGGACTGTGCTGCGTTCCTGGACGGGCTCGAACTCGACTCACGCCAGGCGATGATCGCCGGTCGTGTCCTCAAGGAGATCCAGGCACGGATGGGCTTCCTGCTCGACGTGGGGCTGGACTACCTGTCGCTCGACCGCGTCGCCGGCAGCCTGTCCGGTGGCGAGGCCCAGCGAATCCGCCTGGCCACGCAGATCGGATCCGGTCTCGCGGGCGTCCTCTACGTCCTGGACGAACCGTCCATCGGTCTGCACCAGCGGGACAACCGGCGACTGATCGACACCCTCGTCCGGCTGCGCGACCTCGGTAACACGTTGCTGGTGGTGGAGCACGACGAGGACACCATCCGTTCGGCGGACTGGATCGTCGACATCGGGCCGCTCGCCGGTGAGCACGGGGGCCGGGTCGTGCACTCGGGCGACTACAAGGGGTTGTTGGCCAACTCCGAATCGCTGACCGGCGACTACCTCGCCGGGCGTCGTCAGATCGCCATCCCGGACAAGCGGCGCGCGCCGAGCCCCGACAAGCGTCTGCACGTGAAGGGCGCCCGGGAGAACAACCTCAAGAACGTCGACGTGGTCTTCCCCGGCGGCGTGCTGTGCGCGGTCACCGGCGTCTCCGGCTCGGGCAAGTCCACCCTGGTCAACGACATCCTCGCGACCTCGCTGGCCAATCAGCTCAACCGGGCCCGGCAGGTGCCCGGCCGGCACTCCCGGATCGACGGCGTGGACGGGTTCGACAAGCTCGTCCAGGTGGACCAGTCGCCGATCGGTCGTACCCCGCGCTCCAACCCCGCCACCTACACCGGCGTGTTCGACAAGATCCGCACCCTCTTCGCCGCCACCACCGAGGCCAAGGTCCGCGGGTACAAGCAGGGCCGGTTCTCGTTCAACGTCAAGGGTGGGCGCTGCGAGGCCTGCCAAGGTGACGGGACGTTGAAGATCGAGATGAACTTCCTGCCGGACGTCTACGTGCCGTGCGAGGTGTGCCACGGGGCGCGGTACAACCGCGAGACCCTGGAGGTGCACTACAAGGGCAAGACCATCGCCGAGGTGCTGGACATGCCCATCGAGGAGGCGTGCGAGTTCTTCGAGCCGATCACCTCGATCCATCGCTACCTCAAGACCCTCACCGAGGTGGGGCTCGGATACGTGCGGTTGGGTCAACCCGCCCCCACGCTCTCGGGTGGTGAGGCCCAGCGCGTCAAACTGGCTGCCGAACTGCAGAAGCGGTCGAGCGGACGGACGGTGTACATCCTCGACGAGCCGACCACCGGCCTGCATTTCGAAGACATCACCAAACTGCTGTTGGTGATCCAGGGGCTGGTCGACAAGGGCAATACGGTGATCGTGATCGAGCACAACCTCGACGTGATCAAGAGCGCCGACTGGGTCATCGACATGGGGCCCGAGGGCGGTGCCGGGGGCGGCTCGGTCGTGGCCGAAGGCACCCCGGAGCAGGTGGCGACCGTACCCGGGAGCCACACCGGCCGTTTCCTTGCCGAAGTGCTCCCCGGGGTGGCCGACGGGGAGGACGAGGACGCGAGGGAGTGCGTGGTCACCGAGCAGACGACGGGGAAGAAGGCGTCGGCGAGGAAGTCACCGACGAAGAAGGCTGTCACCACGACGAACCAGTCCTCGAAGAAGCAGGCCGAGAAGACCGCCGAGGCGGGGTCAGCGGCGTCCGCGACGGCCAAGAAGACCGCTGCGAAGGCAGCACGTAAGGCGCGCGCCCTACGCTGACGGCTTCCCGGTCCGGGACGGATGGCCCCGGACCGGGGCCCGTCGGGTCAGCGCGGCGCGGTCAGTGGGCGGCGCGGTCAGCGCGGCGCGGTCAGTAGACCGGGCCGGTGAACTTCTCGCCGGGGCCCTCGCCGGGCTCATCGGGGTACGCGCTGGCCTCGCGGAACGCGCGCTGCAGCCCCTGTAGACCGTCCTTGACGACCCGGGCCTGCGGCCCCAGGTGTTCGGCCGACCCGGCCACCAGGCCGGCGAGGGCCGTGATGAGCTTGCGGGACTCGTCGAGATCCAGTCGCGGGCTGGCGGAGGGGTCGTCGTCGGAGAGCCCCAGTTTCTCAGCAGCGGCACTCATGAGGACGACGATCGAACGGAAGATGATCTCCTGTGCGGCGACGTCCGCCAGATCGACGACCTCGACCTCGCGGGCGTCGAGGTGCCCCTCGAGCAGGTTCTCGGCGGCGGCCTGGTCGGTGGAGGCGGGCTGGTCGGTGGTCATGCCGAACACTGTCCCACGGACCGGTCGATATCGTGTCGCCAGCCACCGGTTTGGGGGCAACGCCGACGACTGGTACAGTCAACTCCCGACTGTGGGAACCCGCTACGTAGTGGGTTCCATCGTCCAAGAGGAGCCCGATCTCCCACCATCCGACGCCGGAAGGCAGTTTGATGGTCACCACCCCGACGAGGGGCCGCGAGCGACCGCGGAAGTCTCGTCGTCGACGGGTGAGGAGTGAGAGGCCCCCGGCATCCCTGCCGTGGGGCCTTCTCGGTTTCACCGGCGTACCCGGTGTGGCCCGGGGTCCCTCGAGGGCGGATGCGCGACCGCGCCAGTGGTCGCGACAGAGCACCATCTACCGAGGAGGGCCCATCAGCGCCGAAGCACGTATCAACGAACGAATCCGTGTCCCCGAAGTCCGACTCGTCGGCCCCGGGGGCGAGCAGGTGGGGATCGTTCGCGTCGAGGATGCACTTCGTCTGGCCCTGGAGGCCGATCTGGACCTCGTCGAGGTCGCGCCCACCGCGCGCCCGCCGGTCTGCAAGATCATGGACTACGGAAAGTTCAAGTACGAGGCGGCGCAGAAAGAGCGCGAGTCGCGGAAGAACCAGCAGCAGACCGTGGTCAAGGAGCAGAAGCTCCGTCCGAAGATCGATACCCACGACTACGAGACCAAGAAGGGGAACGTCGTCCGTTTCCTGGAGAAGGGCTCGAAGGTCAAGGTCACGATCATGTTCCGCGGACGTGAGCAGTCCCGCCCCGAGCTGGGCTTCCGTCTGCTCCAGCGCCTGGCGGACGACATCACCGAGTACGGATACGTGGAGACCAGCGCCAAGCAGGACGGCCGCAACATGACCATGGTCGTCGCCCCCCACAAGGGCGCCAAGACCCGCGCCAAGGCGCAGGAGTCCAAGGTCACGGACCCCGCTTCCGAATAGGCCCTCCGCCGCCCAGACCACGGACGCCCGACGTCCGCACACCCGAGGTCCCACCGGGCCTTCCGGGACGAACCATGTGAGGAAGACCGATCATGCCGAAGATGAAGACCCACAAGGGCACCGCCAAGCGCTTCCGGAAGACCGGAACCGGCAAGCTGGTCCGCCAGCAGGCCAACCGTCGCCACATCATGGAGAAGAAGCCCACCAAGCGCACCCGTCGCCTCGACGGCCGTACGGATGTCGCCCCGGCCGACGTCCCCCGCATCAAGCGGCTTCTCGGGCTCTGAGCCCTCCCACCACCGAAGAGACTTCCGGTCGCCCACGAGCGACCGGCCCAAACCAGTGAGGATTGATCAGTGGCACGCGTGAAGAGGGCAGTCAACGCCCAGAAGAAGCGTCGGACCGTACTCGAGTCCACCAAGGGCTACCGCGGACAGCGTTCGCGGCTGTACCGCAAGGCCAAGGAGCAGATGCTCCACTCGATGACCTACAGCTACCGCGATCGTCGTGCGCGCAAGGGCGACTTCCGCAAGCTGTGGATCTCCCGCATCAACGCCGCGGCCCGCGCCAACGACATGACGTACAACCGCTTCGTCCAGGGCCTCAAGCTCGCGGGCGTCGAGGTCGACCGCAAGGTCCTCGCGGACCTCGCCGTCACCGACCCGGCCGCCTTCACGGCGCTGGTCGAGGTCGCGCGCAAGGCGCTTCCGGCCGACGTCAACGCGCCGGCTGCCTGACACCCGCGAATTGACGAACACTCCGCCCGCACAGGGCACGGGACGACCCGCGGATCCGTTCACCGAACGGACCCCGCGGGTCGTTTCCGCATCCAAGCTCCACCGCGCCGCCGCCAGGCGTGAGGCCGGCCGGTTCCTCGCCGAGGGGACCAACTCGGTCGAGGCGGCGGTGGCCACCGGCGTCGCGGTCGAGATCTTCTGCACCGCCGACGCGCTCGACCGGTTCGCCGGCCTGGTCGACGCGGCCCGTTCCGCCGGGATCCCGGTGTCCGTGGCGACCGACCGGGCCCTGAAGGGACTCTCGGATACGGTCACCCCCACGGGCATCGTCGCGTTGTGCCGCGCCGTGGCGCGCACGGCGACCGGGGATCCCGTCGCCGACGGGCCCGCGTCCGGGACCGAACCGCAGCCCCGGTTGGTCGCCGTCGGCCAGGCGCTGTCCGAACCCGGCAACGTCGGCACCCTGGTCCGCGTCGCGGACGCGCTCGGGGCCGACGCGGTCTGGCTCACCGAGGGGGCGGCCGACCCGGAGAACCCCAAGGCGGTCCGGGCGTCCGCCGGCAGCCTGTTCCATCTCCCGGTCGTGCGGCGGATCGCCGAGGACCACCTGATCGACCGGGCGCACCGGGCGGGACTGCAGGTGGCGGTCGCCGATGCCCACGGCGAAGTGGACGTCGAGCGGGCGGACGAGGCCCTCGCCGAGCCGACCGCGTGGATCTTCGGCAACGAGGCCCACGGGGTGCCCGAGCACCTCGCCGCGCGCGCGGATCTCCGCGTCCGTATCCCCATCCGTGGAAGGGCCGAGAGCCTGAACATCGTCACCGCCGCCTCCATCTGCCTCCACACGAGCGCCCGGCTGCTGGCGGGATCATGACCGCGACCCTCACCGCCCGCGGATTCGGCGCCACCCGCGGGGCGCGGACCCTGTTCGACGGGCTCGACCTCGTCGTCGCACCCGGAGACGTCTGGGGCCTCACCGGACCTAACGGCGCCGGAAAGTCCACTCTCCTCCACGCGCTGGCCGGCGACCCCGTCGCCGAGATGACGGGACAGCTCACCCTCAGCCCGCCGGACGCCACAGTCGGGCTCCTCCGACAGGAGGTGGAGCGCGACGACGACGAGGTGGTTCGCGACTTCCTGCACCGCGTCACCGGCGTCGCGGACGCGCTCGCGCGGATGAACGCGCTGGCGGAGCAGATGGCGGACTCCGACTCCGCCGCGGACGCCTACGGGGACGCCCTGGAGCGCTGGTTGGCGCTCGGCGGTGGCGACCTCGACGAGCGGATCCCCGTCACCGCAGCCCGGCTGGGGCTCGACGACACGGTCCCGGACCTGCCGATGTCGGCGCTGTCGGGAGGGCAGGCCGCCCGCGTGAACCTCGGCGCCGTGCTGCTCAGCCAGTACGACATCCTGCTGCTGGACGAGCCCACCAACGACCTCGACCTGGCGGGGTTGGCCGTCCTCGAGGAGTTCATGCAGGCCGAACGGCGCCCGATGGTGGTGGTCAGCCACGACCGCGAGTTCCTGGCCAGGTGCGTCACCGGCATCGTCGAACTGGACTCGGCCCAGCAGCAGATCGCCGTCTTCGACGGCGGCTACGAGGCATACCTCGCCGAACGGGCGCTGGCACGGCAACGGGCCCGCGACGCCTACGAGGAGTACGCGGGCCGGGTCGATCAGCTGAAGGACCGCGTGCAGACACAGAAATCCTGGCTGGACAAGGGCGTGCGCAACACGATGCGCAAGACCGGCGGAAAGGACGCGGAGCGCGACAAGCACATCCGGAACCGGGCGGGCCAGCGCTCCGAGAAGCAGGCCGCCAAGATCTCCCAGTCCGAGCGGGCGATGGAACGCCTCGAGGTGGTCGCCGAACCGCGCAAGGAGTGGGAGCTCCAGATGGAGATCGCGACGGCGCCCCGCTCCGGTTCCGTGGTGGCCGTGCTCGCCGAGGCCGTCGTGCGCCGCGGCGACTTCGTCCTCGGCCCGGTGACCCTGCAGATCGATGCCGGGGACCGGATCCTCATCAGCGGCTCCAACGGCTCGGGCAATACCACATGGCATCTCTGACCCCAATGGACCCCGCGTCGGCGACACGCGACAGCTCCGTGTGAGCGATTGGCGTCGAAAACTAAAGCGATATGCTACGTTCGGGGTATCCGGATGAAGGGAGCCCACTGTGGCGATCGACGAGGGGCACGCGTGGGCGCTGCGAACGCTGGGAGCCGACGGCGTACTGGTGCGAGAGCAGATCTCGTCCATCATCCGCGACTGCCACGAGAAGATGGCGAACGCGCAGGCCGAGGCCGAGATGAAGCACACCGGCGTGTATGGCCAGATCTGGCGGAAGTGTTTGGACGAGTTCGTGACGGTGCTTGGGCGCCTGCCCTCGGCTGAGATCGTTCCGCGCCGGGGATACAAACTGGTCGCGTTCAACGGGGTGATCCTGTTCCCGTGGCGGTTCGCGCGGGAGCGGTCCACGGACATCGGCTCGCGCCCGTTCGCCGTCTCGGACACGCGGGTCTCGCTGTTCGGTGAGGAGCGCGAATCGACCCAGCAGCGTCTGGACATCGAGTTCGAGCACCCCGAGTTGACCGAGGAAGAGCGGGAGCTGGTCGACGCCGAGAGCAAGGCGCTCGAGGAGGCGCTGTCGACCCACTCCCGCGTGGTCGTCGTCCCGTATGCGAGCAACCCGTTCGCGCTCCACAGCGTCGACTGGGGTGAGGCGACGTTGGGAAGCGACGGCTACCTCACCTTCGCGTCGATGGAATCGCTGCTCGAAGTAGGCGCGGGCTCCCTGGTGGATGTGGACCTGACGGACGAGTCGTTCTCCGACGGGCCGATCCCGCGCCCGGATCTGGGGGTGAAGCGCGACGAGGCGGACGGAGAGGCTGATGGACGACAGTGACACCCTCTTCTCTCTTCTTGGAACAGCCGACCGTCCCGATCTCGACGCCGTCGCTGACGCGTTCGACCCAGCTCGTCTGACCCAGGCGCGTTTCGCGGCCGGCTTGTCGAAGGCGAAGCTCGCCGAGCTAGTCGGAGTCACGCCTGCGGCGATCGGCCAGTACGAGTCGCGAGTGGTAACGCCGCGCCGCGACCTGCTGCCGGTGCTTGCGCGCGAGCTCGATGTTCCGGTGGACTACTTCGCCACGGGTCGACCGATCGGCCGCGTCGACGGCTCGGAGGCGCATTTCCGGAGCCTGCGCTCGACCACCGCGCGGGATCGATCCAAGGCGATTGCATTCATTGAACAGGTCTGGGAGCTGACGTTCGCGCTAGAGAAGAAGGTCCGGTTCCCAGATGTCGACTTGCCGGTGGTGGATCGGCAGCAAGCGGATCCCGCTTCCGCGGCGCAGGCGCTTCGCGAGCATTGGGGCCTGGGCGTGAAGCCGGTCAAGCATCTGGTCGCGCTGACGGAATCGCACGGGATCGTCGTGAGCCTGCTGACGTTGGCGAACGCCGACGTAGCCCGAGTCGGCGCGTTCTCGACGTCTCGCTTGGCTCGCCCGGTCATCGTGGTGACGCCCGAGCGTGCGAAGTCGGTGTTCGTCTATCGGTTCACGGTCGCCCACGAGCTGGGGCACCTGCTCCTGCACGGCGAGGCCGTTCCAGGTGACCAGCAGCAGGAGCGAGAAGCCGATCAATTCGCTGCTGAGTTCCTGACTCCACGTTCCCAGATTGTGAACTTGCTGCCGCGGACCGTGAACCTTTCGCGGCTCGATGAGCTCTCGCGGCATTGGGGTGTGTCGGTGGATTCGCTGCTGCTACGGATGAAGGAGACCGGTACGGTCTCCGACGCTTCGATCCGTCGGGGCTACCAGAAGCTGAACCAGCTGCGCAGCTCCTCACTGGACGCGCCCGAGCCGGTGAACGCATATCCGGGTGAGGTGCCGTCGATGTTGGCCGAGGCTGCCCGGCTTGCCGATCAAATCGGCTTCGCGCAGATAGACCTCGCCCGCGAGCTGCGATGGCACCCGGCACGTGTGCGCGAAGTCCTGGGTGTCGACGATCCCAGGCCGACATTGAAGCTGGTCACCGATCCCTCACCCGAATAGGGCTGGAATGGTGTCGTCGAGGTCGAGGATTAGCGCGCAGATGACGGCCCTCCGGAAAGGCAACGACGTCGCCCAGCGGCGATGGGATTCGGCAGCCGCGAGACGGAGGATTAGGGATGAGCCGATCAAGTTCGAAGACCCGGCGAGCTGCTCGGGCAGCGGGCGTGACTGCTCGTAGCGCCCAGAGTTCCGGCATCGTCAAGTGCTACGTCGAGCGGTTCGAGAACGCGGTCGGCGCACCGGACCTCCGCCTTCGCGAGAAGTCAACCAAGCGGCTCGTGCGCGTTCTGACGGACAACCAGATGTTCAGGTCATTCGCGCCGCTGTCGAACCTTCTGCAGGACTGCTACGCGCATGGAGGCGGCCTCGTTTGTCAAGGGACATTGGGATCTCCCTGTGGGCGGTCAGTTCATCTCCCTGCTCGCGGACAGCTGATCTCCCTGTGCGCGGTCAGTTGATCTCCCTGGTGGTCGGTTAGTGCAATGGGACCACCCCCTTGCCGGCGGTGGCTTCGGCGAGCCGGAGGGAGGTGCCCTCGGTGATGATGACGTGGGCGTGGTGCAGTAGTCGGTCCACGGCGGCGGTGGCCAGGGTTTTGGGCATGAAGGTGTCGAATCCCGCGGGGTGTAGGTTGCTGGTGACCGCCAGGCTGCGGCGTTCGTAGGTGGCATCGACCAGGCGGTAGAACGCCTCTGCGGCGGCTTGACCTGCGGGCAGCATCCCGATGTCGTCGACGACGATGAGCTCGGCGCGGGTGATGCGGGCGATGATTTTGCCGGCGGAGCCGTCGACGTTGGCGCGTGCCAGGGCTTCGGTCAGCGATTCGAGGGTGAACCAGGAGGCCCGCATGCCGGCGTCGATGACGTTGTGGGCCAGGGCCTCGACGAAGTGCGTCTTTCCGGTGCCTGAGGGGCCACTGATGGCGAGGTTCTCGGCTCGGTGGACCCATTCCAGTCCGGCGAGCGCTGACTGGGTCGGCGCGGGGATGGAGGAGTCGGCTTCGCGCCAGGAGTCGAACGTCTTGCCGGCTGGGAGTCCGGCGGCCTTGCGGCGGGCGGCTTTGGTGGCCTGGTCTCGTCCGCGGATCTCCTCGGCGAGCAGGACCCGCAGCAGTTCGGTGGGGTCCCAGCGTTGGGCCCGGGCGGTGGCCAGGACCTCGGGGGCGGCGGCCCGCAGGTAGGGCATGCGCATTCGTTTGAGTACTGCGGTCAGGTCCTCGGGCAGTGGCACCGCCGGCGTGGTGGTCGGTGTGCTCATCGGGCGGTGTCCTTTCGGGTGCCGAAGCCGGCCCAGGCTCCTGTGCCGGGCTGAGCGGAGTGGGCTTCGTCGGCGATGACCAGGTCCGCACCGGTCGCGCCGGTGGCCAGGTGCCGGACGATCGCTGCGACGTCGCCGTCGGCGAACCGTCCGGCCGCGGCGGCGGTTCCCAATGCTTCGTCCACGTCGTCGGCGCCGACCAGGGCGGCCAGCTCGACGGCGTCGACCATCTTGGCCCGGATCCGCGAGGTCCCGGCGGCGGAGGCCTCGATCAACCAGGACTGGGCTCCATCGCCCAAGGCCAGGAACTCCTTCTCGGCCTGGGATCGAGCCTTGGGCCGGGGTGGGCGCGGTGCCCCGCCGGGCTCCTGCGGGTGATTGGGGTAGTGGCCCAGATCGATGCGCGGCGTGCCCGGGGTGGACAAGTGGTGCCGCGCCACCTCGCACAGTCCCCGCCGATCGGCGACCCAGTCCGGGGCCACGGGCAGCCGGTCGAGGTCGGCGACGATGACCAGGTCCATGCCGTCGGCGCGGACCCACACCTCAGCGCCGACCAGCCCGGGCGGGGTGGAGTAGCGCACTGACCCGAAGCGGATGGTCTGATCGGTGCCCACGGTGCGGGTCTGGCCCAGCGCCATGGTGTGGGGCGCCGCCGGCAGTACGTGCAGACGACGGCGTTCGTCGATCAGCGCCTCATTCGGGACCCTTGCCGATTCACGATGCTTACGGGAGTTGACCTTGGCGCAGAACTGCTCGCATGCTGCCTCGAGCTCGGCGAAGGAGCCGTACTGCTCCCGCAGGTTCGCCTCGGTGGGCACCACATCGGCCTTGGCTAACCGGACGGTGGACTCGGTGCCGCCCTTGGACTCCGGATCGAACGGCACACAGGTGTGCACCTGGGTGCCGTAGTGACGTGCGGCCTGGACGATCTGCGGATGACGCACCGGCACACCGGCGACGTGATCCACGCTGACCGTCTTGGCGTTGTCGGTCAGCACGTAGGTCGGTACCCCGCCCATGCGGCGCAGGGTCGCATCCAGGCAAGCGATCAGCGTGGGCAGTTTCTGGTCCCACACCGGGATGACTACCCGGAAGCGGGACCACGCCAACCAGGCGCAGAACAGCAACGTCGAGCGCAGGACCCCGTCCGGGCCGGGGACTTTCGGCCCTTCGCCCCAGTCGAACTGCAGCCACAGGCCCGGCTCGGTGATCCACGGCCGGTAGGTGCGCTGATGCCCGGCCCGCCACGCGGCCTTGACCTGCGCCACCGCCCGCCTGGTCGTGCGCTCGGTGCCGGTGAACCCCATGGCCACCAGCCGCTCGTGGACGATATCGGCGCGGATCTTGCCGTTGCCGCGCTCGACCCACTCCTCGATCTTGGGCATGTGCTCATCGAGCATCCGCGGACGGCGGCCCGCGCCGGTCACCGGACGCCCCTGGTCACGAGCGGCGACGTACCGCCGCACGGTCTTGGGATCCACACCCGCCAACTGTGCGGCGGAGTGCGCACTTTCAGTGGCGTCGTACGCCTCCAGAATTTCCATGATCTCCCTGTCAGACTTCTTCATGCGTCCCTCCGGTGGAACAGCGCTCGAAAGGTGGTCGAAGACCTCGAGCACATCCCCGGAGGGGCGCTTTTCGCGGGACCGACACGGCCCGATCCCTTGGCCACGGACAGGGAGATCAACTGACCGTCAGCAGGGAAGTACGTGTCCGCCTACAGGGAGATTGGCATGGCCGCTAGCACTCGTTGAGCCACGGAGTCGCGCGGAGTACGTCGCCATCTCCGCGCCGATTGTGAAACAAGGCGCTCACGAGATAGCTGTCGCGTTCGAGGGCTTCTCGGTTAAGGTCCACATCGTGACGGCGGACGTCGCATCTCCTCCGACGTCCGTGTGGGCCTACATCGAGGAGTACCCGGTCGATGGCGGGGGCCTTGGTCTGCGTCTTCGCCAGAAGGTCACCGGCCGGAAGGTCGAGATGTACGGCAGGGACCAGGATCACTTGCTCACATTCCTCAGCAGCCCGCAATTCACAGGTGCTGACTCGCACATGCCGAACGTCTACCAGAAGGACGGCTTCGACGACTACGTGCTGGTTTCCGGAGGTGCGGCCACGGACTCCTATGACGTGCTGCTCTTCAACGACGGTGCCGAGCTCACTTATCTGCTTGGCCCGACGCCCGACACCGCATACAGGGACGCGTTCCGTGAGCTCATGGATGAGTCAGCGCCCAAGGCGCACGCACGTACGGCACAGACGCACTTCGACACGGGCCGCTACCGCGAGGCCGTGCTCGCCGCGCGACTCGCTGTCGAGACGGCATGCGGCGGACGTGGGCCCGACGTGAAGCGCCGGCTCGCTAACGCTCCTGCTGACATTGCGGCTGCGGGTGATGCGCTGTACGGGAAGCGCCACATCGCCGTCCATGAGGGCGACACGCGGGTCGAGCAACCCGACGCCACACAGGCGATCCTCGCGATGCACAGCGTCCTCGCCTACCTAGAGTCAGACAGTTTCAGTAGCTGAGCCTCTGCCACGATTGAGGGATGGCACCGCTTTCTTCGTGGACGACTTCCACGCGCGAGCCGCTGAGGCGGCACGCGATGGTGCACATGGTTGCCTCGTCGGCGACCATCGGGTCGGGGGTCGACTGGGCTGCGTCACAGATCCCGAACCAGTACACGGGTCCGGACCGCGTCGCCGCGATCCTCGCCGATCTGGGGAAGCCTGCTGCGGCCGAATACCTGGAAGGGAAGCTCCCTACAAGCAAGCGCACCCGCTCGGGCGACCTCGGAGAGATTATCGGAGCGCAGTACGCGGCGCTTGAGCTGGGGTTTCGAGTCGTGGAACGCCTGCGGTGGAAGGACCACCGCGAGATGTCGATGCGTGGCGATGACCTGGTTGGGGTGCGCGCGGCCACCAACGGATCGCTCGAATTGCTGAAGGGCGAAGCCAAGAGCCGTGCGACGCTCGGAACGGCGACGGTCACAGACGCGGACCTTGCGCTCAGACGCGATCGGGGACGCCCATCGCCTCACGCTCTCAGCTTCGTCGCTGACCGACTCCACGAACTCGGCGAGCATGCATTGGCGAACCTTGTCGACGACGCTCAACTGACTACAGGGATCAGCCAACGGCAGGTGGTGCAACTGCTCTTCACCTTCACGGGCAACGACCCACGCAACCTCCTTCGGACAAACACGACCGCATATCGAGGCGGCGTAAAGCGCCTCGCCGTCGGCCTGCAGGTCTCACAGCATCAAGCGTTCATCGCGAACGTGTACTCGAAAGCGATCGCCAATGCCCGAGACAGTTGAGGACATTGAGGCCGCGATCGAGGAGGCGACCACCCCCGGCTTTCGCGAACAGCTTCTCGCGCGCGGCGAAGCCCGGTCGATGATCTGGCGTGACGGCGTCCTGCCCGAGGACGCGCCCGCGTTCGATCAGCTACTCAGCTACGACCTTCTCTCCTACGGCTATTCGCTCCTGGGCCTGGGGCTACGTCTCGTGGAGGCGAATGGGTCGCAAAGCCTCGCCCAACGCGCCTTCGAGGGCGCAGCCACAGCCATCGAATCAGTCATCGCCAGAGGACCTAACTCGCGCGAACGGGGCTTCCACCGTGTCGTCGCCGCAGCCGCCTACCACCTCGGCAGTTACTCCGCGCGGGCATACTCGCTGCTTCAGACAGCGCTCGATTCCGGTGAAGTCACGATTGGCGAGCGATCCCTCATCCACATCATCCGCAGAGAACTCGACACCCTGGACGCGCTCATCCTGAGCCACCGCGACGAGGACGTGGCAGCAGACGCCAACCTGGTTGAGACGTTGCGCGGGCTCTTCGAGCCCACGAGCGATGAGGACCAGGACGCTGACAGCGGCGACACCGATGTCATCGACGTCGTCGACCTCGCACTGACGGACGCGTTCGTCGGTGCGATCAGCATGGCGCTGCTTGCGTTCCAGCGGGGTGAGCAAGCGCTGCTGGATGAGGCCCTCAGCACACTGCAGGTCGGTCTAGGAGCCGCCAGCGAACTGAACATGGTTCCGCATTGGTGGTGCCATCGACTTGCGATTCACCTACTCCGCGGCCTCTGGGAGGCCAGTTTCCATCGCCTGCTCCCGGACGGTCCCATCGACGGTGATGGTGGCGACTGGGCACGGCTGCGTGCGACGTTCATCGCCTCCCTCTTCCGGAGGCGACGCTCGGAGATCGACCTATGGCCGTCGCAGCTCGCCGCCGCAGAGCGGGTGCTGAACACCAGCGAGAACCTGGTGTTGTCTCTCCCGACGAGCGCCGGCAAGACCCGGATTGCCGAACTTTGCATCCTCGCGTGCCTAGCCGAGGGCCGGCGGGTTGTGTTCGTAACCCCATTGCGGGCGCTGTCAGCCCAGACCGAAACGGCCCTGCAACGCACCTTCACCCCTCTGGGGAAGACCGTCACATCCCTCTACGGCGCGATCGGGGCCAGCAGCGCCGACGAGGACTTGCTGCGAGAGAGGGACATCGTCGTCGCCACTCCCGAGAAGCTCGACTTCGCCCTGCGCAACGCCCCAACACTCCTCGACGACGTAGGGCTTGTCGTCCTCGACGAGGGGCACATGATCGGGGCGGATGAACGTGAGGTCCGATACGAAGTTCAGGTACAACGACTGCTGCGCCGTGAGGATGCGGCCACCAGACGTATCATCTGCCTCTCGGCGATCCTGCCAGACGGAGACGAAGTCGAGGACTTCGTCAACTGGCTCACCGATGACCAACCCGACGGTCTCATCGCGAGCTCGTGGCGGCCGACGAAACTTCGCTATGGCGAAGTGATTTGGCAAGGCGATCGAGCCCGCCTGAGCATCATCGTGGGAGACGAGGAGCCCTTTGTGCCCCGGTTCCTCGAACCCTTCGTTCCACCGATCGGTCGCAGGACGACGCCCTTCCCCAAGGATCCGCAGGAGCTGACGCTGGCTACCGCCTGGCGGCTCGTCGACGACGGGCAGACCGTCCTGATCTTCTGCCCACTCAAGTCATCGGTGAACGCCTTTGCCAAAGTCATCGTCGACCTTCATGCCCGCGGAGCACTCGGGAGTGTCTTCGAAGGAGATCCGGGCGACCTCGCCTCCGCCATCACGATCGGAGAGGAATGGTTCGGCCGAGATCACCCGATCCTCGCCTGTCTGAGACTCGGCGTAGCGATTCATCACGGATCGCTGCCCGCACCCTACCGACGAGAGGTTGAAAGGCTGTTACAGCGAGGAACGCTGAAGGTTACGGTCTCTTCACCGACCCTCGCCCAGGGACTCAACCTCTCCGCCAGCGCGCTCGTAATGCACAGCCTCTGGCGCAACCGGGAACTGATCAAGGCGTCTGAGTTTCGCAACATCGTCGGCAGAGCCGGCCGAGCGTTCGTGGACTCCGTCGGCCTCGTCGTCCACCCAATCTTCAAGGACGTGTCCCGAGGGAGGCGGAACTGGAGGCAGCTGGTCGAGGACACGGCTCTGCGCGACATGGAAAGCGGCCTAATGCAACTGGTGGTGAACCTGTTCGCCCGGATGCAGGCCAAGCACGGTCTCCGGAACCTGGACGCGCTGCTGGAATACGTCGCCGGCACAGCGGCGTGGGATTACCCAGAAGTTGCGGCCGAGAGCGAGGAGGAAGCTGAGCGTTCCCGAACTGCGTGGCGCTCGCAGCTCGCTAGCCTCGACAACGCCCTCCTCAGTCTGCTCAACGATTCCGCGGTTGCGGAGGACGGAGTCGAGGGGGCTCTCGATGACGTGCTCGCCTCGTCCCTTTGGGCCAGGAGCTTGGCTCGACGGCAGGAGCCCGTTCAGACAGCGCTTCGAGCCGGTCTGACCGCGCGTGCGCGCTTCCTCTGGAGCCAGTCAACTGCGGCACAGCGCCGAGGGTACTTCCTTGCGGGGGTCGGTCTCGAGACCGGACGCCAACTCGATGAGCACGCCAGCATCTTGGAGCAGTACCTGCGCGACGCAGACGAGGGCATCCGAATCGGCGACCCCGATACCGCAATCGATGCCCTAACGAGCTTCGCCAGGATCGCATTCGGCTTTCACCCCTTCGCGCCCCGCGCTCTTCCTCCACATTGGGAAGGCGTCCTCGCTGGTTGGCTTCGCGGTGAGGACCCCTCGCAGATAGCGGGGGAGGAGGTCACGGACACGCTGGAATTCATTGAGGACTCGCTGGCGTACAGGCTGCCATGGGCGCTGGAAGCGGTCCGGGTCCGAGCGACCGCCCACGAAGAGCCTGTCGGCGATCTTTGGGCGCTCCTCACCGACCAGCACGGACTCGCAGTTGCGGCGCTAGAAACAGGGACGCTGAACCGTTCGGCCGCGCTGCTCATGCAGGCCGGATTCTCTTCCCGAGCCGGTGCTCTCGCCGCGGTCACGGCCGGAGACGGCGCCTTCACGACCGTGTCGGAGCTTCACCAGTGGATGAACTCGGAGGAGGTCCGGCGACGCGCAGGCGACTCGCACTGGCCGACTGTGTCATCTCACGATCTCTGGGTCGGTTTCATCGGCCGTAGCACTGCTGCACCGGGGAGAACCTGGATCAACACGATCGAGGATGCCGCAGTGACGTGGCTCCCCGATCATCAGCCGAGTAGCGGGACGCCGTGCCCTGGGCCCCAAGCGTTGCACAGGACATCCCGATCGGGCGAGAGCGGTCAGAGCCGGTCCAGGATGAACTGCACCCGCTCGTCGGCGCTGAGGACCGGAACCCGCACGACCGGCAAGGGCAGCGCTTCGTACACCTGGGTCAGCAGTTCGTGGATGCGCTGCTGGGCGGCGGTGTCCTCGGTGCGGGCGTAGTCGGCGGCCAGGGGCAGCAGGTCGAGGATGAACGTCGTGCGGTAGTCGACGTGCTCGAGCGCGGTGAGCAGGGCGGGGTCGGGCTCGAGATCGAGGAAGCGGTAGTAGGCGAGGGAGTCGGGGACGGCCCGGTCGAGGAACACGGTGGCGTCCGGGTCGAGGGGTGCTTCCTCCGCGAGCTGCATGTCCAGGACGCCGCGCTGGAACTGCCGCTGCTTCGCCCGGACCTCCTCGACGGTGCGGCCGGCGATGCGCTGCAGGTCGAGATAGTGCCGGGCATGCTCGATGGTGGTGGTGTAGCCGCGGTCCCGCAGCAGGTTCACGGTGGTGGTCTTGCCCGAGCTGGGCCCGCCGGTGATGACGTACCAGTTGGTCACGTTCGCCCTTTCGCTCTGCCCGCTCCGGGAATATCCTCTTCACGAAGTACCTTATACCCCTAGAGGGTATACGATCGACGTCGGAGGTGGCTGAGATGGCACACGGATACGTGGATGACAAGCAGGCGCTGCTGGCGCGGTTGCGTCGGGCGGAGGGGCAGGTGCGCGGGATCGCGCGGATGGTCGACGAGGACGTGTACTGCATCGACATCCTGACCCAGATCTCGGCGGCGATGAAGGCGCTGGAGTCGGTCGCGCTGACGCTGCTGGAGGACCATCTCGGGCATTGCGTCGCGCAGGCGACCGCGCAGGGCGGCCCGGTCGCGGAGGAGAAGCTCCGCGAGGCGAACGCCGCGATCGCGCGGCTGGTCCGCTCCTAGAACGTTCACACCACACGCATCGACACGCTCACGAAAGGAGCACAACATGACCGGACAAGGATTCCAGGACCTCGGCCTGCAGGCGACGAACGGCGGTGGCTGCGCCTGTTGCGCCCCCACCTCCCAGGCCGCCACGGCCAACACCACCGCCTCCGCGACGGCGCAACCGGCATCGGGCGAGGTGTCGGCGCAGTTCCTGGTGGAGGGGATGACGTGCTCGCACTGCGTGCGCAGCGTCACCGAGGAGGTCTCCGCGATCGACGGGGTCTCCGGCGTCGAGGTCGACCTGCACGCCGGCGGCGTGTCCACGGTGACCGTGTCCAGCACCGCCCCGGTGGACGCGGAGCGGGTGCGGGAGGCGGTCGAGGAGGCCGGGTACAGCCTCGCCGCAGCCTCATGAGCACGCTGGACGTCGATCTCGACATCACCGGGATGACCTGCGCGTCGTGCGCGACGCGGGTCGAGCGGAAGCTGAACAAGCTGCCCGGGGTGGAGGCGACGGTCAACTTCGCCACCGAGAAGGCCCGCGTGCACTCGGAGGCCCCGGTGCCGGTGGAGGAGCTGATCGCGGCGGTCGAGCAGGCGGGGTACGGAGCGAGCCTCCCAGCCCCGCCTGTGCCCGACACGGCTGAGCAGACCATCCCGCGGGACGATGAGCTGGCGTCGCTGCGGCAGCGGCTGATCGTCTCGGCGGTGCTGGCGGTGCCGGTCGCGGTGCTGTCGATGATCCCCGCCCTGCAGTTCACCTACTGGCAGTGGCTCACGCTCACCCTGGCCGCGCCGGTGGTGGTGTGGGGGGCGTGGCCGTTCCACCGCGCCGCGGCGATCAATGCCCGGCACGGGGCGGCGACGATGGACACTCTGATCAGCGTCGGGGTGCTGGCCGCGTTCGGCTGGTCGCTGTACGCGCTGTTCTTCGGCGGTGCGGGGATGCCGGGAATGCGGATGAGCGTCACCTTCGTCGGCACCCCGCAGGCCGGTGGCCACGAGGTGTACCTGGAGGTCGCCGCGCTGGTGACCGTGTTCATCCTCCTCGGCCGCTACCTCGAGGTTCGTGCCAAGCGGCAGTCCGGCGAGGCCCTGCGCGCCCTGCTGGAGCTCGGCGCCAAGGACGCAGTGATCCTCCGCGAAGGCACTGAGCAGCGCGTCCCCGTCGCACAGCTCGTTCCGGGTGATGTCGTGGTGGTGCGGCCGGGTGAGAAGATCCCCGCCGACGGCCTCGTCACCGAGGGAATGTCCGCGGTGGACGAGTCGATGCTGACCGGCGAGTCCGTGCCGGTCGAGGTCGCCCCCGGCTCCCGCGTGGTCGGCGCGACTGTGAACACCGGCGGGCGCCTGCTCGTGCAGATCACCCGCGTCGGCGCCGACACCGAGCTGGCCCGGATGGCGCGGCTGGTCGAGGAGGCGCAGACCGGCAAGGCCCAGGTGCAGCGCCTCGCCGACCGGGTGTCGGCCGTCTTCGTCCCCATAGTCATTGTCCTCGCCCTGGCCGCGTTCGCCGGGTGGCTGATCGCGGGGGCGCCCTTGGAGGTCGCCTTCACCGCCGCGGTGACCACCCTGATCATCGCCTGCCCGTGCGCGCTGGGGCTGGCGACGCCGACCGCTCTGCTGGTCGGCACCGGCCGCGGCGCCCAGCTGGGCATCCTCATCCGCGGACCCCAGGTGCTCGAGCAGACCCGCCGCATCGACACCGTCGTGCTCGACAAGACCGGCACCATCACCGCCGGCACCATGACCGTCACCGGCATCCACCCCGCTCCCGGCACCGATGAGGCGGAGCTGATCCGGTTCGCCGCGGCGCTCGAGCACGGCTCCGAGCACCCCATCGGCCGCGCCATCACCGCCGCAGCCGACGGCCCGACGGATGCCGTGGAGTCATTCGCCGCCGAGGCCGGTCAAGGCGTGCAGGGCATCGTCGACGGCCGCTTGGTCGCCGCCGGCCGCGCCACCTGGATCACCAGGCAATGGGCGATCGCGATCCCCGACGAGCTCGCCGCGACGATCACGGCCGACGAGGCCGCGGGCGCCACCGTGACCGTCGTGGCGTGGGACGGGCAGGCGCGCGGCGCGATCAGCGTCGCCGACACCATCAAGCCCACCAGCCGTGAGGCCATCGCCCGACTGCGCGGGCTCGGGCTGACCCCGATCCTGCTCACCGGCGACAACCCCGGCGCCGCCCGCACCATCGCCGACGACGCCGGCATCGAGGACGTCCGCGCCGGAGTCACCCCGCAGGGCAAACTCGATACCATCCGCGAGCTGCAGGCATCCGGACGGGTGGTCGCGATGGTCGGCGACGGCGTGAACGACGCCGCCGCCCTCGCCCAAGCGGACCTCGGCATCGCAATGGGCACCGGCACCGACGCGGCCATCACCGCCGCGGACCTGACCATCGTCTCCGGCGACCTGCTCCTGGTCCCGGACGCGATCCGGCTCGCCCGCCGCACCCTGGGCACCATCAAGGGCAACCTGTTCTGGGCGTTCGCGTACAACGTCGCCGCGATCCCGGTCGCGATGCTCGCCCTGCTCAACCCCATTCTCGCCGCCGCCGCGATGGCGTTCAGCAGCGTGTTCGTCGTCACCAACAGCCTCCGACTGCGCCGCTTCCGCCTCCTGCCCGCCCCGACGCCCACCGTCCTGACGCCCAGCCGCGACACCACCCCCGTCCACGCCTGACACCCACGCAAGGAGACCGCCATGACGCACGACCACGAGCACCACACCGGCCACGAGCACGCCGCGCACGATCACGGATCCCACGAGCACCATCACCATGAGCCCCCGGCCGGGGCGACCAACCTCGTCACCTGCCCGGTCATGCCCGGCAATCAGGTCGACCCGGCGTGGGCAGAGAAGCGCGGCCTGTTCCGTGACTACGAAGGCGCGCGGTACTGGTTCTGCTGCCCCGAGTGCGGGCCGCTGTTCGACGGCGACCCCGCCCGCTACGCCAACGCCGCCTGACCCACGACGGCAGGGAAAGGGGGCGCGGGATGGATACAGCGGTCGGTCTGGTGCAGGCCTACCTGCGGGTGAACGGGTACTTCACCGTCGCCGAGTACCCGGTGCTGGACGCGACCGGTCCGGACGGGCCGCGCACCGTCACCGACCTGGACATCCTCGCGATCCGACTGCACCACATCCCCGGCGACGACCCCGACCCGGCCCTCGGCGCCCGCCCCGGGGCGCCGGACATGATCGTCGGCGAGGTCAAGGAGGGCGCCCCGAAGCTGAACCCCGCGATGCGCGACCCCGCGGTGCTGGAGGCCGCGTTCGCCCGGTTCGGCTGCTGCACCCCCGCCGACGCGCCCGCCCTCGTCCAGGAGCTGCTGACGGCCGGGCAGGTCCTCGCCCCGGAGGGCCACCTGATCCGCACGGTCGCGTTCGGCAACACCGCCCGCCCCCATCGGTCCGGCTCCTGGCACACCGTCCCCCTCGAGCACATCCTCGACTATCTCCGCGATCACCTCGCCCGCAACTGGGCCGTCGTCGGTCGCACCCAGATCAAGGACGACACCCTCGGGCTGCTGGCTCTGATGGAGAAGGCCCACCGTGCCGGAACGGGCCGCCGATGAGCCGGTTGCCGCGCACCGGTCCCCATCCGGGACCATCGCCCCTGGCCAGGCATCGGTCGGGCGACCAGGCTGGGCAGGACCGCCGTGCGCCCGATCGGCGCCGGCGGGGGATCCAGGCACACCGGGGTACGCTGGACGCGGGAAGTAGGTCGGCGGTGAACCACATCCGAGCCCTGGTGCACGCCCCATCCGGGCTGCACCGGCTGCTGCTGACCTTCGCGACCGCGCTCCTGCTGATCGCCGGCCTGCTGGCCATGCACACCCTCACCGGCACGCTCACCAGCGGGCACGCCGACACCCCCGCAGCGGCCTCCGAAGCCGCCCATGCCGCGCCCGACTCTGACCTGGGCGGCACCGTCGCGACCGGGAGCATGCTCGAGAACACCATCGGGACAGGCACCGAGGCTTCGGGCGGGCACTGCGAGGGCGACTGCGACAGCTCGGGCGGAATGCCGGACCATTCGATGCTGATGATGGCGTGCGTGCTGGCGCTGCTGGCCGCCACCATCGTGCTGCTCGCCCCGGCGCTGCTGGCCCGCCTGGGCACCGTCCTCGCCCTGCTACGCCTGCACGGGCGGAATGTGCTCACCGCGTTACCGCACCCCCGACCACCTTCCCTCATCGTCCTGTCGATCAGTCGAACCTGATTCCCCGCCCTCCCGTCGCTGCTGTGCCGGGAGATGCTGCGCCGTGCCCGCATACGGCACGGGAATCAACTCACCATTCGACTGACTAGACAAGGACACCCACCCATGCGTTTCCGCATTCTCGCGCTGAGCACCGGCGCGCTCGCCGCTGCGCTCGTGCTCGCCGGCTGCGCGCCCACCGACGGATCCATGCCCGGCATGGACCACGGCCCCGGCGGCATGACCAGCAGCACCCCCGCCCCCTCCGAGCAGGCATCGTTCAACTCCGCTGACGAGATGTTCGTCACGATGATGATCCCGCACCACGAACAGGCCATCGAGATGGCCGATCAGATCCTGGCCAAGGACGGCATCGACGAGCGGGTCGTGACCCTCGCCGAGCAGATCAAAGCCGCCCAAGGCCCCGAGATCCAGACCATGAAGGGCTGGCTCGAGGACTGGGGAATCCCCTACTACGACTCCATGTCCGACATGGGCGGGATGGGCGGCATGGACCACGGCGACGGGATGATGTCCGACGACGACATGGCCGCCCTGGACGCCGCCACCGGGGTCGAGGCGACCCGGCTGTTCCTCGAGGGCATGGTCGGCCACCACCAGGGCGCCGTCACCATGGCCCAGATGGTGCTGAACAACGGCGAGTACCCGGACGTGGCCGCGCTCGCCCAGCAGATCATCGACGGACAGACCGCCGAGATCACCACCATGCAGGACATCCTCGCCACCCTCTGACCCGAACCCCTCGGGCGGGGCCGACCACCCCTCACCTGGCCCCGCCCGAGGCCCGGCGCATCCGTCCTGACCGACAGCGCCGGCCCGTCGAAAGGCCCATCATGACTTCCCGGACTCTGGCCGCGTGCTTCGTGGGCCATCATCCTCGCCCTGATCATCCTGTCCGCGGCGACCATCCTCTTCATCCAGGCGATCGCATGAGCAGCAACGCCACCACGATCACGGCCGCTGCCGTCGCCGCTGCCGCGGGCCTGCTGCTGACCGGCTGCACCTCCACGCCGACCGCCATTTCGGCACCCGCCCCGGACACGGGTCTCGGTCATGTGCACGGCATCGTCGACCTCGGCGGGAGCACCGTGCTGCTGGGCACCCACATCGGCCTCTACACCCTCACCGACACCGGCGACATCTCCGGCCCCCTGGGAGGCGCGGACTTCGACGCGATGGGCCTGACCGCCGACGGCGACGTCCTTTACGCCTCCGGGCACCCCGGACCGAACACCCCGGCGGAGCTCGGCGAGCACAACCTGGGACTCATCCGAAGCACCGACGCCGGGACCACCTGGGAGCCGGTCGCGTTTACCGGGCAGGAGGACTTCCACGTCCTCACCGCCGGAGACCGTGCGATCCACGGGATCGGGTCCAGCTCGATCACCATCCGCACCAGCACCGACGGCGGGACCACCTGGATCGACGGCGCCGAGCTCCTCGCCGCCGACCTGACCGTCACCACCGACGGCACCCTCTACGCCGCGACGCGGCAGGGCCTGCAGGAGAGCCGGGATGCGGGCGCCACCTTCGACCTCGTCGCGGATGCGCCGCCGCTCTACCTGGTGGAGGCGGACTCCACAGGCGGGCTGGTCGGCGTCGACACCGACGGCACCCTCTGGCGACTCACCGGCACCGGATCCTGGGACAGCGTCGGTGCCGCCACGGGCACCGTCCAGGCGCTCGGGAACGCAGATGGGGCGGTCGTGCTCGTCGACGACCGCGGCGTCGTCTGGATCCACGGCACCGAGACCACCGTCGTCCTCCCGACAGGGACCGCACAATGACCGCTAGCATCATGCCCACATTCGGCGGCCTCGGCCGCGAACCGCGAGGAGTCCTACCATGAGCACCGCAGCGGCCCGTTGGGCCCACCGCGCCACCGACGTCACCCTGGACCGACTGGAGGAGGTGGATGCGTGGTGGCGGGCGGCGAACTACCTGAGCATCGGGCAGATCTACCTGCTCGACAACCCGCTGCTGCGCGACCCGCTCACCGCGGAGCACATCAAGCCGCGGCTGCTGGGGCACTGGGGCACCACCCCGGGCCTGAACTTCCTGTACGCCCACCTCAACCGGGCGATCACCGATCGGGACCTGAACACCCTGTACGTGACCGGGCCGGGGCACGGCGGGCCGGGCATGGTCGCCAACGCCTACCTGGACGGCACGTACACGGAGCTGTACCCGCGGATCGACCGCACCGAGGAGGGACTGCGGGCGCTGTTCCGGCAGTTCTCCTTTCCCGGCGGCATCCCCTCGCACGCGTCCCCGGACACGCCGGGGTCGATCAACGAGGGCGGCGAGCTCGGCTATTCCCTTGTCCACGCCTATGGCGCCGCGTTCGACAACCCGGATCTGCTGGTCGCCTGTGTGATCGGCGACGGGGAGGCGGAGACCGGGCCGCTGGCGACCGCGTGGCACGGCAACAAGTTCCTCAACCCCGCCGCGGACGGGGTGGTGCTGCCGATCCTGCACCTGAACGGGTACAAGATCGCCAACCCGACGGTGCTGTCCCGCATCCCCGAGGACGAGCTGGTCGCGCTGCTGCGCGGCTACGGCCACGAGCCGTTCGTGGTCACCGTCGGCTTCGACGGCGAGGACCCGCGGGAGTCCCACGCCCGGTTCGCCGGCGTGCTGGACGAGGTGCTGGACCGGATCGCGGACATCAAGACCGCCGCGGCGGCCGGCACCCTGGAGGGCCGGCCTGCGTGGCCAGCGATCGTGCTGCGCAGCCCGAAAGGCTGGACCTGCCCGCCGGTGATCGACGGGCTCCCCGTGGAGGGCACCTGGCGGTCCCACCAGGTGCCGCTCGCCGAGGTCCGCGACACCCCCGAGCACCTGCAGATCCTCCAGGACTGGCTGGCCTCCTACCGGCCCGACGAGCTCTTCGACGCCGACGGCGCCCCGTTCCCCGCCACGGTCGCGGTCGCCCCGGCGGGAGTGCGGCGGATGAGCGCGAGCCCGGTCGCGAACGGCGGGCAGCTGACCGTCCCGCTGCGCCTGGGCGATTTCCGGGACCACGCCCACCCGGTCGACCCCGAGGCGCGAGGCGCGGAAACCGGGGAGGCGACCCGGGTGCTCGGCGAATGGCTCGCCGACGTGATCCGGCACAACCCGGACAACTTCCGCATCTTCGGCCCCGACGAGACCGCCTCCAACCGGCTCGCCCCGCCCGTGTTCGAGGCCACCGGCAAGCAGTGGAACGCGACCGTGCTGCCGGTGGACGAGCATCTGGCGCCGACCGGGCGGGTGATGGAGGTGCTCAGCGAGCACCAGTGCCAGGGCTGGCTCGAAGGGTACGTCCTGACCGGCCGGCACGGCCTGTTCAACTGCTACGAGGCGTTCACGCACATCGTCGACTCGATGTTCAACCAGCACGCCAAATGGCTCGAAGCCGCCAGCGAGGTGCCCTGGCGGGAACCGGTGCCGAGCTTCAACTACCTGCTCTCCAGCCACGTCTGGCGGCAGGACCACAACGGGTTCAGCCACCAGGATCCCGGGTTCATCGACCTCGCCCTGAACAAGAGCCCCGACATCGTCCGCGTCTACCTCCCGTTCGACGCGAACACCCTGCTATCCACCTACGACCACTGCCTGCGCTCCACCGGCTACATCAACGTCGTCGTCGCCGGAAAGCAGCCCGCCCCGCAGTGGCTCACCATGGACGAGGCGATCGAGCACTGCACCCGGGGCCTGGGCATCCTGCCCTGGGCCGGCACCGAGACCGAGGGGAGCGAGCCGGACGTGGTGCTCGCCGCCGCCGGCGACGTGCCCACCCTCGAGGTGCTCGCCGCGGCCGCGCTGCTGCGCGAGCACATCCCGGGCCTGTCCGTGCGGGTCGTGAACGTGGTCGACCTGACCCGTCTGCAATCCGAGGACCAGCACCCGCACGGGCTTCCGGACCGGGAGTTCGACGCGATCTTCACCCCCGACAAGCCGGTGATCTTCGCCTACCACGGCTACCCGTGGCTGATCCACCGTCTCACCTACAAGCGCGCCGGGCACCAGAACCTGCACGTGCACGGCTTCGTGGAGAAGGGCACCACCACGACCCCGTTCGACATGGTCATGCTCAACGACCTCGACCGCTACCGGCTCGCGATCGACGTCCTCGACCACGTCCCGGGCCTTGCTGCGACCCACGCGCAGCTGCGGCAGGAACTCGTCGACGCCCGCCTGCGCGCCCGCGCCCACACCCGCGAGCACGGCACCGACATCCCCGCCGTCGCCGACTGGCGCTGGCCCCACCCCGACACCGACCCGAACCGCCCCTCCACCGCGAAGGAAATCCGATGACCGACACCAAGACCGTGACCCTGCAGGTCAGCGGCATGATCCGCGCGACCTCCAAGAACGTCACCGAAGCCCACCTCGCCCGCCAGCCGGGCGTCCTGTCCGTCGACGCGAACCCGGTCTCCCAGACCGCGACCGTCACCTACGACCCGCAGACCACCTCGGTCGCGCACCTGCAGCAGTGGGTGATCGAATGCGGCTACCACTGCGCCGGGCAGTCCGTCCCGGACCACATCTGCGACCCCGCCCACGAACCCCACGAGCACGCCGACCACCACGACCACGCCGAGCACGATGCCCACGCCGAGCATGACGCGCACGACGGCTATCAGGAGCACGCCGAGCACGAGGGACGCGCGGTCTCCACCGGTCATGACACCCCGGCGGGGCACGAGCACCCGCACCCGGCAGCGGACCACGCTGACCACTCCGCAGTGGACGCCGGTGAGCATGCCGGTCACGCTCCGGCCACCGAGGGTGGGCACGATCACGGGGCTCAGCCGGCCGGCCGCAGCGCGCAGGATGTGATGGGCCACGGCGGGCATCACGGCGGCATGTCGATGGCGGCGATGATCCGCGACATGCGCAACCGGTTCCTGGTCGCGTTGATCCTGTCGATCCCGATCACCTTGTGGTCCCCGATCGGCCGGGAGGTGCTCGGCTTCGAGGTGCCGGCCCCGTTCGGGCTGCGCGACGACGTGTTCATGCTGATCCTGTCGCTGCCGGTGATCTTCTACTCGGCCTGGATCTTCTTCGACGGCGCCTACCGGGCTCTGCGCGCCCGCACCCTGGACATGATGGTGCTGGTCGCGGTCGGTGTCGGCGCCGGCTGGATCTACAGCCTGGTCATCACCCTCACCGGAGGCGGCGAGGTGTTCTACGAAGCCGCCACCGTGCTGGCCACCTTCGTGCTGCTCGGCCACTGGGTCGAGATGCGCGCCCGGGGAGGTGCGAACGACGCCATCCGCCGGCTGCTGGAGCTCGCGCCCGCCCGCGCGGTCGTCCTCCGCGACGGAGAGGAGGTCGAGATCCCCACCTCCGAGGTCGTCCCCGGCGACCTCATGCTCATCCGCCCCGGCGCGAAAGTCCCCACCGACGGCGTCGTCGAGGACGGCGAGTCCGAGATCGACGAGTCGATGGTCACCGGCGAGTCCATGCCGGTCGAGAAGGCGCCCGGCTCGGAGGTGATCGGGGCGACCGTGAACACCGTCGGCACGCTCCGGGTGCGTGCCACGAAGGTCGGCGCGGACACCGCGCTGGCGCAGATCGTGAAGCTGGTGCAGGAGGCGCAGAACTCCAAGGCCCCCGGCCAGCGCCTCGCCGACCGGGCCGCGTTCTGGCTCGTTCTGCTCGCCCTCGTCGGCGGCACCCTGACCTTCCTGGTGTGGTTCCTCGCCGGGGCGGAGCTGCCGATGGCGATCCTGTTCGCGATCACCGTCGTCGTCATCACCTGCCCCGACGCCCTCGGGCTCGCCACGCCGACCGCGATCATGGTCGGCACGGGCCTGGGCGCCAAGCGCGGCGTGCTGATCAAGAACGCGACCGGCATCGAGACCGCCGCGCACATCGACACCGTCGTGCTGGACAAGACCGGCACGCTCACCAAGGGCGAGCCGGAGGTCACCGACTACATCCCCATCGGCATGGACGACCTGGAGCTGCTCGCCCTCGCCGCCGCGCTCGAGCGGGAGTCGGAGCACCCGCTGGCCAAGGCGATCGTCACCTACGCCGACAGCCGGAACATCCCGCGCCGCACCGCGTCCGCG
This sequence comes from Dietzia sp. KRD202, assembly GCF_017168155.1. Taxonomy (NCBI): domain Bacteria; kingdom Bacillati; phylum Actinomycetota; class Actinomycetes; order Mycobacteriales; family Dietziaceae; genus Dietzia; species Dietzia sp. KRD202. The sequence goes on along the minus strand of NZ_JABFAN010000015.1, from coordinate 28,562 downwards.
TTCCGCAACGTCACCGGGCAGGGCGCGATCGCCACCGTGGACGGGAAGCAGGTGGTGCTCGGCAACGCCCGGCTGATGGCCGCGCAGGGCATCGACACCGGCCCGGTCGTCTCGCAGCAGCAGGCCCTCGCGGACGGCGGCCGCACCGCGATCATGTTCGCCGTCGACGGGCAGATCGCCGGCGTGATCGCCCTCGCCGACGCCCCCCGCGACACCGCGAAAGCCGCGATCGACGCACTCCACGAGCAGGGCATCGAGGTGGCGATGCTCACGGGCGACAACAAGCCCACCGCCGAGCGCGTCGCCTCGCTGCTGGGCATCGACACCGTGATCGCCGACGTGCTCCCCGAGGACAAGTCCGCCAAGATCGCCGAGCTCCAGGCATCCGGCAAGAAGGTCGCGATGGTCGGCGACGGCGTCAACGACGCCCCCGCCCTCGCCCAGGCGGACCTCGGCATCGCGATCGGCGCCGGCACCGACGTCGCCATCGAGACCGCCGATGTCGTCCTGATGCGCTCCGACCCGCTGGACGTGGCGATCGCGCTGAAGATCGGGAAGGGCACGCTGCGGAAGATGCGGCAGAACCTCGGCTGGGCCATCGGCTACAACGTGATCGCGCTGCCGATCGCCGCCGGCGTGTTCTACCCCGCGTTCGGGATCATGCTCTCCCCGGAGATCGCCGCCATCACCATGTCCGGCTCCAGCGTGATCGTCGCCGTCAACGCGCTCCTGCTCAAGCGGCTCCGGCTGCCCGCCCAGCAGGCCCCCCGCGGCCCCGGCAGAGGCGAGCAGCCTCGCCCCGGCGTCGACGCCCGGCGGCGCCTCATGACCGGACGCGAGGCGCCGCGATGACTCCGCGGTCGGCAGAGCGCGGGACTCACCACCTCGATGCCGTCTACGACGCGGTGCTGTTCGACATGGACGGCGTGGTCACGAACACCGCCGCGATCCATGCCGCCGCGTGGAAGCAGCTGTTCGACGAGGTGCTGCGAGACCCGCGTGTGCAGGTGGACGACCCCGAGACGACCTTCGACCCGGTCGCCGACTACCGCCGCTATGTGGATGGGCGAACCCGCGAGGACGGGGTATCGGCGTACCTGACGGCCCGTGGGATCGCCCTGGACGCCGGAGATCCCGACGACCCACCAACGGCGTGGACGATCGCGGGGCTCGCGGCGCGCAAGAACGAGCTGTTCCTGGCGGAGCTGGGCACCCGCGGGCTGCGCGTCTATCCGGGCACCGTGGCGCTGCTGCATCGCCTGCGGGGCGCGGCCGTTCCGGTCGGGCTGGTCACCGCGAGCCGGAACGCGCACCAGATGCTCGCCGCCGCAGGACTGGCCGGCTGCTTCGACACCGTGGTGGACGGCCGGATCGCGCTCTCGCATCACCTGAAAGGCAAGCCGGATCCCGCCATGTTCGTCGAGGCAGCCCGGCGACTGGGTGTCGCTGCGGCCCGCACCGCGGTCGTCGAGGACTCGGTCGCCGGCGTGGCGGCCGGGAGGCGCGGAGGCTTCGGCTTCGTCGTCGGCATCGACCGCGCCGGAGCGCGGGAGCAGCTCGAGGCCGCGGGCGCCGACCTCGTCTTGGCCGATGTCGCCGAGCTCGACCTGGGCGTCTCCACCACGGATCCGTGGCAGCTGGTCTACGACGGCTTCGACCCCGCGCACGAAGGGCACCGGGAGGCGCTCACCGCGCTGGGCAACGGCTACCTGGCCACCCGGGGCGCCCGGCCCGAGCACCACGACGACGGCATCCACTATCCCGGCACCTACCTCGCCGGCGTGTACAACCGGCTGGCGAGCACCATCCACGGGCGCGAGCTCGAGGAGGAGCATCTCGTCAACACTCCCAACTGGCTTCCGGTGGACCTCCGCCTCGGAGACGGGCCGTGGCTGTCCACCGGCCAGGTCGTGACGCACAGCGAACGACGCGAGCTCGACCTGCGCCGCGGCCTGGTCGTCCGCCGCGCGGTCCTCACCGCTCCGAACGGGGATCGACTCGACTTCGTGCAGACGACGTTCACCTCCCTGGACGAACCTCACCTTGCCGTGCTGGAAACCACGCTCACCGCCACCGACTGGAGCGGCACGGTCACCCTTCGCGCCGGGATCGACGCCGGCGTGCGCAACAGCAACGTGGCCGCGTACCTCGGATCGGACGCCACCCACCTCACGCAGCCGACGTTCCGCCACGTCGGCGACACCACCCTCTGCGAGGTGCGGACCCGACAGAGCCGGGTCCACATCGCCACCGCCGTCCGCACGACCCTCACCGGAACCGACAGCGCGACCGATCACCGCATCGACACGCCATCGCAGCACACCCGGGAGCTGCGCATCCCTCTGGAGCAGGGTCGACCGGTCACCCTCACCAAGACGGCCGCGATCTACACCTCCCACGATCGGGCCATCAGCGAGCCGGGTGGTGCCGCCCTGACCCTGCTCACCGAACGCGGTGGCGACGTCGAGGCGCTGCGGGAACGCCACGCGGCGGCGTGGCGGCGACTCTGGGAACGCTTCGCGGTCACCCTGGACGCCGACACGCACAGCCGACTCATCCTGAACCTGCACGTCTTCCACCTGCTCCAGACCCTCTCGCCGCACACCGTCGAGCTCGACGCCGGGGTGCCCGCCCGCGGCCTGCACGGCGAGGGGTATCGGGGGCACGTCTTCTGGGACGAGGTGTTCGTCCTGCCCGTGATCGCTCTGCGCACGCCCGAGATCAGCCGGGCGCTGATCGACTACCGCTGGCGGCGACTGGACGCCGCCCGCGCCGCGGCGACCGCCGCCGGACTCCGCGGAGCCCTCTTCCCCTGGCAGAGCGGCAGCGACGGTCGCGAGGAGACGCCCGAGGCGCTCTACAACCCGCGCTCCGGTCGGTGGATGCCGGACAACTCCCACCGTCAACGCCACGTCGGCCTCGCCATCGCCTACAACGCCTGGCAGCACTACCAGGCCACCGGCGACCTCGAGTGGCTCGCCGAACGCGGCGGCGAGCTCATCATCGAGGTCACCCGCCTGTTCGCCTCGCTCGCCGAGCACGACACTGCCACCGACCGCTTCCACATCGCCGGGGTGATGGGACCCGACGAGTTCCACGACGGCGCCCCGGACGCTCCCGGCAGCGGCCTGCGCGACAACACGTACACCAACGTCCTCGCCTCGTGGGTCGCCACGCGAGCGGCCCGGACACTCGCCCTGCTCCACGGGCACCGCGGCGAGGGCCTCCGCGACCGGCTCCGCGTCACCGACGAGGAGATCGCGGGATGGGCCCGGCTCAGCACACGACTGGCGGTGGGGTTCCACCGCGACGGCATCCTCACCCAGTTCGACGGCTACGAGAGCCTGCAGGAGCTGGACTGGGACCACTACCGCGAGGAGTACGGGAACATCGGCCGGCTCGATCTCATCCTCGAGTCCGAGAACGACAGCACCAACCGGTACAAGCTCGCCAAGCAGCCCGACGTCGTCATGCTGGTCTACCTGCTCGGTCACGACGGGCTCCGGGCGCAGCTCGCCACGCTCGGCTACCCGTTCTCCGAGCAGGACCTGACCCGCACGTTCGAGTACTACCTCGCCCGCACCGCCAACGGGTCGACGCTCAGCCGAGTCGTGAACGCCTCCGTCCTGGCCGGCATCGACCCGTCCCGCTCCTGGATCGCGTTCCGCGAGGCGCTGATCGCCGATCTCGACGACTCCCAGGGCGGCACCACCCGCGAAGGGATCCACCTCGGCGCGATGGCCGGCACCATCGACCTGCCCGTCCGCTCCTTCGCCGGCATGGCCCTCGGTGACGACGAGCTCGTCTTCGCCCCCCGACTGCCGCCGAACCTCACCCGGGTCGGGTTCCAGATCCGATACCGCGGCCACCTCGTCTACGTGATGCTCCGTGACCGCAGCCTGGAGATTCGCGTGCACGCCGGCTCAGCACCCGCGATCCACGTGCGCGTCGGCGCGGTCGCCGTGCCGCTCTCGGCCGGACAGACCAAGACGTTCGCGATCGGCCCGGGCACCTCGGCCCGCGACGCGACCAACCGCGAAGGAGGCCTCGACTGATGAGCACGCATCGGAGCCGGTATCGGCGCATCGCCACCATCCTCGAGAACCACGGACTCGGGCTCGGCCTCGGGCTGCTCGGACTGGAGAAGTGGATCCCCTTCAACAAAGGCGTTCTCGGGCATGCGCGCCGGGACGAGCCCTACACCAGTCCGGAACACCTCCGACTCGCCCTCGAGGAGCTCGGACCGACCTTCATCAAACTCGGCCAGCTGCTGTCCACCCGCAACGACCTGCTGCCCGCCGCTTACCTCGCCGAGTTGGTCAAGCTTCAGGACGCCGCGCCGCCCGAGGCCTGGGAGCCGATGAAGGCGGTGATCCGCGAGGAGCTCGGCGCGGACCCCGGACAGCTCTTCGCACAGTTCGACCCGCAACCGCTGGCCGCCGCGTCGATCGGGCAGGCATACGCCGCGACCCTTCACGACGGCACCCAGGTCGTCGTGAAGGTCCGCCGACCCGGCGCGGTCGCCCAGATCCACGAAGACCTGGAGATCCTGCAGAACCTCGCCGAGCGCGCCGACAAGCGGTGGGATGCCGCCCGCCAGTACAACCTGCCGGGCATCGTCGAGGAGTTCTCCCGCACGCTGCGCGCCGAGCTCGACTATCTGCAGGAGGGCCGGAACGCGGAGCGGTTCGCCGCCGACTTCGCCGACTCACCCGACGTCGCCGTCCCCCAGGTGTTCTGGGAGACGACCACGTCACGCGTGCTGACCCTGGAACGGATGCACGGCATCCGAGTCGACGACCTGCCCGCCCTGGACGCGGCCGGCATCGACCGGAACCAGCTGGCCAGGCGAGGCGCAGACCTCATCCTCACCATGGTGTTCGAGAACCGCTTCTTCCACGCCGACCCGCACCCGGGCAACCTGTTCATCCAAACCGACGGATCCATCGCCCTCATCGACTTCGGCATGGTCGGCCAACTCGACGAAGAGGTCACCGAGCAGCTCTCCGACGTGCTGCTCGCCTTCACCCGCGGAGACTCCAACGCGCTCGCCACCGCCCTGCTCGCGCTCTCGATCACCAAGAACACCTCCGACCGCGGCGAGCTCGGCCGCTCCCTGGACGTCTTCGTGTCGCGGTATCTCGGACGCCCCCTGTCCGACATTAACCTCAGCCACCTGCTCGGAGAGCTGCTCGCCCTGCTGCGACACCACCACCTCCAGCTGCCGCAGCAGACCGCTCTGCTGTTCAAGGTCCTGATGATGGGCGAGGCACTGGCGGCACGGCTCGACCCCGAGTTCGAGATGCTGCAGGCGCTCACCCCCTTCTCGGAGCGGATCGTGCAGCGACAGTTCTCCCTCCCCGCCCTGGCGAAACGCTGGGCACAGGCATCCGCGGATGCCGGAGTACTGCTGCTCGAGCTGCCCGGAACACTCAAGCAGCTCCGGCGGGTGCTGGAGAACGGCGGCCTCGAGGTGCACCTGCGCGCGGCCGAACTGGAACCGCTCGTGGGACGGGCTGAACGGATCGGCAATCGCCTGATCGCCGGCATGATCACCGCCGCCCTGATCAACGGCATCGGCGAACTCGTCAGCGGGAACACGAGATGGCGCTCGCGGGAAGGCGTCATGATCGGCGCCGGCGCGAGCGTGGTCACCGCACTCGGCGGCTACCTGCTCTGGACCACGCGGCGACGGCGATGACCGCCGCGGCTCCCATCCCTCATCAGAAAGGCACGCACATGAACACCATTCGAGTCGGCGTCAACGGCTACGGCGTCATCGGCAAGCGCGTCGCCGACGCGGTCCTGCTGCAGTCGGACATGGACCTGGTCGGCGTCGCGGACATCGCCACCGACTGGCGGATCAAGTCCGCAGCGAACCGCCTGCCCGTGTTCGCCTCCACCATCGAGGCGCAGCAGGCCATGCGGGGCGCCGACGTGCCCGCACAGGGAGTGCTCGACGACCTTCTCGCGCAGTGCGACGTCGTCGTCGACACCACCCCCAAGCATGTGGCAGCGGAAAACCTGGAGCGCTACCGCGCCCTCGGCGTCAAGGCAGTGCTCCAAGGCGGCGAGTCCCACTCCACCACCGGCCACTCCTTCGTCGCCCAAGCCAACTACGCCAGCGCCATCGGCAGGGACAGCACCCGGGTGGTCTCCTGCAACACCACCAGCATCGTGCGGATCCTCGGCGCGCTGGATGCGGCCGGACTCCTGCTGCGCGCCCGTGGGGTGCTCATCCGCCGCGCCACCGACCCGTGGGAATCGCACCTCGGCGGGATCATGAACACGATGGTCCCAGAACCGACCATCCCCTCTCATCAGGGCCCCGACGCACAGACCGTGCTCCCCGGACTCGATGTCGTCACCATCGCCGCCAAAGGCGCCCACACGCAGACCCACAGCCACTACTGGACGCTGCAACTGACCCGGGAGGCGACCCGCGACGAGGTGCTGGACGCCCTGCGCGCCGCGCCCCGCATCGCGTTCATCCGGATGTCCGACGGCCTGGTCGCCCTCAACTCCACCGTCGAGCTGATGCGCGATCTCGGCCGCCCCCGGGGAGACATGTGGGAGGTCGCCGTGTGGGAGGACCTGGTCACCGTGAACGGCAGCGAGGCCTACCTCGCCTACCAGGTCTACAACGAGGCCATCGTCGTGCCCGAGACGATCGACGCGATCCGCGCGCTGACGGGCACCGTCCCCGACGCCGCGACCTCGATCCGCCTCACCGACGAGAGCCTCGGCATGCGCCAGGACTTCCTCACACCGGCGGAGGAGCCCGACCATGACCGGTGACCACCAACCGCCCGCCGACCATCCCGGCGAAGGCGACCCGCGGCGACGGATGCCTGTGACGGCGTGGCTGATCATCGGGATCTCCGTGCTCGGGATCGCGATCTACCTGTTCATCGACCACCTTCCCCACGTCGTCGCAGTGCTGCCCTACGTCGCGATCATCGGCATGGCCGCCATGCACCTGTTCGGCCACCGCCACCACACCGGCGCCCACGACTCGAATCATCGACGCCACGGGGGCGACAGCGGGACCGATACGCGAGAGTCGTCGTGAACACCGTCGTCCGCCCCCTCGCGGACGCCAGCCGGCACGGGCACCCCCGACCGCTGCGGATGCTGTGGGTCACGCTCGCCTTGGGGTCGTGCTTCGTCGCGATCACCGTCGGCCTGCAAGACGCCCCGCCGCTGTGGCTCGCGGCACTGAGAGCCCTCATCGCCGGGGTCGCGCTCGCAACCGTCGCCGGCATCCAGCGGGCACCTCTTCCCCGCGACCCGAAGACATGGGCACTGATCGGCTGCCTCGGACTGGTGAACATCGCCCTGGCATTCGCGACGATGTTCGTCGCCGCGACCGGACTGTCGACCGGGATCGCCTCGGTGCTCGCCAACGCGCAGCCAATCCTGATCCTGCTGCCCGCGTGGTGGCTCTACCGCGAGCGTCCCACCCCCGCCGCGATCGCCGCGATCGGCCTGGGCTTCACCGGCCTACTCATCATCGTCCTTCCCTCCGGGCTCGGCACCGGAGCGTGGCTCTCACTGACCTCCGCCGCCGCGATCACCGCCGGCACCCTCATCGGCCGGATCGTGCACGCAGACGTCCGAATCGTGGCGGCAGCTCAGCTGCTCATCGGAGGTGCGATCCTCGCCGGCACCGCAGCCGTCACAGAAGGGCCGCCCACGATCGACTGGAACATCCGGTTCATCCTCACCCTGCTGTTCCTATCACTGGTCGGCACCGCCGCCACCACGGTCGCCTGGTTCACCGAGATCGGACGTGCCCGGCTCGACCTCCTCGCCGCGTGGACGCTGCTCGTGCCGGTCTTCGGGATCCTGCTGTCGCTGCTGATCCTGCGCGAGGACCCGGGCCTGTGGGGCTGGATCGGGACCGTGATCGTGCTGATCGCAATGGCGTTGCTCGCCATCGGATCCAGGCGCTCAGAGCCCTCGGCCGTCACGGCAACCGGCAATCGTGCCCCACGAGCCTCCGCCGATCATGCGACGTCCGACCCGGATGGCCTCCCTGACGAAAACCACGGCCCGCGCTCCCGGCCGGAAAGGAAACAACGATGAACCCGTCGCCCGCCCCACGCCCCCGCTTCCTCCTAACTCGGCGACCGACACGGACAAGGCGCGGCTGTTTTCCGCCGCGCGCGCTGGGCACATCGCCGTGCTGCTCGGCTCCACGGAGAAGATGGGCGTCGGCACCAACGTCCAGGCCCGCGCCGTCGCGCTTTACCACCTGGACTGCCCGTGGCGTCCCTCGGACATCGCCCAGCGCGAGGGCCGGATCATGCGGCAGGGCAACCAGAACGCGGAGGTCGCCATCGTCCGGTTCGTGACGGAGCGCTCCTTCGACTCCTACATGTGGCAGGGCGTCGAGCGGAAGGCGACGTTCATCGCCCAGCTCATGCGTGGCCGGCTCGACACCCGCGAGATCGAGGAGATCGACTCCTCGGCTCTGTCCGCCGCGGAAGCGAAGGCGATCAGCTCCGGCAACCCCCTGCTGCTGGAGCACTCCACGATCCAGAACGAGGTCACCAGGCTCCGTCGGCTGGAACGTGCCTATCACCGTAACGAGTCGATGCTGATCCACAGCCGCGACCGCGCCCGCGGCGACGCACGCCGCGCCGGGAACGATATCGAGCATCTGGAGGCGGCGCTGCCCCGCATCCGAGAGACCTCCGGCGAGAACTTCCGTATCGAGCTGCGCGGCACGCACTACGACTCGCGGGTCGATGCCGCGCACGCGCTCGCCCGGTGGGCGCACGACTCGGACCTGAAGTGGGCGCCGAAGTACGCGACCCGCGACTACGGCGTCATCGGGTGCATCAGGGGATTCGACATCCACCTGAGCACGCTGCCGATGCTCGGCGATCTGCTCATGGAGGTCACGCTCGACGGCGTGCCCCGCAGCGGCTTCACGATCTCCCGCGGCATCTTCCTCGAGGGTGGTGTCGGCGTGATTCAGCGCATCGAGAACCGCGTCTCGGGCATCCCCACCCTGCTCGGGCACGCCCGCGATGACCTCGCCGTCGCCGAGCAGACCATCGCCGAGACCGAGGAACGCATCGGTCAACCGTTCCGGTACGTGCGCGCCCTGGCCGAGTCGGAGGCGGACCTGGCCCGTGTCGAGGCGCAGCTCGCCGCGATGCAGGACGGCGGCGACCTGCCGCCTGCCGTCGAGGAGGCCCGGATCACTGTGGAGTCCGTCCGAGCGCACCGTCCCGCGCTCGGTGTGCGAGCCGACCCCGACCGCACTGTGGCCGACCTCGCCGTCGCCGAGCGTTCGACGGCGCCGCTGCGCGAAGGACCGCAGTTCGGCCTCTGAGGTCGAGTCTCAGAACAGGGTCGGCGCGTCAGGGCCAGCGGCGGGGGGACGTGTCCCGAACGAAGACGACGGCGCCAGCCGCCGCGCCGCGGGCGCCTGCTCGGCCTGGGGCATGAGGCGGCTCGCCAGGACGGCCTTGACGTCGCTCCACAGGTCCGGGCGGTCCAGGTGCGCGTCCTTCTGGCAGTCGCAGGCCAGGTCGCTCAGGAACCGCTCACGGCGGGCAGGCGTCGACATCTGCTCGTCGTAGAAGCCGTGAATGTCGTAGTGCGCGATGAACCCGAAGTAGCCGTGCGTGGAGAGCCCCAGATACAGCGGGCGCGTGAACCGTTCACGGGGGAAGTCGTCGGCGATGAAGCGCAGCAGGGAGTTCACGAACCGCGCCTTGCGCTCCGGCGTGCCCGAGTCCCAGCCCGAGTCGACGAACTGCTCCGGCCGATATCCAGGGGTCGCCATGATGATGCTCCGCTTTTTCGCCGCGGGCAGGCGCCCGCACCACGAAGGTGCGCGCCGCCGTGGGGTCGGGGCGATGCGCGTACCTGTGCATCATGGGCAGCACAAGCGCAGAGCACGCCACCCGCGGCGATCTCGCGAAGCACGCGCTCCCGCCCAACTTCGATGTGGTGGCCTGGACGCGAGAGGCATGCGAGGCGTCAGGGGTGCCGTTCGCCGTCGAAGACCCGGTGGCGTTGGGCCGGCTTCGCGCGCTCATGGAGCATCCGGCCTGACCCAGCATCCTCCCGTTATGCCTTGAAGGTGAGCTGCACCCGCTCGGGCCGGAAGCGCGAACCACCGTTCGCGTAGGGCTGCACGACGAGGCTGTCGATCAGCGCGGTCAGGATCGCGCGCTTCTGCGGCACAGTCCACTCGTGCTCCCAAGCGTGCCGCAGAGCCGCCTCATCGCCGATAGGGAGCCCTTTGAGGGCCGACCCGCGGTTTACCCTGCCGAGGGCCAGTTCCGCGTCGTGAACGGCGCTCTGGGCGGCGACGCGACCGGCGTGGTACTCGCTGCGAGTCAGCATGCCCGCCCCGTAGTCGCGGGCGAGATCTTCCATCCGCTCGCGCGCGGCCATGATCCGTCCCATCGCTTCCGCGACTGCCCCGCCTGTCTCGGGAGTGTCGGCCGGAAGGGTGGTCACGGCCAGGCGCGCGATCACGGCTTCTCTGACAACAGCCTCGAGGCCGGATGCACTGACCGACAGACCGCCTCTCTCGGGATGTCCTGGTACTGGCATGCAGCGGTAGTAGTTCCGCTTCGCATCGGATGGCCCGTGCTTGGCCTTGCCCGCGACGAGCCCGGAGCCGCACTTGCCGCACGTCGCGATCGCCGACAGCAGGTTGATCGAAGATGCTCCAACCCGGCGGTCGGGGTTGGAAAGCATGGCCCTGATGCGGGTTGTCTCTTCCGGCGTGATGATCGCCGGCCAGTTTCCCGGTCCGAGGATCTCTCGCCCGTTCGGGCCATCACCGCGCCGTCGCGTCGGCTCGTACGCTCGCTGCCCGCTGATCCGGGCGGAGACCAAGATGGACTTCACGGTGGTCGCGTGCCAGACGCCGAGCGTCTTCCCGGTCTTCGCCTGCGGTGCGGGGAACCCGGACTCATCGTTCAGCCACGCGGTGATCGAGCGCAGGGACTGGCCGGCGAGGAACCTGTCCGCCATCTCACGGACGACGGCGGCCTGCTCGGGGATGAGGACGCCGCCGGTGCCGTAACCGAACTTTGCTGCGCCGTGCCAGTCGCCACGTTCGGCCTTCTGCCGGTTCGCGCGGCGAATGCGGTCAGCCTTGTGTCCGGACTCGTAGGCCGCCATCGCGACGAGTTGTCGGGCCATCAGCCGACCCTCGTGGGTGTTCAAGTCGAACGCACCGCCCATGACCGCCTCAATGCGGATCGGATGCGTCTCCACGAGGTCGATCAAGTCCTCGAGCTCACGGGGTCGCCGGTAGAGGCGATCGACGTGCCACACGACGACCCGCGAAGGACCGAGCTTGATCCGGGCGAGCATTCGCGCGAAGTCCGGTCGCTTCTTGTCGAGGTAGGCGGACGTGTCGTTGTCCATGAAAACGTCGGGTTCGGCAACGTCCAGGCCCAGCCGGGCGCACAGCGAGAGGCAGTCGTCTCGCTGTCGCTCGACCCCGGCCTCCTCCCCGGTGCGGTCCTCGCTGATCCTCAGATAGACCAGCACCTGCTCCGTGATCGTCCCGGTGCTGCTCGTCGTTGCCCTAGAGAGCATGACGACCGCCCCGATCGGAGCCCTGCCTCAAGGACACATCGAAGGGGCATCGCGCCAGTGCGCGAAGCACCTCCTTCGAGGACCGATCGACTGCCAGGCGGGTTGCCTGCAGCGTCGCTGCGACGACTAGGTTGTTCTCGCGGCAGTAACGCTCGATGGCTCGTCGCTGTGCTGTTGCATCCCCGCCAACGGCTCGCGCGCGGGCCACCCGCACGTACGCCACGACGTTCTTCTTGCGTTCGACATCCATGCCGATCACCTCCACTGACTAGGTGCGTCAGATGCACCAAGTGGAGAAGACCACGCTGCTCGCCGCGATCACCGGGGAGCGGGCGGTCGACTCGGGCCGCGCGACCGTCGGGTCGGGGGTCCAGCCCGGGACGGTGGACCAGGCACGGACGGAGTTCGGCGGGCCGGACCCGCTGCTGGACACGTTCTGCGTCGCCGCCGACCCGGCCGGCCTCGACCCCACCGAGGCCCGCACCCTGCTCGCCAAGTTCGGGCTCGGTGGAGAACACGTCGCCCGCGGCTGCGCGTCACTGTCACCGGGGGAGCGGACCCGTGCCGCGTTGGCCCTCCTGCAGCAGCGCGGGGTGAACCTGCTGGTGCTGGACGAGCCGACCAATCATCTGGACCTGCCGGCGATCGAGCAACTGGAACAGGCCGTGGACTCGTTCGGCGGCACGGTCCTGCTCATCACCCACGACCGGCGGATGCGGGACGCCTTCCGCGCGACCCGCGAGCTGCTGGTCGACGCCGGGTCGGTGCGGGAACGACGCTGACGCGGCTCCCCCCCCCCCGGCCATCGCCGGGGGGAGCGGGGGCGGGACCGGGGATCGACTAGTCTTGGCCCCGATGCGGGGCGGTCGACGGAAGTCCGCCGTGACGGGGAGGACGAGGGCACCGGTGAGCGAAGACACAGGCGAGGTCCGGATCGACGAGGAGTCGCTGGCGCGGTACTCCGCGGACGCCGAGGCCGCGTTCGCCGCCGCGGCGGACCTCGAGGCGTTGGCCGCCGCCAAGACGGCGCACCTCGGTGACCGCAGCCCCATCGCACTGGGCCGCCGCACCCTCGGTTCGCTGCCCAAGGAGCAGAAGGCGTCCGCGGGCAAGGCCGTCAACGTGGCACGGACCCGGGTCCAGCAGGCGTACGACTCCCGCCTGGCCGAACTGCAGGCCGAGCGGGACGCCGCCGTCCTCGTGGCCGAGACGCTCGACCTGACGGTCCCGTCGGGGCGCGCGCCGGTGGGCGCGCAGCACCCCATCACCATCATCACCGAGCAGGTCGCGGACGTGTTCGTGGCCATGGGGTGGGAGATCACCGAGGGGCCCGAGGTCGAGGCGGAGCACTACAACTTCGACGCGCTCAACTTCCTTCCCGACCACCCGGCGCGCACCCTCCAGGACACCTTCCACATCGCGCCCGAGGGCAGCCGGCAGGTGTTGCGCACCCACACCTCGCCGGTGCAGATCCGCACCATGCTCGACCGGGAACCGCCCATCTACGTGGCGTGCCCCGGGCGCACGTTCCGCACCGATGAACTCGACGCCACCCACACCCCGGTGTTCCACCAGGTCGAGGGCCTGGCGATCGACAAGGGGCTGACCATGGCGCACCTGCGCGGTGCGCTCGACGCGTTCGCCCGCGCCCTGTTCGGTCCGGAGACCCGCACCCGGATGCGGCCCAACTACTTCCCGTTCACCGAGCCCTCCGCCGAGGTCGACGTGTGGTTCCCGCGCAAGAAGGGCGGCGCCGGCTGGGTCGAGTGGGGCGGCTGCGGGATGGTGCACCCCAACGTGCTGACGGCGTGCGGCATCGACCCCGAGGAGTACTCGGGCTTCGCGTTCGGCATGGGCCTGGAGCGCACCCTGCAGTTCCGCAACGGCCTGTCCGACATGCGCGACATGGTGGAGGGCGACGTCCGCTTCTCCCTGCCGTTCGGCATCCGCTCCTGACCCGCCGCATCCACCCCCACCCCAGAAGACGAAGGACCCCACAGTGCGAATTGCGCAGTCCTGGCTGACCGAGATCCTGCAGCGGGCCAACGACGGCTGGTCCGTCAGCCCGGCCGAGCTCGACGCCGGTTTCGTGCGCGTCGGCCTCGAGGTGGAGGGTGAACCGGAGCAGTTGCCCGAGATCGACGGCCCGCTCACCATCGGCCGTGTCAGCACCATCGAGGAGCTGGAGGGCTTCAAGAAGCCCATCCGCTTCTGTCTGGTCGACGTGGGCGGTGACGAGCCGCAGCAGATCGTGTGCGGCGCCCGCAACTTCGCGGAGGGCGACCTGGTCGTCGTCGCCCTGCCGGGCACCGTCCTGCCGGGCGGGTTCGAGATCGGCAAGCGCAAGACCTACGGCAAGCCGAGTGAGGGCATGATCTGTTCGGCCTCCGAGCTGGGGATCGGCTCGGACCACAGCGGGATCATCGTCCTCGCCGAGGGCACCGCCGAGCCCGGGGACCCCGCCGGCCCGGTGTTGGCCGCGGGTGCCGGCGAGCGGGACACCGTGATCGAACTCAACGTGACGCCGGATCGGGGCTACTGCCTGTCTGCCCGCGGCCTGGCCCGCGAGCTGGCGTGCGGGTTCGACCTGGACTTCGCTGACCCCGCGGCCGAGCTCGGGCTGCCGTCGGAGAAGGAGACCTGGCCGCTCGAGGTGACCGCCGAGTCCGGTGCCCAGCGGTTCGCCCTGCGCCGGGTCACGGGAGTCGACCCGTCCGCGCGGACCCCGTGGTGGATGGCGCGCCGCCTGCTGCTCTCGGGCGTGCGCCCGATCTCCCCGGCCGTCGACGTCACCAACTACGTCATGCTCGAGCTGGGGCACCCGATGCACGCGTTCGACGCCGCTCGCCTGCAGGGCGGGCTGACCGTCCACCGGGCACGCGCGGGGGAGACGCTCACCACCCTCGACGACGTGGAGCGCACGCTCGACCCCGAGGACGTCGTCATCTGCGACGACCGCGGCCCGATCTCGTTGGCGGGCGTCATGGGTGGCGCCAGCACCGAGGTCTCCGCCGACACGACCGACGTCCTGCTCGAGGCCGCCGTGTGGGACACCCTCGCGGTGTTCCGGACCATCCGCCGCCACAAGCTCCCCAGCGAGGCGGGCAAGCGTTACGAGCGTGGGGTCGACGCCGCCGCGTCGATCGCGGCGTTGGACCGCGCGGCCACCCTGCTCGCCGAGATCACGGGTGGCTCCGTGGAGGCCTCTCTCACGGACGTCGGCTCGGCGCCCGTGATGCCGACGATCGCGTTCGATCCCGAGCGTCCCTCGCGGGTGGCGGGGGTCGGGTATCCGGCGGGGACCACGCGCCGCCGTCTGGAGCAGATCGGGTGCACCGTCGCCGGCGATGACGCGGTGTTGCTGGAGGTGACCGCCCCGGCATGGCGCCCCGACCTGACCCTGCCCGCGGATCTGGTCGAGGAGGTGCTTCGCCTGGAGGGGCTGGAGAACATCCCGTCGGTGCTGCCCACCGCGCCCGCCGGTCGCGGACTCACCGCGTTCCAGCGCGGCCGCCGTGCCGTGGGGCACGCCCTGGCGGCGGCCGGGCACGTCGAGGTGCTCACGTCGCCGTTCTGTGACCCGTCGGTGTTCGACGCCATGGGACTTGACGACGACGACGAGCGCCGCAGCACCATGGCCGTGGTCAATCCCCTCGAGAGCGACAAGGCTCATCTGGCCACCACGCTGCTGCCCTCGCTGGCCGAGATCGCCCGCCGGAACATCACGCGCGGGGCCCGCGACCTCGCGCTCTTCTCGGTCGCGCAGGTGTCCTTCCGAACGCCGACGACGTCCGGGGTCGACATGCTGCCGGTCGATCGGGAGCCGACCCCGCAGGAGCGGGACAGCCTGGCGGCGTCGCTGCCCGACCAGCCGCTCCACGTGGCAGCCCTCTACACCGGTAGGCGCGAGCCGGGCGGGCACTTCGGCCCCGGCAGGGAGGCCGACGCCCTCGACGCGGTGGAGGCGGCGAGGATCGTCGGGCGGGCCCTCGGGGCCGAGGTCGAGGTGCGGGCGGCCGAGCGCGCGCCGTGGCACCCGGGTCGCTGCGTGGAGGTCCTGGTCGATGGTGGCGACCGCGACGCCGGGCCGGGTGAGATCGTGGTGGTCGGTCACGCCGGTGAGCTACACCCCGCGGCGTGCGAGCGGCTCGGGCTCCCGGCGCGCACGTGCGCGGTCGAACTGGACCTCACCGCGATCGGCGCCCGGGAGGTGCTGCCGGCCCCGACCATCTCGTCGTTCCCGTCCGTGAACCAGGATGTGGCGCTCGTCGTGGACGTGGCCGTGCCCGCTGCGCAGGTCGAGGCTGCACTCCGCTCGGGAGGCGGGGAGCTGCTCGAGAGCGCGCGACTGTTCGACGTCTACACCGGCGCCCAGCTCGGGGACGGGCGCAAGTCCCTCGCCTACGCGTTGACGTTCCGTGCCGACGACCGCACCCTCACGGAGGACGAGGCGAGCGCATGGCGCACGGCCGCCGTCGAGGCGGCGGAGAAGGCCGTGGGGGCGAGCCTGCGTGGCTGACGGCCGACGCCCCGCCGGTGCACGGGTGCCGCGGGTCCTGTGCATCGCGGGCACGGACCCGTCCGGCGGCGCCGGGCTGCTCGCCGACACCAAGGCCGTCGCCGCGATGGGCGGGTACGGAATGGGTGCCGTCACCGCGGTCACGATCCAGAACACCGTCGGGGTGACCGGGGTGCACGCCGTGCCCGTCGACGACGTGATCGCCCAGCTCGACGCCGTTGCCGATGACGTGACGATCGACGCCGTCAAGATCGGCATGCTCGGTGAGGCCGCTCTGGTGGAGGCGGTCGGCGACTGGCTTCGTCGTCGTCGTCCACCCCACGTCGTCCTCGACCCGGTGATGGTGGCCACCACCGGAGGCCGGCTGGCCAGTGAGGACGCGGCGCGGATGCTGCGGGACCTCGTCCCGCTGGCGGATCTGGTGACGCCCAATGTCCCCGAACTCGCGGTGCTGTGTGGCGGCGAGCCCGCGGAGCACATCGAGACGATCGTCGGGCAGGCCGAGCTCGTGCACGAGCAGACCGGCTGCGCGGTGCTCGCCACCACGGGCGATCTGGACGACGGCAGTGCGGAGGACGTGCTGGTGGAGTCCGAGGGGGACCGACGCACGACGCTGCGTCTGCCGTTCGTCCGCGTCGACACCCCGCACACGCACGGCACCGGGTGTTCGTTGTCCTCGGCGCTGGCCACCGCGCGGGTGGGGGAGAGGGACTGGGAGGCGGCCTACCGCCGCGTCCGCCCGTGGATCGACGGGGCCCTCCACGGCGGTCTCACCCTGGAGGTCGGCCGCGGTTCCGGCCCGCTCGACCACACTTGGTTCCTGCACCGCTGACCTGGGACGGCGCGGCCGTCCGCACCGACTGTGTCGTACACCTGTGCGAGTATCGGTTCCGCCGAACGGCCGAGACGATCAGGAGTAGACAGTGAACACCTCCCAGAACACCTCCCAGAACACCTCCCACAACACCTCCCACAACACCTCGCAGGGCACCTCGCAGACCCGATCGCAGGACGGGCACGAGGGCGCCGTGCCCCCCTTGTCAGAGAAGGCGTTGGACAGGGTCCGCAAACTCTTCGCCAAAGCCGAGAGCGTGGCGGGCACGCCCGAGGCCGAGGTCCTGCTCGAGCGTGCCTACGCCCTGCTCGCCAAGTACGGCGTCGACGAGGCGCTCGCGCGGACCGGTCCGGATACCGCCGCCGCCGAGGTGGCGGTCATCGACCACGTGATCTCCGGGAGCTATCAACCCGACCAGGTGGGACTGGTGGCCGCCCTCGCCGCCGCGATGCACTGCCGGGCCGTCACGTCCGCCCGCGGCGACGGCACCCGGGTCGTGCACATCGTGGGGGTTCGCCGCCACGTCGAGCGGGTGGGCATGCTCGCCGGGGCCCTCACCGGGGTCATGCTCGCCGCAGCGGCCAGACAGCGGCCCTCCCCGGGTGTCTCCGCGGTCACCCACCGCAAGTCGTTCATGACCGGTTTCGCCTTCGAGGTGGGGCGGAGACTGGAGGCCGCCGAGCGGGGCGCGGTGGCCGAGAGCCGGGACGCCGCGGGCGCCGGACTCGTCCTGCGGTCCGACTCGCAGCGGGCGGAGACCGAACTCCGTCGGCGCTTCCCGACCGCCGTCCGCGGTGCCCGCAGGCGGGTCGGTACGTCCGGGATCGAGGAGGGGCGTCGGGTCGGTGGCTCGGTGGATCTCGGCCAGCGCCGCTTCACGGGCGGCCGCCGGCAGATCGGGGCC
>NZ_JABFAN010000015.1:0-10624 GCF_017168155.1 Dietzia sp. KRD202 | reverse complement strand
GGGCAAGGGGCGCGGCTCGCCGGGGGAGATGCAAAACATTGCAAAGTGGTGCATACTCGTGCGTATGGCAATCACGGTGGCGGTCGCAGGTGCTTCGGGTTACGCGGGCGGGGAATTCCTCCGACTCCTACTCGGGCACCCGTCCTATGCGGCGGGGGAGTTAAAGATCGGCACGCTCGCCGCCGGGTCGAGCGCCGGACAGACGCTCGGGGAGCACCACCCGCACCTGCTGCCCCTCGCCGACCGCGTCCTCGCGGAGACCGAGGCGGAGACGCTCAAAGGCCACGACGTCGTGGTGCTGGGGTTGCCCCACGGGCATTCTGCGGCGATCGCCGAGCAACTGGGGCCGGACGTCCTCGTCGTCGACCTCGGGGCGGACTTCCGACTGGTGGACGCAGAGGACTGGACGGCGTACTACGGCTCCGAGCACTCCGGTACCTGGCCGTACGGTCTCCCGGAGCTCCCCGGGGCGCGTGAGGCGCTGCGGTCCACCCGCCGCGTCGCGGTCCCGGGGTGCTTCCCCACGGGCGCCACGCTCGCGCTGTTCCCGGCCGTCGCGGCCGGCCTCGTCGACGCCTCCGCCATCACGATCGTCTCCGTGACCGGAGCGTCGGGCGCAGGCAAGGCCGCCAAGGTCCCGATGCTCGCCGCGGAGGTCATGGGCTCGGCCAAGGCGTACGGCGTGACCACCCACCGGCACACGCCCGAGATCACCCAGAACCTTCGTGGGGTCACCGACGCGGAGGTGTCGGTGAGCTTCACCCCGGTTCTCGCCCCCATGGCCCGCGGCATCCTCACCACCGCGGTGGCGCCCACGACCGCGACCGCCGGGGAGCTCCGGGCGGTGTACGCCGAGGCGTTCGGAGACGAGCCGTTCGTCCACGTCCTGCCCGCGGGCGTGCAGCCCATGACCGCCTCCGTGCTCGGATCCAATGCGGTGCAACTCGGCATCGAGGTCGACGAGCGCGCCGGCCGCGCGGTGTTCACCGCGGCGATCGACAACCTCGCCAAGGGCACCGCCGGGGGCGCGATCCAGTCGATGAACCTCGCGCTCGGACTCCCCGAGACCGCCGGACTCAGCACCGTCGGCCTGGCCCCGTGACCGCGGACGCCCTGGCGGGCGCCACCTCCAGAGGCCGGGTCCACGGTCTCGAGATGTGGTGGGCCCCGGAGGGAACCCATGCGATGTTCTGGGTCGCCCCCGCCGGCTCGACCGGCATCCTCAACGTCCACGGTGACGGGGCGGACGCGGTGGAACTGCGGTGGAGCACCCTGAGCGCCGAGATCCCGTCCACCCGCGCGGTCGTCCTGCTCGACGGCCCCGGCGTCGGAGACCCCGGCGCGGACTTCACGGCCGCGCACGAGGTCGCCGAGAACGTCGCCCGGTTCGTCAGCTCGAGATCGGGTGTCGAGGCCGGCCCGATCGAGGTGCTCGTCTTCCGGCCTGACACCGATCACGCGCCGTGGCCGGAACCCGCACCGACGGCGGACGGAGCCGAGTTCCGTTTCCGACACCGCGGTGGCGCGGACGTCCGACTCGCCCTGACCATTCCCGACCAGCCCGGAGAGGCCTGACATGACCACCGAGATGAACGACGGCTCCACGCAGCTGACGCCGTTCGTCCGCGCGCACGTGCTCGCCGAGGCGCTGCCGTGGCTGCAGAAGTTCCACGACAAGATCGTCGTGGTCAAGTACGGCGGTAACGCCATGGTGGACGACGACCTCAAAGCGGCTTTCGCGGCGGACATGGTGTTCCTGCGCACCTGCGGGCTCAAGCCCGTGGTGGTCCACGGGGGCGGGCCGCAGATCACCTCCATGCTCGGTCGTCTGGGCATGGAGGGCGAGTTCCGCGGCGGGTTCCGGGTCACCACCCCCGAGGTCATGGACATCGTCCGCATGGTGCTGTTCGGCCAGGTCGGACGCGAGCTCGTCGGTCTGATCAACGCCCACGGCCCCTACGCGGTCGGGATCTCCGGAGAGGACGCGGGACTGTTCACCGCGGTTCGCCGGACAGCGATGGTCGACGGGGAACCCACCGACATCGGCCTGGTCGGCGATGTGCAGTCCGTCGACCCGCGGGCCGTCCTCGACCTCATCGAGGCGGGAAGGATTCCCGTCGTGTCGACCATCGCTCCCGACTCTGACGGCACCGTGCACAACATCAACGCCGACTCCGCGGCCGGGGCGCTCGCCTCGGCCCTGGGTGCGGAGAAGCTCATCGTCCTCACCGACGTCGAGGGGCTGTACACCGACTGGCCGGACCGCTCGTCCCTCGTGACGCATCTCGGTACCGAACCACTCGAGCGGCTCCTCCCGTCCCTCGAGAGCGGGATGGTGCCCAAGATGGAGGCCTGCCTGCGGGCGGTCCAGGGCGGGGTGCACGCAGCCCACGTCATCGACGGGCGCGTCGAACACTCGGTGTTGCTCGAGATCCTCACCGAAGGGGGCATCGGGACGATGGTCACCGAGGGCCACCACGAAACCAGGTCGCCGGCAGGAGCCGAGAAATGAACGACACGCACACCGTCACCGACACAGACACCCCGACCCTCACCGCGCGGTGGGACGACGCGCTGATGCGCAACTACGGCACCCCGCCGCTCGAGCTGGTCTCGGGCAGTGGCGCGACGCTCACGGGCGCCGACGGTCGTGAGTACGTCGACCTGCTCGGCGGGATCGCCGTGAACTCCCTCGGACACGGCCACCCGGCCGTGGTCGCCGCCGTCAGTCGCCAGGTCGCCGAACTCGGGCACATCTCCAATCTGTACGCCCACCCCAGGGTGGTCGAGCTGGCCGAACGCCTCGAGTCCCTCTTGGCGGTGGACCAGCCGGTCCGGGCCTTCTTCTGCAACTCGGGAGCCGAGGCCAACGAGGCCGCGTTCAAGATCGCCCGCCGGACGGGCCGGTCCCGCATCCTGGCAGCGGAGAACGGCTTCCACGGACGGACGATGGGGGCGTTGGCGATGACGGGCCAGCCCGCCAAGCGCGCGCCGTTCGAGCCCATGCCACCCGGGGTCGAGTTCTTCCCCTATGGCGACATCGACGCCCTGACCACGCTGGTGGAGCAGGCTCCGGGCGAGACGGCCGCCGTCATCATCGAACCGCTCCAGGGCGAGGGCGGCGTCGTCGAGCCCCCCGAGGGGTTCCTCGCCGACGTGCGCGCCCTGTGCACCGAGCACGGCGTCCTCATGATCGTGGACGAGGTCCAGACGGGGATCGCCCGTACCGGTGCGATGTTCGCCTGCCGCAAGGCCGGGGTCGTGCCCGACGTGGTCACCCTCGCGAAAGGGCTCGGTGGTGGCCTGCCGATCGGCGCGTGCCTCGGCGTCGGCGCCGCGGGCGAACTACTCACCGCCGGGCAGCACGGCACCACCTTCGGCGGCAACCCGATCTCGTGCGCCGCCGCTCTCGCCGTACTCGACACGATCGAGTCCGATGACCTCGTGGCGCACGTCGACCGCCTCGGCAAGATCATCGCCGCCGAAATCGAGTGCCTCGACCACCCACTTGTCGACCACGTGCGTGGACGGGGCCTCCTGCTCGGGATCGTGCTCACCGCGCGGGCCGCCAAAGCGGTGGAGGAGGCGGCGCGCGGAGCCGGGTACCTGGTGGGCGCCACCACGGCGGACGTGGTCCGCCTCGCACCACCGCTCATCCTCACCGAACAGCAGGTCGCCGAGTTCGTGTCCGCGCTGCCTGGGATCCTCGACACCGCGTCGTCCACCATCGCAGCCCAGAAGGAGTCCTCGTCATGACCGGCCCGACCGTCAGCTCATCGACCGCCGCGACCGCGTCGACCGCGACCTCCACCCCTGCGGTCCGTCACTTCCTCCGCGACGACGACCTCAGCCCCGCCGAGCAGGCCGAAGTCCTGGACCTCGGGTTGAAGCTCAAGGCCGAGCCGTTCTCCGCCCGACCCCTGGAGGGCCCGCGGTCTGTCGCGGTCATCTTCGACAAGACCTCCACCCGCACCCGGTTCTCGTTCGACGCCGGGATCGCGGAACTGGGCGGGAACGCCATCGTCGTCGAGTCCGGCTCCACCCAGATGGGCAAGGGGGAGACCCTCTCCGACACCGCCCGGGTGATGTCGCGCTACGTCGAGGCGATCGTCTGGCGCACCTACTCACAGGACGGCCTCGTCGAACTCGCCGCCCACGCGGACGTTCCCGTTGTCAACGCCCTGAGCGACGAGTTCCATCCGTGCCAGATCCTGGCCGACCTGCTCACCATCCGCGAGAACTTCGGCCGCACCGAGGGACTCCGGGCGGTGTACCTGGGGGACGGGGCCAACAACATGGGCCACTCCTACCTCCTCGGGTTCGCGACCGCCGGCATGCACATCACCATCGCGGCCCCCGAGGGGTACCAGCCCACCGGCCAGGTGGTCGCCGACGCCCAGCGGATCGCGGCGGGAACCGGCGGTTCGGTGACCATCACGGCGGACGTCGACCCGGCCGTGGACGATGCCGACGTCCTCATCACCGACACCTGGGTCTCGATGGGCATGGAGGACTCGGCCACGCAGCGCCTGCGGGACCTCGCCGACTACCAGCTGGACCGGGCGTCGGTGGCCAGGGCCTCGGACGACGTCATCGTCCTGCACTGTCTGCCCGCCTACCGCGACAAGGAGATCGCCGCCGAGGTGATCGACGGCCCCCGCAGCCGAGTCTTCGACGAGGCCGAGAACCGACTCCACGCCCAGAAGGCGCTGCTGGTCTGGCTCCTGGAGCGATCGTGACCGCCGTCGGTACCGTCAGCCGGACGGCCCGGCACGCCCGGATCACGGAGATCCTGCGTCGCCGACCGGTGCGCAGTCAGACCGAGCTCGCCGAGGCGTTGGCGCAGGAGGGTATCGCCGTGGCGGTGGCCACCCTCAGCCGGGACCTGGACGAACTCGGCGCCGTGAAGCTCCGCGCCGCAGACGGAGGCGCCGGGCGCTACGTGATCCCCGAGGACGGCAGCCACGTGCCGGGAATCCCGGGCGGGACGGACCGGCTGGGCAGGCTGATCGCGGACCTACTCGTGTCCGCCGACCACAGTGCCAACATCGCGGTCCTGCGAACTCCTCCCGGGGCGGCAAACTTCCTCGCCAGCGCCCTCGACCGGGCCAATCTGGACGACGTCGTCGGGACCATCGCGGGGGATGACACCATATTCGTGATGGCCCGCGAACCCGTCACCGGAGCTGAACTCGCCGACCGACTGGCCGGACTGGCACGACGCCAGATCTGACCGGCCCCGCAGACCGACCCACCCCCCTGAACAGACCCCACACATCAAGGAGAACACCATGTCCGATCGCGTCGTCCTCGCCTACTCCGGCGGACTCGATACCTCCGTCGCCATCAGCTGGATCGGTCAGGAGACCGGTGCCGAGGTCGTCGCCGTCGCCATCGACCTCGGTCAGGGTGGTGAGGACATGGACGTCATCCGGCAGCGCGCGCTGGACTGCGGAGCCGTGGAGTCGGTGGTCGTGGACGCCCGCGACGAGTTCGCCGATGACTACTGCGCCCCCACGATCAAGGCCAACGGCCTGTACATGCGTGAGTACCCGCTGGTCTCGGCGATCTCCCGTCCACTCATCGTCAAGCACCTGGTCACCGCGGCCAAGATGCACGGTGGGACCTCCGTGGCGCACGGCTGCACGGGTAAGGGCAACGACCAGGTCCGCTTCGAGGTCGGTTTCGGTGCGCTCGCGCCGGACCTCGACGTGATCGCGCCGGTCCGCGACTACGCCTGGACCCGCGAGAAGGCGATCGAGTTCGCCGAGCGGAACGAGATCCCGATCAACGTCACCAAGAAGTCGCCGTTCTCCATCGACCAGAACGTCTGGGGCCGTGCGGTGGAGACGGGCTTCCTCGAGGATCTGTGGAACGCCCCGACCAAGGACGTCTACGACTACACCGAGGACCCGACCATCAACTTCGCCGCCCCCGACGAGGTCACGGTGACCTTCTCCGAGGGCGTGCCGGTCGCGATCGACGGCCGCAAGGTGACCGTGCTCGAAGCGATCGAGGAGCTCAACCGTCGCGGCGGCGCGCAGGGCGTCGGGCGCCTCGACATGGTCGAGGACCGCCTGGTGGGCATCAAGAGCCGCGAGGTCTACGAGGCGCCGGGCGCCATGATCCTCATCACCGCCCACAAGGCGCTCGAGGACGTCACCCTCGAGCGTGAGCTCGCCCGATACAAGTCCGGCGTGTCCGACACCTGGTCCAACGCGGTCTACGACGGTCTGTGGTTCTCGCCGCTCAAGTACGCCCTGGACGCCTTCATCGACAACACGCAGCAGCACGTGTCGGGGGACATCCGGATGGTCCTGCACGGCGGCTCGATCACCGTCAACGGCCGTCGTTCCGACTCCTCGCTCTACGACTTCAACCTCGCCACCTACGACGAGGGTGACTCGTTCGACCAGAGCTACGCGAAGGGCTTCGTCAACCTGCACGGCCTGAGCTCGAAGATCGCCGCCAAGCGGGACCTCGGCCTGTGAGTGCGGAGCAGGGCGACTCCGGGCGGCACGGCACCAACACGGGCTCCCTGTGGGGAGGTCGGTTCTCCGGCGGGCCGTCGGAGGCCATGGCCGCGCTGAGTAAGTCCACCCACTTCGACTGGGAGCTGGCCCCGTACGACATCCGCGCGTCCAAGGCGCACGCCCGGGTTCTGCACCGCGCGGGTCTGCTCACCGGGCCCGACCTGGACGCCATGCTCGACGGGTTGGATCGGCTGGCCGCGGATGTCGATTCGGGGGCCTACGTCCCGGCGGAGTCCGACGAGGACGTGCACGGTGCCCTCGAGCGCGGCCTGATCGAGCGGGTGGGGCCCGAGGTGGGCGGTCGGCTGCGTGCCGGCCGGTCCCGTAACGACCAGGTGGCCACCCTGTTCCGCATGTGGCTCCGCGACGCCGTGCGGGCGGTCGCGGCGGGGGTCCTGGACGTGGTCGACGCGCTCGTCGGCCAGGCCGACGCGCACCCCGAGACGGTGATGCCGGGCAAGACCCACTTCCAGGCCGCGCAGCCGGTCCTGCTCGCCCACCAGTTGCTCGCGCACGCCCAGCCGTTGCTGCGCGATCTGGACCGGATCCGTGACCTCGACCGCCGTCTGGCGGTGTCGCCGTACGGTTCGGGTGCGCTGGCGGGGTCGTCGCTGGGGTTGGACCCGGACGCGATCGCCGCCGAGCTCGGCTTCGACCGGGCCGCCGACAACTCGATCGACGCCACCAGCTCCCGCGACTTCGCCGCCGAGGCGTCGTACGTGCTGGCGCAGATCGCGGTCGACCTGTCCCGCCTGGCGGAGGAGATCATCGCCTGGTCCACGCCCGAGTTCGGGTACGTGACGCTGGCGGACGAGTGGTCGACGGGCAGCTCGATCATGCCGCAGAAGAAGAACCCGGACGTGGCGGAGTTGATGCGCGGGAAGACCGGTCGACTGATCGGTAACCTGACCGGCCTGCTGGCGACCCTCAAGGCGCAACCGCTGGCCTACAACCGCGATCTGCAGGAGGACAAGGAACCGGTCTTCGACTCGGTGTCGCAGCTGGATCTGTTGCTGCCGGCCATGGCCGGTCTCGTGGCCACCCTGGAGTTCCATCCGGAGCGGCTCGCCGAGCTCGCTCCCGCCGGGTTCACCCTGGCCACCGACATCGCGGAGTGGATGGTCCGGCAGGGCGTCCCGTTCCGGGTCGCCCACGAGGCGGCGGGGGAGTGCGTCCGTGTGGCCGAGAACCGCGGCGTCGGGCTCGACGAATTGGACGACGACGAGTTGGCGGCCGTGGACCCCGCGCTGACGCCCGAGGTGCGCGAGGTCCTCACCGTCACCGGGTCGATCGCGTCGAGGAACGCCCGGGGCGGCACCGCGGGCGAGGCGGTGGCCGCCCAGCGCAGGCGACTGGGCGAGATCCGCGACGAGTTCGCGGGCTGGGTAGGGTGAGCGCCATGTCCGTCATCGACGCACGTCTGCTCGAGATCCTCGCCTGCCCCGAGGACAAGGGCCCGCTCCTGCTCGCGGGATCGGAGACGCTGTACAACCCGCGTCTGCGCCGGGCCTACCGGATCGACGACGGCATCCCCGTGCTGCTGGTCGACGAATCCCGGCAGGTGGACGACGCCGAGCACGCGGAGCTGGTCGCCCTGGCAGGTGGAGGCACCGAGGGGTGAGTTCCCCGGACGACCGGACAGGCCCCGCCGTCGGCACCGATACCGATCGGTTCCGGTTGCTGCTGCGGGAGTCATCGCCTGACACCGCGGCCCGGGCTCTGCTCGGAGGGATCCTGTCCCACGGCGCGGTCTCGGTGAGGATCATGGAGGTCGAGGCCTACGGCGGGCCACCGGAATCCCGCTTTCCCGACGCGGCCGCTCACACCTGGCCGGGCCCCACCCCCCGGAACGAGGTCATGTTCGGGGACGCCGGTCATCTGTACGTCTACCTGAGCCACGGGATCCACCAGTGCGTGAACATCACGTGCCGGCCCGCCGGGGAAGGCGGCGGAGTACTGCTCAGGGCGGCCCGCATCGCCGGCGGCCACGAGATCGTGGACTCCCGCCGGCCCGGCGTCCCGGCCGAGCGGGCCGCCCGCGGACCCGGCAATCTCGGCAGCACCCTGGGCATCGACCTCACGATGAGGGGCATCGACGTGCTCGACTCGTCGTCGTCGGTCCAATTCCGCCCCGACCCGGTCCCCGGGCACCACATCAGGTCCGGTCCGAGGGTCGGGGTCTCCCGCGAAGCGGACCGCCCGTGGAGGTTCTGGGTGGCCGGCGCGCGGGAGGTCTCCGCGTACCGACGCAGCCCACGGGCCCCGCAGCTGACCCGCCCCGTGGTGGCCGGACACGCCGAGTGAGGGACAATGTCCGTCGTGACCAACAACATCCTCGATGAACTGCAGTGGCGCGGGCTGATCGCCCAGTCGACCGATCTCGACGCGCTCCGGGCGCACCTCGACGAGGGCGCCGTGTCGCTCTACTGCGGGTTCGACCCGACCGGGCCGAGCCTGCACGCCGGTCACCTCATCCCGCTACTGACCCTGCGCCGGTTCCAGTTGGCCGGACACCGGCCGATCGTTCTGGCAGGCGGCGCCACCGGCATGATCGGTGACCCCCGCGACGTGGGGGAGCGGGTCATGAACACCTCCGACACCGTGGCGGAGTGGACCGAGCGGATCGCCGGTCAGCTCGAGCGGTTCGTCGACCTCACCGAGGGCCCCGTTGGCGCGCGGGTCGTCAACAACATGCAGTGGACCGGCCACATGACGGTGATCGAGTTCCTCCGCGACGTCGGCAAGCACTTCTCGCTGAACACGATGCTGGGTCGGGACACGGTCAAGCGCCGGCTGGAGGGAGAGGGGATCTCCTTCACCGAGTTCTCGTACATGCTCCTGCAGGCCAACGACTTCCTGCAGCTGCGTCGCAACATGGGGTGCACGCTCCAGCTCGGCGGGTCCGATCAGTGGGGCAACATCGTCGGCGGTGTCGATCTGAACCGGCGGGTCGACGGGGAGTCCGTGCACGCGATGACCGTTCCCCTGGTGACCTCGTCGGACGGGAAGAAGTTCGGGAAGTCGACCGGAGGCGGGAGTCTGTGGCTCGATCCCGCGATGACGAGCCCGTACACCTGGTACCAATACTTCCTCAACACCGCCGATGCCGATGTGGTGCGTTACCTGCGGTGGTTCTCCTTCCTCGGTAGGGAGGAGATCGACGAGCTCGAGGAACTCACCCGGGAGAAGCCCCACATGCGGGCGGCGCAGAAGCGACTCGCCGAGGAGATGACAACCCTGGTCCACGGAGTCGCCGCGACCGAGTCCGTCCAGGCCGCCGCGCAGGCGCTCTTCGGCAGAGGCGAGTTGGCCGGCCTCGACGAGGCGACGCTGGCGGCCTCGCTGGAGGATGCCGGTGCTGTCGAGATCGCGCAGGGTGAGCCCGCCACGATCGTCGATCTCCTGGTGGCCTCCGGTCTCTGCGACAGCAAGGGGGCGGCGCGGCGTGCGGTCGGGGAGGGCGGCGCGTATGTCAACAACGAGCGCGTCTCGGATCCGGAATGGACTCCGGCGGCCTCTGACCTCCTCCACGGATCATGGCTCGTGCTCCGGCGGGGGAAGAAGAACTTCGCCGGGGTCAGGATGAACTGAGTCTGGAAGATCGTTGAAGGCGCCGGTGAACCCGGCGCCTTTCGGCATTTCTGCAGGTCTAGCTGCGGGTTTGCGTTTCCGTTCACGTCTGCGTAACTTATTGGAAGTCGCCGAGAGCGGCCCGGGCCGAGAGGCCGGGGACGCCGAGGAGACGGGCTCCGAACAGCAAGAAGATCTCGCCGGTTTGACTCGGTGAGACCGGATAGCTAAGATGGAGAAGTTGCCCTCGAGAGAGTGGCGGCGGCGCCGCGAGGCGGGAAAGCAACCGGATTGTGAATCGGAACGCAGACCTGTTACGCTGGTGGAGTTGCCCTCCTCGGGAGGGCGGCGGAGATCACCCCGGGTGAAGCGAGGCGAACAGCCCCGTGGAGACGGTGTGTGGGTGTTGTTTGAGAACTCAACAGTGTGTTTTGTTTGTGATAGTGCCAAATTTTTTGTTTGGTTGCGACCCTTTCACATCCCTGTCGTGGGGGTCGCGTTTTTGTTTGAACAGCCAGTTT
>NZ_JABFAN010000140.1:0-387 GCF_017168155.1 Dietzia sp. KRD202 | reverse complement strand
GTCATCTTCGGCCCGGCTGCGCGCCCATTGCCGCAACTGCCGATCACCGTCGACGAAGAGGGCTACCTCGTCGCGCGCAGCGACTTCACCGAGCCTGTCGGCCCGAGCTTCTGGGAGCGCTATTGAGTACCGCAACGCTGTCCAAAGAGGACAAGGACACCAAGGCGCCCCTCGGCGGTCGATTCGTCGGCGCCGCGTCGAACTATATCGACGAGCGCACCAGCCTCTCGGGCTTCGTCAAGGAGCTCGGTCGCAAGATCTTCCCCGACCACTGGTCGTTCATGCTCGGCGAGATCGCTCTGTGGAGCTTCGTCGTCGTCTTCATCTCCGGCTCGTTCCTGACGTTCTTCTTCCAGGCGTCGATGGTCGAGACCTACTACACGGGTG
>NZ_JABFAN010000139.1:0-388 GCF_017168155.1 Dietzia sp. KRD202 | reverse complement strand
CCTTGATCCCGCTGAAGGAACGGTCGTACGGCGTGTCGGGGATGGTCGCCAGACTCTCGGCGCGGCCGGCGGCCGGCGTGAGAGGCGCGCTCCGCTCCGCCACGACGCGGCGCTCCAGCTCTACGACCGCGAGCTCCAAGTCCTGCAGTCGACGCTCGACGGCCACCAGATCGTCCTGAACGGACAGGGGTTGCCCTCGCTTCAGCGAGCGGAAGCGGCAGGAGTGTCGCGCGTGACATCCCGCTCGGGAAGCCATGCGCACGGGTTTCCACTCGTCCGGAGCGCCCGGTCCCGTCGGGGTTGGGCCGCACGAGTGGGCTTCGCCGGTCGTGCCGCCGTGTCGCTGCGGCCGAATCCGCTCCGTCCTTTTCAGTGGATGAGTAATAGG
>NZ_JABFAN010000138.1:0-426 GCF_017168155.1 Dietzia sp. KRD202 | reverse complement strand
CCTGAAGGATGTCGCGACGACCGAGACCGGGTCGCTGGCACTGCCGGTCGAGGGCTCGCGGGTGTCGATGAGCGGCATGGTCGTCGCGATCATCTCGACCACGCTGGCGATGACCGGGCAGTACGCCTTCTATACGTTCATCGCGCCGTTCCTGGTGCAGCACGCGCAGCTGCCGGAGGAGTGGCTGAGCCCGGCGCTGCTGGCCTACGGCGTGATGGGCGCGATCGCGGTGCTGGCGCTGACCATCTGGCTCGGCGGTCGCCCGCTCGCCGGTGTCGTCGCCTGCATGATCGTGATGCTGCTGACGATGGTGGTGCTCGCGCTCTCGACCGTGCTGCCGCTGACCTTCGCGGCCATCCTGGTGTGGGGCCTCGCGATGGGGGCGCTGCCGCCGCTGCTGCAGACGCGGCTGCTCGAGGCCGCGCC
>NZ_JABFAN010000137.1:0-456 GCF_017168155.1 Dietzia sp. KRD202 | reverse complement strand
CTTCTGGGTAATCCGACGCCCCTCTTCAACGATCACATTGCCTTCGCCATCCTTGATGTCGAAAGTAGCTGTCTCGCCGCGCAGGCGCGACGGAACCAGCTCAACATAGAAACCGGATTTCTCAATGTGGAAGACGCTGGTTTCAAAGAACTCGGCCAGAATTTCTTCGGTGTTCATCCCCAGCGCACGCATCAGTACCGAGGCCGGCAGCTTGCGGCGACGGTCAATACGTACGAAAACGTTATCCTTGGGGTCAAACTCGAAGTCTAACCAGGAGCCACGATAAGGAATCACGCGAGCTGAATAGAGCAACTTGCCGGAAGAGTGGCTCTTACCTTTGTCGTGATCGAAGAACACACCGGGCGAGCGGTGGAGCTGGGAGACGATAACCCGCTCAGTACCGTTGATAACAAAGGTACCGTTCTCAGTCATCAGGGGGATTTCCCCCATGTAGAC
>NZ_JABFAN010000136.1:0-442 GCF_017168155.1 Dietzia sp. KRD202 | reverse complement strand
CTTAGGGTTCGTGCTGTTCTTCTGCAGCGCGGAGTATGATTTAGCTGCCCTAGCAGACGCGCTGGAAAGTAGTTTTCCCACCACGCCGCTAAGTGGCTGTACGACGGCTGGGGAAATAACCCCTGGAGGCTATGACCGCGGTTCCATCGTGGCGATTGGGTTTGATCGCCGACTGTTTGCCATTGAAACGGCGCTGATCGACGACCTGGAGCATTTTGAACTAGCCAACGCTCAACCGCTGGTCGATACGCTGTTGGAGCAGTGCCGCCAACAAACCATCGCGCCGATTAACGAACACAGCTTTGCGCTGACGCTATTGGATGGCTTATCCAGCCGTGAAGAGCAGGTGCTCGCTACCTTAGATGCCGCCCTAGGCCGTATCCCCAGTTTTGGCGGCTCGGCGGGTGACGACAATCACCTTAGCCATACCCATGTGTATACC
>NZ_JABFAN010000135.1:0-384 GCF_017168155.1 Dietzia sp. KRD202 | reverse complement strand
GCCCTCGAGCATGTCGACGCCCGCGACCTTGAGGCCCATGATCTGCGCCGCGCGCACCGCGACCCGCTCGTACTCCGGCTCGAGCGCGACCGCCTCGACGGTGCCGCCCCGATGCACGTTCGAGCGGAACTCGTCGCCGACGGCGGTGCGGCGCATCGCACCGACCACCCGGTCGCCCACCACCAGGGCGCGGATGTCGCGGCCCTTGCTCTCCTGCACGAAGTGCTGGATGAGCACCTGCTGCCTCGTGCTCTGGAGCGTCTCGATGATCGCCTCCGCCACCTTGATCGAGGGCGCCAGGATCACGCCGATGCCCTGCGTGCCCTCGAGCAGCTTCAGCACCACGGGCGCCCCGCCGACGCGCTCGATCGCGGGGATCACGTC
>NZ_JABFAN010000134.1:0-420 GCF_017168155.1 Dietzia sp. KRD202 | reverse complement strand
CTATCAAAACATATCAACAAATTGAAGCACAGATTCATCAGAACCAAACGATAAAGACTAAAATGGATATGTTAAAAAAGCATCAAAAACAAGCAGTAAACTTTCAAAATTACGGGAAACAAAATGCGCTAGAACAGTCGGAACATACCATTCAAAGTATAGAAGCAGAAATAAATACATTGCCCATAGTTGAACAGTTTCAAACTTCACAATATGAAGCGAATCAATTATTGAAAATGTTTGTATCAACAATGGAAACACGTTTAAATGACCATAATAAAGCCAAACATAGTGATTAATTACAAACAAAAAGGAGAACAATCATATGAAATCAAGAAAACTGGCTATAACTGCACTTTTAATTGCAATAAATGTTGTATTAAGCAGTATTATCATCATTCCTCTAGGACCAGTTAAGGC
>NZ_JABFAN010000133.1:0-396 GCF_017168155.1 Dietzia sp. KRD202 | reverse complement strand
GTGTATAGAACGCTAGCGAACCTGCGTAGCTAAAGGCATTACGCTCCAACCATAGTGACGTGGCGTCTTGGACTACTTTCCACCAAAAGATAGCGGCGCGTTTAATCATATTCACTCCCTGTGCTCTGGGTAACGGGGCTTTTTATAAGCGTTATCAACATCCTATTTTTCTAGCATACCTAACCACAGCGTTTAGCGCAGTTTTCTGGTAGGTTGCATCTCTGAGTTCACCAAACGAAAAAGGAAGCTTGGATGGCCACTGATACTTCGCGCTCTGCGACTGCCTGCGATTTCGACTGTTTGGTGTTTATTGGCCGTTTTCAGCCGCCACATCTGGGGCATCTCGCGGTCATTCGTGAAGCGCTCAAACGCGCACGGCAGGTCATTGTGTTGGTA
>NZ_JABFAN010000132.1:0-387 GCF_017168155.1 Dietzia sp. KRD202 | reverse complement strand
ACCACGCACGCCTCGTACATGGAGGAGTTCGGCGACGACCTGGTCGACCTCGGCTCCTGGAACGACGACGCCGTGCTCACGTTCGCGGTCAACGAGGACGCCCCGATCACCTCGATCGACGAGCTCGCCGAGAACGCTGACGCATTCGGCAACCGCATCGTCGGTATCGAGCCGGGCGCGGGCCTCACCGCTGCCACGCAGGACGCGGTCATCCCGACCTACGGCCTCGACGGCATGGAGTACATCACCTCCTCGACGCCCGCGATGCTCGCTGAGCTCAGCTCGGCGATCGACGCCGGCGAGAACATCGTCGTGACGCTGTGGCGCCCGCACTGGGCCTATGACGAGTTCCCCATCCGCGACCTCGAGGACCCCGAGGGCACGCTC
>NZ_JABFAN010000131.1:0-418 GCF_017168155.1 Dietzia sp. KRD202 | reverse complement strand
CAACATGACCGATGTGACCATCGGGGGCACAGCGCTCGTGCCCGGCGGCAGCACCTACCTCTACCCGGGGCTGTACGAGATCGACGAGGTCGACGGACCGATCATGCGCGTGCGCGGCGAGCGGTTCGCGGTCGACGGCGACCCCGGTTCACCGACGGAGGCGATCGTGCAGGCCGAGGTCATGCCCGACGTGGCGCGCACGGCTGCGGAGGTCGCGCAAGTCGTCGCGCGCATGTGCCAGGCGGCACAGACCTGCCCGATACCCCCGGAGGCGGAGCTGCTGGGGGCGGAGGCATACGTCTGGGCCAGCTCCCCGGAGGAGGTCGAACTGAGCGTGCAGCTGCAGATCGACGAGACGCAGTGGCAGGAGGTGCGCGTGCGGATCGAGACCGATCAGCAGGGGCGTCCGTCCGCGTGG
>NZ_JABFAN010000014.1:0-72558 GCF_017168155.1 Dietzia sp. KRD202 | reverse complement strand
CGGCCACCCCGGCCGCCCCGATCACCGGTAGCTTCTCGCTCGGATAGACGGTCGTCGGCCGCTCACCATGTGGCTTGTTCACCGTCACCTCCGCCAGGTAGCTCAGGATGCGGGTCCCGCGATCGGACGGCGCCCGTGCCGTGAGCAGCTCGGGCCGCTGCTCGATGAACGAGGTCGTCACGTGCCCGGCCTCGAAGTCCGGGTCCTCGAGCAGCGCCTGCAGAAACGGCACGTTGGTGGCCACGCCGCGGATGCGGAACTCGGCCACCGCGCGCTTGGCCCGGGCCACGGCGGTCGCCAGATCGCGGCCACGACAGGTCAGCTTGACCAGCATCGAGTCAAAATGCGGACTCACCTCGGCCCCCACGGACGTCCCACCATCCAGACGGATGCCCGCACCACCGGGGGTGCGGTAGGCGGTGATCCGCCCGGTATCGGGGCGGAAGCCGTTCGCGGGGTCCTCGGTGGTGATCCGACACTGCAGCGCCGCACCCCGGGGCACGATCCGATCCTGCGTCAGTCCCATCGCGGCCAGCGACTCACCGGAGGCGATCCGCAACTGCGCCGCCACCAGGTCGATGTCGGTGATCTCCTCGGTCACGGTGTGTTCGACCTGGATCCGAGGGTTCATCTCGATGAACACGTGCTGGCCGCGCTCGTCGAGCAGGAACTCCACCGTCCCGGCGCACGAGTACCCGATGTGGCGGGCGAACGCCACGGCATCAGCACAGATCTGGTCACGCACCGCCGCAGGCAAGTTCGGTGCCGGCGCCATCTCCACCACCTTCTGGTGCCGCCGCTGCACACTGCAGTCACGCTCGTAGAGGTGGATCACCTCACCGGAGGTGTCCGCGAGGATCTGCACCTCGATGTGCCGCGGGTTGACCACAGCCTGCTCCACGAACACCGACGGATCGCCGAACGCGGACTCCGCCTCCCGCGACGCCGCGCTGATCGCCTCCGCCAACTCCGTGCGCCGCTCGACACGCCGCACCCCGCGACCCCCGCCACCGGCGACCGCCTTGACGAACACCGGGAACTCCAGACCCGCGGCCGCCGCCACCAGCTCATCCGGATCCGCCGACGGCGCGGTCGAGGCCAACACCGGCAACCCGGCTTCGCGGGCCGCAGCCACCGCCCTGGACTTGTCACCGGTCAACTCCAACACCGCGGTCGGTGGGCCGACGAACACCAGACCAGCGGCCTCGCACGCCGCCGCCAGGTCCGGATTTTCGGACAGGAACCCGTACCCCGGGTACACCGCATCCGCGCCCGCAGCCCGGGCGATCCGCACGAGCTCCTCCACCGTCAGGTACGCGCGCACCGGATGACCGGCCTCACCGATCTGATACGACTCATCAGCCTTGAGACGATGCACCGAATTGCGGTCCTCATACGGAAACACCGCCACCGTCTTGGTCCCGAGTTCATACGCCGCTCGGAACGCACGGATCGCGATCTCGCCCCGGTTGGCCACCAATACTTTCGAGAACAACTTATAGCTCCTAGTTTTGAAAGACGTGGCGGTGCATGGCACTTTCCACGTGGTGCACCCCGTTCGGGTCCAGACGAGGACGGTGCGAACCAAATGAACTTGACGGTCCTCTTGGCGCGGGTTGTGGTGGTGCATCGCTGGCCCCTACCGGGACCACCGAGCGTCTAGCTGCGTACGACGTTCGAAACTCTTCGGCTAACTGCGGGATCGGGTTGCGCGTAGAGCTAGTGCGGACTGGGGACTTTGCTCGTTGCTACGAGCCTTCAGCGCCTAGCGGCGGGAGGGCTGAAGCGTGCGAAAAATTCCAACGCGGAGAACGAATCCACAGCATTGGGATTAGCGACCCGGTCGATCGTTTCACCTTGCAGGATCCTCTTAACCGGAACCTCAAGCTTCTTACCGGTCCGTGTGTGAGGGATGACTGGCACCGCGATCACCTCGTCTGGAACGTGCCGCGGTGACGCCTCAGAAGCCAATCTGGCGGCGATCCGAGACCGAAGCTCGGTATCGAGCTGCGCACCTTTCGCTAGCACGATAAACAGCGGCATCCAGTAACCGCCGTTTGGCAACTCGGCACCGATCACCAACGCCTCCGAGACTTCGGCCATGTCCTCGACGACGTCGTAGATCTCGGCGCTGCCAAGCCGGACGCCTTGTCGGTTCAGGGTTGAGTCCGAGCGGCCGGAGAAAATGACACTGCCTCGAGGTGTCACGGTGACCCAGTCTCCATGGCGCCACACACCCGGGTAGACGGAGAAGTATGAGTCCAGGTACCGATGCTGGTCTGGGTCATCCCAAAGGTAGATCGGCATTGTCGGCATCGGCTGTGTCACGACCAACTCGCCGACTCTATCTACAACTGGTTCCGCCTGATCGCTCCACGCGGCGAGCGCAACCCCAAGTAGCGGAGCTGAAATCTCTCCGGGCCAGATGGCTGTGTTCGGCGCCGCACCAGCGAACCCACTGACTACATCAGTTCCGCCGCTGGTCGAGCAGAGTTGAATGCGCTCGCCCACGTGATCACGGACCCAGAAGTAGCACTGAGGAGGCAATGGTGCGCCGGTGCACCCGATAGTCTGCAACGCCGACAGGTCCTGGTCCCGTGCCGGCTCGAGTCCTGCCTTCATACCTGCGATGAGATATCCAGGGCTGGTACCGAGCATCGTGACTCGGTGTTCGGCGGCAATCTCCCAGAGTCGACCCGGCCCAGGGTGGGCGGGGCTGCCGTCGTACAGAATGACGGTCGCCCCGGTCAGGAGCGATGAGACCACGAGATTCCACATCATCCAATTGGTTGTGGTGTACCAGAAGAAGCGATCGCCGACTCTGAGATCGTTATGCAGACCGTGTAAGCGGAGATGGTCGAGGATGACCCCTCCGTGGGCATGCACGATTCCCTTGGGATTTCCCGTCGTTCCGGATGAGAACAACACCCACAGCGGATCGTCGAAGTCGACCCGCTCAAAGCCCGGCTCCGCAGTACCGGAAACGATCTCCGACCACGGAACTGATCCGTCGACCGGTCCAGACCCCAGATTGGGAACTAGGACAGTTGCCCGCAGGGAAGGGATAGACCGCCGGAGTTCAATCAGATCGCTGCGTCGGTCGAACTCCTCGCCCGCCCATCGGTAGCCGTCGGCGGCGAAAAGGACGGCTGGTTCAAGCTGGCCAAGTCTGGCTGCGGCTCCCGCGGCTCCGTAGTCTTGGGCGCACACTGACCACACCGCCCCGATCGAGGCAGAGGCGAGAAAGGCGACGACGGCATGCTCGGTGTTGGGCAGGTAGCCGACAACTCGGTCTCCCTTGCGCACACCTTGGTTGCGTAACCACTCGGCCGCAGCCCCGACCTGTCGCCTCAGTTCGCGCCAACTCATCTGCGACGACTGCTGGGTTTCGGCAATCGCGATCAAGGCCGGAGTATCCGCGAGACTGTCATCTAGGCTGGCGCGTAGTGCGTGCTCGGCGTAGTTAATGGTGGCTCCGGTGAACCACCGTGCGCCCGGCATCTCGCGGTGGCCCAACACCTGGCGGTAAGGCTCTCCTGAGATCACACCGAAGTAGTCCCAGATGGCCGACCAGAACCCTTCGAGATCGTCGATGGACCACTGCCACAGGTCCGTGTAAGTCTCACTCTTCACCCCAGCCCGCGCCTCAACGAAATCCATAAAATCGGATATCTGACTGAGTGCGACTTCATCGGGGTCCGGTTCCCAGATCGGCGCCGGCTGTTCACCGGGCTGCTTCTGGTTCTGGGTGGAATTCTTAGATGCCATCACACTTACGCCCCGGTGCTCTTATCGAACGATCGGGGTTCGAAGCTCTCCGATACCTTCGACCCAGCTCACCAGCACCTCACCCACCTCGAGGAATCGCTTCGGGGTGCGTGCTGCACCCACGCCGGGGGGAGTGCCGGTGAAGATCACGTCGCCGGGACGCAGGGAACACACTGATGAAAGATGGGCAACTAAGAACGGGATGTCGAAGATGAGGTTGGAGGTGCGACTCTGCTGCAGGACTTCACCGGTCTCCAAGCGGCAGCCGATTTCGAGATCCAGCGGGGAAGGCAAAGCGTCCAGAGTGACCAATTCGGGACCGATTGGGGCAAACCCGCGGTAAGACTTGCCGAGGGAGAACTGCGGCACTCCCCCGCTCAGTTGGAGCTCGCGCTCGGACAGGTCCTGGCCGATGGCCACGCCGGCGATGTGATCCCACGCCTCGGCTTCTTTAACGAAATCGGCTTGCTTACCGATCACGACGACGAGCTCGACCTCCCAGTCGATTGAGCCACCCGGGTGAACCACTCCCCGGTTGTGCCCGGTCACCGAGGACGGGAACTTGGTGAACACGGTGGGCGAGGGGGGCAGATCCATTCCCGACTCTTTCGCGTGCTCACTGTAGTTAAGCCCGATTGCGAAGACCTGGCCCGGCTGCGGGGCCGGTGAGCCCCACACGGCGTCCTCGCCCGCATCTACCGCGGGCGCCCCCGCGGGGTCGAAGCTGGAGGCCCACTCGCTGAACTCACCCCACTGGGCGTACACCGCCTGCGGATCGCTTCCGAATGCACCGCCGCTCGCGTCCTCGACGTCGACGTATCCCGAGTCCGTTCCGAGCACGAGCCTGTTGTTGATATTCGCTATGCGCATGATGTCTTCCTTGTCCTCGGGCACGTTGTGATGTCCCCGCCCAGCATGACGCCATCCCATCGTTAACGCAAGCAAATAACGATATTTCTCTAAAAAGTGACCTCGCGGTAGATTGACCTCATGGCGACACCTGCAACTCAGACCCGCGCCTCGCATGTTCACGACCTGCTACGACAGGACATTTTCCGGGGGACGCTTCCGCCTGGACATCGATTGCGTCTTGTCGAGCTCGCTGCTCGCTTCTCGGTAAGTCAATCCGTGGTCCGCGAAGCGCTGACGCGCCTAGCTGGCCAGGGATTGGTGATTGCCTCGCCACAGCAGGGGTTCCATGTGGTGACGCTGTCCCTCGAGGGCTTGAACGAGCTGACCGAGGCCCGGTGCGAGATCGAGGCGCTGACTTTTCGACGAGCGGTTGAGCGGGGCGATCTGCACTGGGAATCCGAGATCGTCGCCGCGCATCACTTGCTCTCGGCGACGCCGGAGTCCACCGACGATGAGCCCAACGAGGCGTGGTTCGAGGTCCACGAACTCTTCCACCGCGCCCTCCTTGCCGGCTGCGGCAATGGCCGCTTGCTGCAAGTGGCGCTTTCGCTCAGAGATTCTGCCGCTCTCTACCGGCACTGGTCGCAGCCGATCGGCCAGGATCATGCACGCGACGTCGCCGGAGAACATCGCAGCCTGCTGGATGCTGCACTCGCACGTGATGCCGGCACTGCCGCCGCTCGGCTGGCTGCACACATTGAGCGGACCAGTGCCGCCTTACGGCCTGCCGCAGCCACGTTGGACACCTAGATTCTCCCGTAGCTACGCCTCAGGCGGCCCAGCTTGCTCAAGCACGACGGTCGGCACGGTCTTCGTCAGTGCAGACACCGCCCCATCGTGATCCCGTACTGCAAGCGCAACAACTAACTCCTCCATGATCGCCTCTAGTCGATCGAACGAAAGCTCCGTGGGGTCTGCCTGGCCCGCTTTGGCTCGGACATAGTTCGTTCCTACGTCCATGATGCTGAGATAAAGGCTGCGTAGCAGCTCGCCGGAGCATTTCGCAGCCAGGTCCGCATGCAGGTTCCAGCAGGCTGTGAGAAACGCGCCCGGATCCCCTTCGCGACGGCGCGATCGAACGTGACCAAGGGCGACCTGGAATGCGTCGTCGTCATTGCTGGTCATGTTCTGTAGCGCGTCCTCGATGATCAGCCCGGCAATCGCATCGCGGATGCGCACGGCTTCGTCGAAGGCGGTGTCATCATCGACTGCCGCCCGAAACCAGCCGTTCATTTTCGAGACGGGCGACGGTCGGCGAGCAAAAAGCCCCCCGCCCGGCCCCGGCCGCGATGTGATCACCCCCCGCGTCTGCGCAAGCTTGATCGCCTCATTGATCGCTCCGACCGAGACCCCGCAGCGCTTGCGTAGGTCTTCCTTGCTGCCGAGACGCTCCCCTTCAGCAGCCTGGGCGGCTATCCGCGCGATTAGCCCCGCCGCGTGTTCTGCGCGCGAACCACCCACCGAGACGACGCTGCCCGTCGCAACCGATCGCTCCCAGACATCGCGAGAGTACGCAGGCTCGTCAAGGTCGCCCACGCGGTCCTCATCCTGCATGTTGCCCATCGTCGACACGCCCCTCTCAGGATTAGCCACCTGACACCGAGGGTACAAAAAGGCCCCGAACACCAGATTTCCAAAAAACCATAACTAATTTGCCCGATGCCCTTGACATGTGACCTGCGGCACATCAACACTAGGGGAGCCGAAACGATCATTATTAATTCCGTGGAGGGCGACATGGATGTTCAACAGTTCCGAAACCTCATGGCGGGCGTATGCGCACCCGTCACCGTGGTGACCACCGCCGACGAGGAGGGCCCACACGGAGCGACGGTGAGCTCGTTCGCGTCCCTGTCGCTGGAACCCGCTTTGGTCTCGATCGCACTGGACACTCGCTCGCGGCTGCTCGAGCGCATCACCGCCCGGGGACAGTTCGGCGTCAACGTCCTCGGTTCGGCCCAAGCGGAAATCGCGACCACGTTCGCCGGCCGGAGTGCAGACCGATTTACCGACATTCCGTGGACGAGTACCGACACCTTGCCCCGGCTGGACGGGGTCGCTGGCTGGGCGACCTGCGAGCTGGTCAACGCCGTCGAGGCCGGAGATCACCTCTTGCTCATCGGCCACGTCACCCGCGCCATCTCCACCCTGCAGGCACCACTTGTCTACGCCTATCGCACTTTCGGTACCCATTCCGGCTTTGAGCTGCGCCCCCGTAAGCCGGTGGTGGACCAGATCCTCGCCTGCGCCCGCTAACTCCTCTCACTCGATCACCGTTCGGATGCCTTAAGCAGGCATCCAGCAAGGAGAACTCCGATGACCACTGCAATTCATGAGGACACACGCCCTGCATCAGGCGTTACCCCCGACAGCGCCGAACTCGTCCGCCGCGCCCAGGAGCTCGCGCCGCTGCTCAAGAAGAACGCGGCGCAGGGCGAAGCGGACCGTCGCGTTGTCGAGGAGAGCATCCAAGCACTTACCGACGCGGGTCTGTTCAAGGTGGCCGTCCCCAAGCGCTACGGAGGCTACGAGACCTCCATGCGCACCATGCTCGATGTCTCGGCGGCTGTAGCGGCCGCCGACGGCGGAACTGCGTGGGTTGTCACCCTCACCAACGTCATGTCCTGGATAGTCGGCCTGTTTCCCGAGCAAGCGCAGGACGAGGTGTTTGGTGCCGACCCTGACGCGAAGGTATCCGGCGTTCTTTCGCCCACTGCCGAGACCACGCGCGTCGACGGTGGCTGGCGAGTCACCGGCAAGTGGTTCTACAACTCAGGTTCGCTCCACGCCACCTGGGCCGGCCTGGGAATCCCCCTCACCGATGAAGAGGGCAATGTTGTCGACCAGGCCATGGCGCTGATCCCGCGCAGCGACCTCTCCATCGAAGACACCTGGTTCGTGGCAGGCATGCGCTCCTCCGGCAGCAATTGCATGGTGGCGGAAGACGTCTTCGTCCCCGAACACCGAGTTCTGCGCGTTCCACCAGCAATCAACGGTGACTACCCCACCGAACACAAGGACGAGACGCTCTACCGGTCGGCCCTCGTCCCAGTACTTGCCCTGGTCCTCATCGGCCCCCAGCTCGGCATGGGGCGTGCGGCGCTGGACTTTGTCATCGGAAAGTCGGAGAACAAGCCGATCTCCTATACCTTCATGACCTCGCAAAAGGAGTCAGTAGGGTTCCAGCTCCAGATCGCCGAAGCAGCCCGGTTGATCGATACCGCAGAGCTCATCGCCTACCGCGCAGCATCAGACATCGACTCTGCTGCCGCACAAGGCGAGTACCCCGACTATCTGACTCGTGCCCGAGTCCGCTCCGACACCGGTTACGTCGCCGAACTGATCACTCGCGCCGTCGACATTCTCATCTCGGCCCATGGAGCCGGATCCTTCGCCGAAGTGAGCCCACTGCAGCGAATCTGGCGCGACTCCGCCACCGCAGCACGCCACGCAGTCGTCGCTCCGCAGGTCAGCTTCGAGATCTACGGCAAGGCGCTGCTCGGCGTCACAGAGCCCATCACCCCACTCGTCTAGATACCCATCTGAACTCGCGAAGGAACCGCACATGCTTCCCGAATCCGTCTACAAGCACACGCCTCGCCCCCGGCCCATCACCGTTCCGAAGCTGCACCATGCCACGTTCATGACGCTGGACGTCGAACCGATGGTGGCCTGGTACGAACTGGTCTGCGGGCTGCAGCCCGTCTACTACGCCGAGCACGCCGCCTGGCTGACCAATGACGAAGCGAACCACCGGATCGCGCTTCTCCGCCTTCCGGGCACCAAGGTGCCGGTCGATAAGCCTCATACCGCCGGCCTACACCACACCGCATTCGAGTACGCCACCGTAGACCAGTGGCTCGACAACTACTCCAGACTGCGTGACGCAGGCATCCTGCCTGCAATGTGCCTTCACCACGGTATGACGATGTCGATGTACTACGTCGATCCCGATGGAAACGGTGTCGAGATCCAGGTCGACGTCTTCGGCGATTGGTCGTGCTCCACGGAGTACATGTGGGCCTCCCGCGAATTCTCCGAAGACCAGGTTGGCCCGCACTTCGACCCCGAAAAGCTCCTCGTGGCCCGCGAGAACGGGCACGACGCCGACACCATCCAAAAGGACACATACGCAGGCAAGTACGCACCGGATAGTGGCGACAAAGATGTCCGCTTCCCCGACGTCTGGCCCACGCGACTCGAAGAGAATCCGAGCCTGGCCGTCACGGAGGCTCCAGTCACGGTCTGATCGCCCACATTGGCGCCGACAACGTGAGACCTGATGCCCGCAGATCTGTGAGAACCGCTGCGGCGAAATTCATGCGAGCTACGCAGATCAAGACCTACCAGAGCGCGCCTCGCGCTCTGGTAGGTCTTCGCGCACCGCGGCGGATCGCCCAAGCGCGAAGTCACCCCACCCCTCGACCCCTTGAAGGAACCAACATGTGCATCTCGTGCGGGCCAGCCGTCTCTCGGCGTTCAGCACTCACCGCCCTCGGCGGTGTATCTGCCCTCTTCGGGGCTGCCGCTCTAGGCGGCCTCCCGGCAAACGCAGCACCCGTAAGTTCTGTCGGATCACTCGGATCACTCGGGGCCTCCAGTGGGCCAGGATCTGACCAGTTTGTCGACGTCCACTCACACTTTGTAACTGACCGCTACGTCGCGGCAGCGATTGCCGCCGGCCACATCACTCCAGACGGAATGCCGGGGTGGCCCAGCTGGAATGTCGGCGAGCACCTCGAACTGATGGACTCCGCAGGGATTTCGAAGTCGATCCTGTCGATCTCCTCGCCGGGCGTCCACTTCGGCAATGATGCCGATGCCCGCGCCCTCGCCCGCGAGCTCAACGAATTCTCCGCCAACGTAGTCGGCACGCACCCCACTCGATTCGGACACTTCGCTTCACTGCCTCTACCGGACGTCAACGGAGCCATTGCCGAGGCAGTACATGCCCTGGACAACCTCAACGCTGACGGCGTTACCATGCTGTCGAACTCTGCTGGCATCTACTTAGGTGACGATGTACTGATCCCCTTACTCACCGAGCTGGATCGACGTGGGGCAACAGTCTTCGTCCATCCCACATCACCGCCGGGCCAAGAAGCTATCTCCCTCAAAAGGCCGCGGCCACTCATCGAGTTTCTCTTCGACAGTGCCCGCACCATCGTCGACTTGATCATGACCGACCGCCTCGAACAGTTCCCAAACATCAACTGGATCGTCACTCATGGCGGGGGCGTTCTACCTCTGGTCGCCGATCGCGTTGACCTGTTCAAACGACTTTTCGGCGGGAACGACATCCCAGCCCAAACCCTGCTATCTCGACTTTGGTTCGACATCGCTGGCACCCCGTTTCCGCGACAGGCCCCCGCGCTCGTCGACCTTGTCGGAACCGAACAGATCCTCTACGGAAGTGACTACTGCTTCACGCCACCGCCCGCGGTGGCCGCTCAAGTGCAATCCATCGACACGGCGACACCGCCCAACGGATGGAGCAGCTGGCGAGCACTAACTCTCGCAAACGCCCGACGACTCCTGCCCGAAATAGCCCCCATAGGCCGATAGGCCGCCTAGCTTATTGCACTGTAGGGGCTCCAGGGCCATGGGCGGCGCCGGTCACCTCAGTGAGTCAGCTCGCCTTGCTCAGCGTCCGGTATACGGCTGGCAGGAGCTCGCCGAGTAGTGCGCGGGCAAGGTCTTGATTGTTCAGGATCTGGGTGGATAGGTCTGCCGAGGAGTCCATGGAGCCGATGACGGCATCGGTGAAGGCGACATCGATGTCGGGGCTTGCGCGGAACTGGGCGAGTGAGTTGTTCTGGGCCTGCGTTTTGAGGGTCTCGCTCTCTTCGAGCCGGTCCTTGATGTGGGTGACCACGTTGCGGACGGAGGAGTCGGGGTGGTCGCCGGCGAACAGGTCGTTGATGCGGTCGATCACCTCGTCGAGGGCGACCATGTCGGGGTCGCGGACCGTTCCGGTGCCGGACTCGCGTGCGGGCTCGAGCGGCGTCCCGCCGGAGAGTTCGCCGTCCCGGTTGGTCTGCCGGTGGTGTCCGAGGTAGTCGATCGCCACCGCGGACAGGTCAATGGGAGTGTCCTTCTCTCCGCTGCTCAGCTGGGGGGCCAGGAGTTTGAGGA
Organism: Dietzia sp. KRD202; assembly: GCF_017168155.1. Classification (NCBI taxonomy): domain Bacteria; kingdom Bacillati; phylum Actinomycetota; class Actinomycetes; order Mycobacteriales; family Dietziaceae; genus Dietzia; species Dietzia sp. KRD202. The sequence continues at coordinate 61,743 of NZ_JABFAN010000014.1, read as the reverse complement.
ACAGTGCGAGCTTTTCCAGCCATGGGTTTTCGTAGTCGAACAGCTGGGAGAGGAACTCGTACTGCCGCACGTAGGTGCCGACGTCTTTGCGGAACATCTGCAGCTCGTCGATCTGCAAGGCGTCGGAGGCCTCGACCGCGGTCCGCATCTGAACCGTGAAACGGTCGGCAGCGGGAGCGACCCACTTCACTAGCGCATTGTGACCCTCACGGACGAGGAAGGCATCGGCGAAGCCGTCGACCTCGGAGCGTTCGTAGATGCCGGCCACGGATAGTTTGCGTTCGGTGTCGTGGACGATGTTCGGGTCGGTGACGTCGGCCAGGGTGGTGACTTCGTAGTAGGGGGCGAACGCGTCGACGATGTCGTCGACCTCGTTGGCGAAATCCAGCACGAAGGTCTGGTCCTTCAGAGGCGGGAACGTCCGGTTAAGCCGCGAGAGGGTCTGCACAGCTTGGACCCCGCCGAGCTTCTTGTCGACGTACATGGCCACGATTTTGGGTTGGTCGAAGCCGGTCTGGAACTTGTTGGCAACCAGCATCACCTGGAACTCGTCGGTGGCAAACGCATCCCGCAGGTCGCGACCCTTGAGCCCGGGGTTCATGTTGATCTCGGAGAGCGGCTCGTCGGTCCCAGACTCGGGGTCGGTGACCTCCCCAGAGAACGCGACCAGCGCGGCGACGTCGGTGTAGCCGTTTTCGGCTACGTAACGGTCGAAGGCCAGCTTGTAGCGCACGGCGGCCTTGCGGGAACTGGTCACCACCATCGCCTTGGCTCGACCATCCAGGCGCCAAGCCACGTTCTGTCGGAAGTGCTCGACGATGATCTGTACCTTCTGCGAGATGTTAGTCGGGTGTAGCTTGACCCAGTTCATCACCGACTTCACCGCGGCGGACCGGTCCACCAGGTCGTCGTCGCCGCCCTCGGTGGTCACGGCGACGGTGCCTTCCCCGGTGTCGCTGGTGGCGTAGATCTTGCCGTTGTGCGAGAGCCGGAACGCGGTCTTGTACGGGGTGTAGTTGCGCAGAACATCCAGGATGAAGCCCTCGTCTATCGCCTGCTGCATCGAGTACAGGTGGAACGGCTCCGGCGTGCCGTCAAGGCCAGGGCGGCCGAACAGTTCGAGCGTGGTGGCCTTAGGGGTGGCGGTGAAGGCGAAAAAGGAAATATTGCCTGCCTCGGCGCGGGCCTTGGTCTCAGCTGCGAGCATATCCTCCGCCGACACGGCCCCGCCCTGGGCCACCTCGTCGAGCTCGGCCTGCGAGAGGACCTGCTTGAGTTTGTTGGACTGTCACCGAGCCACGGGTGATCGCCGGAAACGTTGCTGGTCTGGAGCTGCGCCACCGTCAGCACGCTCGTGTGGAGGACCCGGATGGGCGTGTCAAAGCCACCGGGCTACGCAATCTACCCTGCCGCGCCTTCGGGCGAGAACGCCGCTTGGCTCGAGGTTGTCCTTATGGCCACCGACCTGATCGCCTGGACCAAACTCATTGCCTTCGCAGGCGACCCGGTCCTTGCTCGCTGTGAGATCGCCGCTTTTCGCTACCGGGTGCTACACGTGGCCGCTCGGATCACCCGGGGAGCTCGGCAAACTCGGCTGCGAATCGATAAGACCTGGCGGTGGGCTCAGGCCATCGCCGCAGGCTGGCACCGAATACGCGCCGCATTCGGCTAACCGCCGGCCCCTGCCCGACGACTCTGAAGGACCCCGGAACCCGCTCACCCGACGCGACAGTCGGGCACCAAACCTGCCCAGCCGACGAAATCAGCCCGAAGCACCCCGAAGACCGCATTCAGCGGGGCTGCTCACCGCCACATGAAACGACGAGGTTAGTGCGGAAAAACCGCAACCCGAACACACGTACCTGCAGGTCAACACGTCAATATGGTCCGCATCACGTCAAAATGGCCCAGGTCGGGTGGATCTTGGTCGTCAACCCGTCTCGTGACCGACCGATCCCGGACCTGCAGGTTCACACTCTGCGTGAGGTTGATTCTTGTGATTCGAACGTGCCCCCTGTGTCCTGCTCAGACTGGGTCGTGTTCGTGCCGTGCTGGTGGGCACGGCAAATGATGGCGTCGACCGAGACGCTCCAATTGACATCCCGGCCATATCGGCGTCAGCGAGGATCTCCTGCAGAATCCTGTCCCAGGTGCCATCGCGATACCGTGCGTGGCGCTTCCACACCGTCTTCCAGGAACCGAACTCCTTCCGAGGCACATCCCGCCACGGAATGCCTGCTCGATAGCGGTAAATGATGCCCTCGACCACCCTGCGGCTATCGAGAAACGGATGCCCCTGCCGCCCTTCATTCGAGGGCAACAGGGGCTCGATCCGATCCCACTGCTCATCAGTGAACTGCCGAAACCGTGACTTCATCTGTCCCATACGGCCACGGTCTCGCGCGTCACCGCTCAGCTATAGGAGACACGCCCTAAGAGGTGGTCTGGTCGAGGCGGCGCCGTAGACGGTGCTTGAGAATTTTTCCGGAGGGATTGCGGTCGATGCTGTCGGTGATCACCAGGTCGTGCGGCAGTTTGTAGCTGGAAATCCGTTCCCGGCAGAACTCCCGCAGCTCGTCCAGGGTCAGTGTTACGCCGTCCCGCATTACAACTACGGCGACGATACTCTCGCCGTACTCGAGGTGTGGTCGCGATATCGCGGCGCAATCGAGGACGGCGGGATGGGCTGCGATGGCATGCTCGACCTCGACCGAGTAGACGTTGCGTCCGCCGGTGATGATCATGTCTTTGAGACGATCGACGAGAGTCATGTATCCGTCGGGGTCCAGCCGAACCAGGTCCCCGGTGTGCAACCATCCATCTCGGATCGTGTCTGCCGTGGCCTCGGGCTTGTTCCAGTATCCCTTCATCAAGGTCTCCCCCCGCAAGAGGAGTTCGCCGACCTCGCCGGGTGCGACCTCGTTGCCGTCGGCGTCGACGACGCGGCACTCGGTCATGATCATTGCCTGCCGGCCGCTGGCGTCCGGACGCTCGCGTACCTGATCGCGGTTGGAGAAGATCCCACTGGGGCCAGCCTCGGTCTGGCCGCACATCTGGAGGAAGTTTACCTTCGGCAGGATGGTCGTCAGTTGCTCCACCGCACTGGGCGGCATCGGGGCGGCACCGAACATCCCGGTCCGCCAGGCGGACAGGTCGCGCTCGGCGAGATCGGGCTGACGGAGCAGGAATTGATACATCGTCGGGACGCCGAAGAACATGGTGATCCGTTCCTTCTCGAGCGTGTCGAGGACCTTCGCCGGGTCGAACCCGCTGTGCACCACGTGGGTGGCACCGATCATTGTTCCCGGGATGAGCATGATGCACAGCTCGGCCGCGTGGTAGAGCGGCGCCACGTGCAGGAACCGATCACCGTCGGCCATGCCGCAGGTGGCACTGCAAGAGAACGCATCCCACAGGGCCCGGTGGTGATCGAACAGTGCTCCCTTCGGCGCTCCGGTGGTGCCCGAGGTGTAGAGAATCTGGGCGTCGTCCGATTCCCCCACCCCCACCTCCACCGGGATGGCGTCGCGGTCAGCTGCCAAGGCGAACAGGTCCGCGAACCCCTCGACCCGGGCGGTGGCGAAAATCTGCCGCGAGCCGAGAACACCTGCCTCGGCCGCGGTGCGCACGACAGCCTCGACCGCCGGGTCGAAAACCACAACCGTTGCCCCGGAATCGTGGAGAAGATACTCGAGTTCGGGTACCGCGGACGCGGGATTGACCGGAACCAAGATGGCCCCGAGACGGTGACAGGCGTAGAACGTGATGACGAATCGGTCCGAGTTGGTGGCCATCAGAGCCAGACGGTCGCCCCTACGCAACCCATGGTCGGCCAGTACCCCAGCCACCCGATCGACCTCGGCATCCAACTCGGCGTAGGTGTAGCGGGTCTCCCCGAAGATTAGCGCCTCGCGGTCGGGAACGCGCCCCGCCGTCGCACGCAGGGTCCCAGCGATTGTGGCCATTGTGAGCCTCCACATCCAGATTGAGTAAACACATTTGCAGGTTGCACGCTCGATAGAGGCCGCCTCGACAACTCCGGGGCCGCTTCCTTTAAGCGCGGTTCAGACGGATAGAAGAAGAAACCGCTCAGGTGCTGTCATCTCCCGGAGCCCGCGCCCGGCAACACCGGCCGCTGATCCGGCGGCGGGGTTCCCACCCGGACAACTTCCACTTGGGCTTCTTGGAGCTAGAGAGCCTGCTGGGGTTCGGTCACCGGGGCGGTGCACAGGAACAGTGCGTGACCCGTCGGGTCCGCCGAGCCCGGCTGCCAGGCACAGCTGACCGGTGTCGATACGTTCGGTTTCGGTGCCGCCTGGAGCGATTCGTCGCACGGCCGCGTGGCGCCGCCCACACCTGCCCCTCGGCATCGGGAAACGCGACGCCGTCAGGCGGGAAACCGATCGGCCACACCTGCCGATTGGCAAGCGAGCCGTCGGCCGTGACGTCGAAGGTGCTAGGGCCGCACCGAAGGTTTCCGCGACAATCAGACGGCGGGCGCGCTCGTAGACGACGATTCCGTTGGGGAAGTTCACGTCGGAGGCGACGACGCGCCAGTTGCCGTCGGTGTCGACTCCATTCGGCTTGAACAGGAAGTTCACGGGCACGATGACGCCGCGCAGGTTCGCCAGGGCGAAGAAGATCTCGAGGTGCTCGATCCGGTTGTGCAGCAGCACCGCTGCACGGTCCCCCAGAGTGAAGCCTGCCCGTGCCAGTGCGGACGCCAAGCGCGAGGACCGGTCGTCGAGTTGCGCGAACGTGACCCGGTCGGGTCCGTGAACGAGAGCGGGCTTGGCTTCCGCCCTTTCGTGTTCAGCGAACGTACGGTTCTTGCATACGATGTCGGCAACCGTGAGGTGCACCGATTGTGATGCTCGTTGCGTCATCCGTCTTCCTGTCGTTCGAGGCGGATATGGAATCAGCGACTGCCGGTTCCGGTCACGTCTGGGCGCCGGCACGGATGACCTCCGCGCCGCGCGGGTCGATGATGCTGTCGAACTGCTTGACGTTGTGGGCGTGTCCAAGGTTGTGCAGCGCGAGGGCGGTGTCGAGGGCGACCTGCTGGCCCTGTGCGTCGAGGCTGCGGTTGATGCTTTCCTTGGCGAGCCGGAGTCCGAATGCGGGCCGGGCGGCGATCCGTACGGCGAGGGCGAGTGTGGCGGCGTCGAGCTCGGCCGCGGGGACAATATGGTTGACCATGCCCAGTTGGTGGGCCTCGGAGGCGTCGAGAATGCCGCCGGTGAACAGCAGTTCCTTGGCCCGGCGCGCTCCCAATTCCCAGGCATGGGTGAAATATTCGACGCCGTTGACGCCGAACGCAGTGACCGGGTCGGAGAAGGTGGCATTGTCGGCGGCCACGATGATGTCCATTGGCCACAGCAGCATCAGTCCCCCGGCGATGGTGCGGCCCTGCGCGGAGGCGATGGTGGGCTTCGGGATGTCGCGCCAGCGTCGGCATAGTCCCAGGTATGCTTCGCATTCGAAGGCGTAGTGCCCTGCTGCGCCGGGCTCGTCGAGTCCGGATGCGATGGTCGCGACCGGTTCACACGGGAGCGCGAATCCGGCTTTGAGGTCGTGACCGGAGGAGAAGTCCGGCCCGTCCGCTGCCAGCACGATGACTTTGACGGCCGCGTCGTGGGCCGCGGCGGCGAGGGCTGCATCGAGTTGGTAGAGCAGTTCGGGGCTCTGGGCGTTGCGCATCTCGGGACGGGCCAGGACGATGCGCGCGACGCCCTCGGCGGGGTTCTCGCGGCGGATGAACGCAGTGGTCTCGGTCATGACGGAGCTCCGGTGGGGGTCGGGATCGCAGCGGCTCTCGGTGTCCGGAATCGCTGCAAGGCTGCTCGGTGGTCGTCGGTGAGCATTCCGAGTGCCTGGGCGCGCACCTCGGATTCGAGATGCTGATGTAGTCCGCTGACGTCGAGGCTGGCGTTGAGCAGTCGTTTGGTGGTCACAACTCCGTACGATGGCAGTAACGCGATGTCGCGGGCTCTGCGCTGCGCCGCCGCGTGGGGGTCCGATTCGATGCCGGCGACGAAACCCGCTGCCAGCGCGTGCTGGGCAGTCAGTTCACTTCCAGTGAGGAACAAATCCGCGGCACGGCCCGCCCCGATGATCCGGGGCAGGAGCCAACTCAGTCCCAGGTCGCCGGCGGACATGCCGATCTTGACGAACACCGCGTTGAACCGGGCGTCTGGAGACGCGAGTCGAATGTCCGCGGCCGCGGCGAAGGCGAATCCGGCACCGACCGCGTACCCGTGTACCGCAGCAATCACCGGCTGTGGGATCTCGCGCATGATCCGAACGACGGCGGCACCGCGTCGAATCCCGTGCTCGACCTCCAGCACGGGATCGTGAAACGTGTTCGTGCCCAAGCCGTTATGAAGATCTAGTCCAGCACAGAAGGAGAGGCCGCGGCCAGCAAGAACCACAGATCGACATCGCTGGTGTTCGCCGACCCAGGTGAAGGCATCGATCATGCTCCCGATCAGTTCGCCGTCGACCGCATTGAGCCGCTCCGGGCGGTCAAGAGTGACGGCACCGACACCATCGGCGTCGACCTCACCGCGGACGTGACCGAACGTGCGCTCATCAGACATCCAATGACCTTTCCCTACACAAGCCCGGTATCCGAGCGCGGCGCTGACACTCACCTGTGCCGCCGATCACACTACCCAGGGAGGGGAACTTATGTCTATAGGTATTCACTACTCGCAACCATGCGAAATCTGGACCGGATGCGCGATGGAACATAATCTCCGACGCAAAATTGGCTTCTATCTGCAGTTATGCGAGCGTCCCGACTAGGGTGCGCCGCGTCAGAGGTGATGGGTACATCGCTCTTGTAAACGGTGATTCGGATTGGTAAAGTCTAATAGTGGCCCAGGTCACGCCCCTCGGTGTGGGTCGTCTCGCACAGTGACGAGCAACTCCTCACCCTTCTGCAGGCTCGACGAGACGAACTCGACGCCCACCCTCCGTCGATCAGCAGATGATCCTTTGCTCAGAAACCCGTCCGTTCGCGGCGCCAACTCGAACGGCAATCACAAGCCAGCACACACCGCGTCGCCGACGCCGAAGCGGGCCCTGATAGGCGCGGGGGTTGGCAACGCGCTCGAGTGGTTCGACTGGATGATCTACGCCCAGTTCTCGGTACTGCTCTCCCTACAGTTCTTCCCGTCCGGAAATCCGGTTGCCGCGCTGCTGAGCACCTTGGCGGTGTTTGGAGCGGGGTTCCTCTTCCGGCCACTGGGTGGCTACCTACTCTCGCTCGTCACCGATCGGCGCGGTCGCCGGACCGGGATGGTCGTGACGATCTTGCTGATGGCCGGCGGCACCCTGCTCATCGGTATCTCACCCACCTACGCGCAAGTCGGTGTCCTTGCACCGATACTGCTTCTGGTTGCCAGAGGGTGCCAAGGTATGTCCGCGGGTGGCGAGCTCGCCGCCGTCAGTACCTACCTCGCCGAGGTGTCCCCTCCTAAGAGACGGGGTCTGTACGGCAGCGTTCTCTACATCTCGGCCACCGTCGGATCGCTTGCAGCTACCGGTATAGCGCTACTTCTGAACGCGACGCTGTCGGAAAGTCAGTTGCAGGACTGGGGTTGGAGACTGCCATTCATCTTCGGTGCGTTAATCGGCGTGATTGCCTTGATGCTTCGCCGCAACCTGCACGAGACGTCTGCGTTCGAATCCACCGCGACGACACCCCGCAGCCCGGGGGGCGTCTTGGCGACACTCCTGCGCGACCATCGAGCGGATTTTCTGCGACTAGTCCTGCTGGCAGGGCTGAGTGGCCTGTGGTACTACATTTTCGCCTCATATCTACCCGTGTACTTGACCGGACGCGGCCTCGATGCCTCGGCGGCGTTGTGGGCCAACGTGATCGCGCTCGTCGTGTTCATCCTGTCTCTCCCCGTAGTCGGGGCGATCTCGGACAGGTACGGCCGACGCGTCCTCATCCTGGCCTTCTGCGCGGGAGCCGCGATCACGGTAGTGCCACTTTTTGCTCTGCTCGAGGAGACGTTCGCGAGGCAGTTGATCCTGCAGACCTTCGCACTGCTAATTTTTGCCCTTTTTGCTGCTATCGGGCCGATCGCGATGGCCGAGCAGTTCCCCACAGAAATCCGCGCAGTCGGCCTCGGTCTTCCGTACGCGATCGGTGCGGCGATATTCGGCGGCACCGCGCCCTTCATCATGCAGTGGCTCTCGGAGATTGGCATCGGATGGGTCTTTCCCTGGTACGTCGCCATCCTGGCGGCGTGTACGTTCGTGGCGATGCTGACCCTCCGCGACCACGGTGACTCTGACATGGCGGACATCTGAGCAGATCAACCCCGAAACGTGGGCGGACAGAATATGACCGCCCACGTTTCGTACTCTTGGCGGGGATCTGCCTACCCCGGTGAAATGGAGTCTCATGTTGGCCGAAGACACGTCCCCGCGTCGGCGGACCCGCCCGAAGGGGCGTAAACAGCAGATCTTGGATTCGGCGGCAACTCTGTTCGTGCAGAATGGTTTTCCGAATGTGACGATGAACGCGATCGCGGCATCAGTAGATATCACGGCTGGTGCGCTGTATCGACATTATCCGAACAAGGCCGAGTTGCTGGCTCTGGCCATCAGACAAAGCCTCGACAGTTTTCCCAGGATTGATTCCACCTCGTCGTTGGACGAGGCACTGTCCCTGGCATGCGATGCGGCGGTTCGTCACCGGCAACTCGGTGCTCTTTGGTCCCGTCAGCTCCAATACCTACCCGACGACGACCAAGCCGAGCTGCGCGAGCACCTGAGGGACATCAACCGCACTTACCTCGCCCTGATCGAGCGGTATCGCCCGGAGTTGTCCCGAGAACAGGCGCGTCTGCTCTCTCGGGCCGTGGAAAGCGTGTTGTCCAGCCCCGGGACCCACTCCCTAGTCCTGCCCTCCGCAGAGTACGCGGGCCTGTTGAAGACGGCCTGCCGCTCGCTGTGCGACACCCATCTGAGCGAGAACGCCGGCCCTGCTAGTCCGTCCGTTCCCGCCCTCGAACCGGTCTCGCGGCGGGAATTGCTGTTACAAAAGGCGATCCAACTCTTCGCGGCCAAAGGGGTGCACGCAACGTCGATGGAGGACATCGGCGCTACGGTCGGGGTTACCGGTCCGAGTCTCTACACTCATTTCCGCGGAAAGGAAGACATCCTCGCCGCCGCCCTTGACCGCGCTACCCAGGCGCTGTGGCTGGATCTCGGGGAGGCGCTCCATCAACACAGCGATGCACGTCAGGCACTACAGGCTGTCGTCCGTGGCTATGTGCGGAGGACGCATGGCAGGCTCCAGTTGACGTCACTGGCTCTGATCGACAGCCGAGACGACCCGACCGTTCGGACACGCCAACGCGAATACGTGCGTGAGTGGGTGGCGCTGATCCGATCGAGCCGATCCGATCTGGAGCAGGCGCCCGCCCGAGCCCTCGCCCATGCAGGGTTGGCGGTCATTCACGATGTCTCGCGCACACCAGCGGCGTTCGACACCTCGATCGAAGACAATCTAACAGCGATGGTGATGGCGATACTCGGCTGCGCCGACTGACGAGCATCGGGGCCCGCCGGATTCGTGCCGGCGGGCCCCGATCAATCACCGCGTCGCGCGATTGATTATCGCGTCGCGAGACGGTCCCAGCGAGATATCTGCTCGCGCAGTGCCGCCCGGTCGGTGGGGACGGAGCGCGGGGCGGCGGGCGGGGTCCGCGAGAACCGAGGAGCGGGCATCGCCTGATCGACTCCGTCGATCCGTGCCAGGGTTCCCCGTGCCCGCAGATGCGGATCCTCCATGGCCTCGTCCCATGACAGGACCGGGGTGGCGCATGCATCCGTTCCCTCGAACACCGCCGCCCATTCGTCGCGGGTCCGGGATGTGAACGCAGCCGCGAGGCCGGTGCGCAACTCGTCCCACCGGGCGCGGTCCCACTGGCCCGGAAGCGTGTCGGGGTCGAGTTCGAGCAACCGGAGAAGTTCCGCGAAGAATTGCGGTTCGATCGCCCCGACGGCGAAGAACTTCCCATCGGCGCAGGTGTAGGTGTCGTAGAACGGTGCCGACCCGTCCAGGGTGTTGCGCCCGCGTCCCGGCGCCCAGGTGCCGTTGCCGCGCATCGACCACATCATCTGGGCCAGGGCGCTGGCGCCGTCGACCATGGCCGCGTCGACCACCTGCCCGCGACCGGACCGCTCCCGTTCCCACAGCGCGGCCATCACCCCGAAGACCAGGAACATCGATCCGCCACCGAAGTCGCCCACCAGGTTCAGGGGCGGGACCGGGCGTTCCCCGGCGCGGCCGATGCTGTCGAGGATTCCCGTCGAGGAGATGTAGTTCAGGTCATGGCCGGCGCGGTGGGCATTCGGTCCGTCCTGACCCCATCCTGTGATGCGCCCGTAGATCAGGCCGGGGTTGCGTGCCAGGCACACCTCGGGACCGAGGCCGAGCCGTTCGGTGACTCCCGGACGGAATCCTTCGATCAGCACGTCCGCTCCGTCGATAAGGTCGAGCACCGTCGCCACATCGTCGGCATCCTTGAGGTTCGCCTCGACGATGGTGCGACTTCGGAGCGCGACGTCGCGCTCGATGTCGATCCCGGGGCCGGCCCCGGTGGCCCGCTCGACCCGGACGACGTCGGCGCCGAGGTCGGCGAGGAGCATGCAGGCGTGCGGGCCCGGTCCGATCCCGGCCAGTTCCACCACCTTCAGTCCGGTGAGAGGTCCTGTGTTCATGCTTGTTCCGTTTCCTTGCTGTCGTGCCGCGTTCTCGTTCAGAGGGCGCGCGCGATCAGATCCTTCATGACTTCGTTGGCTCCGCCGTAGATCTTCTGCACGCGAGCGTCGGCATACATCCGTGCGATGGGGTACTCCCGCATGTATCCATAGCCGCCGAACAGTTGCAGGCACCGGTCGATCACCTCGACCTGCTGTTCGGTCAGCCACCACTTGACCATCGCCGCTGTGGTGGCATCCAATGTGCCGCGAAGTTGGCGTTCGATACACGAATCGATGAACACCCGTGTCGCATGGGCGACCGTGGCGCATTCGGCGAGCACGAACTTCGTGTTCTGGAAGTCGAAAATCGTCTGCCCGAACGCCTTGCGAGCCTTGGTGTACGCAACGGTTTCTGCGACGGCGGCCTCGATGGTGGCGACCGCAGCGACGCCGATCAGCAATCGTTCCTGGGGGAGCTGGGTCATCAGTTGGCCGAAGCCGTGCCCTTCCTCACCACCGAGCAGATTCTCGACCGGAACGCGGACGTCCTCGAACGACAGCTCCGAGGTGTCGGCGCTGTGCTGGCCGACCTTGTCGAGGATTCGGCCGCGCACGAACCCGGGGCAGTCCGCAGTCTCGACGACGATCAGCGAGACACCTCTTGCCCCTGCTTGCGGATCGGTCTTGGCGACCACGACGACCAAATCTGCCTGCGATCCGTTGGAGATGAAGGTCTTTGATCCGTTAATCACGTAATGATCACCGTCGCGGTCCGCACGGGTACGGATCGCTTTGAGGTCCGAACCCGCCCCCGGTTCCGTCATCGCCACGGCGGCGATCATCTCCCCACTGGCCATCCGCGGCAGCCAGCGGCGGCGCTGCTCCTCGGTGCCATACGCCAGAAGATAGTGTGCGACGATCCCGCTGTGCACCATGTTGCCGAAACCGGTATCGAGAGCCCGGTACTGAGCCTGGACGACCGCGAGATCGTGCGCGAAGGTGCCGCCCCCACCGCCGTACTCCTCCGGAATCGAGCAGCACAGCAAACCGAGGTCGCCAGCCTTGGTCCAGACCTCACGGTCGACGAAATGCTGGGCTTCGAACCGCTCGCGGTGGGGCACGAGTTCGTTGGCGAAGAACTTGTCCGCAAGTTCACCAAGCGCACGGGTTTCGTCGTCCTGCCAGCCCGAGTCGTACGGGGTAGGGGTGTTCATGGCGCCTCCTTAGCCTTCATATCCGCCGCCGGTGACGATGATCTGGCCGCTGACGTAATCCGACTCGGGGTAGGTGAACATCACGACCGATCCGGCGGCCTCGTCCGGGGTGCCCGGCCGACCCAGCGGAATCGTCGCCTTCAACGTCTCGAGCAGTTGCGGGTTGACCCCGACCTTGATCTCACGGCCTTCGATGTCAATGGTCGCGTCGCCGTTGGCGGCAACCTCGGTCAAGCGAGTCTCGATGAACCCGAACGCGACGGCGTTGACATTGACGTTGTACCGGCCCCACTCCTTGGCCAAGGTACGGGTCATCCCGATGATGCCGGACTTCGCCGAGGAATAGTTGACCTGTCCGACATTGCCGTAGAGGCCGGCGATGGAGGAGATGTTGACGACCTTGCGGTGCACCCGAGTGCCAGCTTCTTTCTCCGCCTTGGCGGCCTTTCTGATCACCGGTTGCGCAGCCCGCAGGATACGAAAGGGCGCCTTCAGATGCACGTCGAGGATCGCATCCCACTGATCATCGCCCATTTTCTGAATCACGTTGTCCCAGGTGTAGCCGGCGTTGTTGACGATGATGTCGAGTCCGCCGAATTCGTCTGTGGCAGTACCGACAAATCGCTCGCCGAAATCTGGGTCTGTGACGCTGCCCGAGCAGGCGACGGCATTGCCGCCGGTAGCGGTGATCTCGCTGACGACAGAGGTGGCTGGGTCCGAGTCGAGGTCGTTGACGACGACGTTTGCGCCCTCGCCGGCCAATTTGAGGGCGATGGAGCGGCCGATACCGCGACCAGCGCCACTAACGATGGCGGTCTTTCCGTTGAGCTTTCCCATGAAGTGAGTTCCTTGTCGTTTGCGAGGTGGTCTTACCGGTCGAGTGCGACGACGGCTTCACCGAGAAGAGTGACGGTGCCGTCCGCAAGTTCGACTTTGAGTTCGATGTGGGCCTGGTTCTCACCCTCGACTTCGTCCATCGAAGTGATAGTGCCGGTGCAGATGGGCTGCCCATGCACGGGCGTAATCGCCGCAAAGCGCACCTTGTAGGAGCGGATCTGTTGCTGTGGCACGAAGTCGGTGAGCAGCCGACCGAGATAGGCCATCGACAGCATGCCGTGGGCGAAAACATCGTGGAGACCGGCGCTCTTCGCGACATCAAGGTCGATGTGGATCGGGTTATGGTCGCCCGATGCTCCGGCGAACAGCGCCAGAGTGGTCCGGCTGATCGGCTCGATCGTCAGGGCGGGCAATTCCATACCTACCGCTATGGTCTGAGATTTCACGAAACATCAGCTCCGGTCGGACGATTCTGGATCACGAGAGTGTTGCGCAGTTCGGCAACGACGGCCCCGTCCTGATTGGTCACCGTCGTCTCGCGGACCAGGAAGTCGAGGGCACCGCCCTTCTTCGAGTAGACGTCGACGACCTTGGTGTGCGTGGACAGTTCGTCACCCGCACAGGCCATCTCGTGATAGGTGAACTGCTGCTCGCCGTGCAGTACGGTGCGCAAGTCGATACCGAGTCCCTCGATGAACGCGAACGGATTCGGTGCCTCGAGGTCGATCCCGAACAGGAAGGTCGGTGGCGCCGGCAGGTCGCGGTGACCCGCGCTCCGGGCGGCGTCGACGTCCAGGTAGATCGGGTCGACCTGTCCGGTCGCCTTAGCGAATGCCCGGAGTCGGCTGCGGGTGAGCAGCAGCGTTTGACCGGGTTCTTCGGCGCCGATAACGGAAGAATTCAGAGTCATCAGGCATCGACCTTCTCGTAGAGCGTGACCACACACGCGCCGCCGAGACCAAGGTTGTGCTGCAGCGCCAGATTCACACCGTCGACCTGTCGGGCCTCGGCCTGTCCGCGCAGCTGCCACACCAATTCCGTGCACTGTGCCAAGCCCGTTGCTCCAAGTGGGTGGCCCTTCGAGAGGAGCCCGCCGGAGGGGTTGGTGACGACTCGGCCGCCGTAGGTGTTGTCCCCGTCCCGGATGAATTTCTCCGCTGTTCCTGCCGGTGTTAGGCCCAGAGTCTCGTAGGTGAGGAACTCGTTAGTGGTGAAGCAGTCGTGCAACTCGACCACCCGAATGTCTTCCGGTCCCACACCCGCAGCCTCGTACACGTTCTGCGCGGCTATCGCCGCCATGTCGGCGCCGATCACCTTGCGCATGTCAGGTTCACTGAACGTGGTCGACGTGTCGGTGGTCAGGCTCTGCGCGCGGATAACGACATCGGCGCGGACCCCATGCTTCTTCGCAAACTCGGGAGTGCACACGATTGCCGCCGCCGCGCCGCAAGTGGGCGGGCAGCACTGCAACCGCGTCAGCGGACCGTAGATCTGCGGAGAAGCCAGTACTTCCTCTACGTTGACCGGCTCTCGGAACACCGCGTACGGGTTGTTTGCCGCGTGTTTGCGGGACTTCACCGAAATTTCCGCGAAGACCGCCGGATCGATCCCGTGCTCGTCGACGTAGGCCTGACCCGCACCACCGAAGAACTGGGCCGCCATCGGCGACTGGGTATCGACACCCTGCAACTCGTCCCGAATCGCCTCGATCCGGGTCATCGGCCCGGGCCGATCGGTGTAGTTGGTGCCCAGTGCACCCGGCACCATCTGCTCGAAGCCGAGCGCCAGCGCGCAGTCGACAGTTCCGCTGGCCACAGCCTGACGCGCCAGGAACAGTGCCGACGAACCGGTCGAGCAGTTGTTGTTGACGTTGACGATCGGAATCCCGGTCTGCCCGAGCCCGTAGAGCGCGGCCTGCCCGGACGTCGAATCACCGTAGACATACCCGACGTAGGCCTGTTGCACCAACGTGTAGCCGATGCCCGCATCCGCCAGCGCGGCACGCGCGGCGGCCTCTCCCATCTCGCTGTAGCTGGCACTTCGACCGGGCTTCGTGAACGGAATCATGCCCACCCCGGCCACGCGCACTTCATTACTCATCTCTCGACCCCTTCCTTACGGCTCGACTTCCCTTGAACGTAACCTACGTTTACTTAGTTGGCAAGACCCGAGAGCTGTCGGTTTGAACGTCAACCGAGCTCATGTCGGCCCTAATGCGCTCTGTAGTGTCGACCAAACGACTTCTTCACTCTGGAGAGAAATCTAACTCCCAGTTGACTTACGATAGAGCTCGCTCATCGGCTCGAAGACGAAGGGCACCAGCACTTCGACCCGCCGTCATCAAGAACCGGATCACGATTCGGCAAGAACAGTGTGAGCAAATTTCACGAACCGGCCCTACGCCCGAAACGACAACGAGAACTGCGGCCAGACGGCAGGTCACGACGGATCGCCGAGGTCCGCCAGCTTCGCGAGTCAGAACACCACCCCGAAGGGAAAGACATGAACGTTCGCAGCACCACACCCCGCGAGCGGACCCCCGCCGCGATTGTCAGCGGCGGCGCCGGAGGAATCGGGATCGAGGTGGTGCGACGTTTTGCCAGCCAAGGCTCGCGGGTCTTCGTGTTCGACCAGTCATCCGACGCGTCGGCTCGCCTCGATGCCGAGCTGGGAGACCTCCGCGATCGGGTCATCGCACTGACTGTCGATGTCGCGGACAGGGATCAGGTCGACGCAGCAGTCCACACTGTCCGTGCTGAATGCGACCGCCTCGACGTCCTGGTCAACATGGCCGGCGCCTTCCGGAGCGCTACATTGCGAAAGATTGGCGACACCGACCTCGACGACGTGCTTTCCTCTCATGTGGCCGGGACTCTAAACACTATGCGCGCCGCAGCGCCGATAATGACCGAAAGGCGTTACGGCCGGATTGTCAACACCAGCTCCATCACCGTGCAAGGAGCCTTCGGTGGTGCCGTCTACGGCGCCGCCAAAGGAGCGATCGAGGCGATGACCCGGAGTGTCGCAATCGAACTCGGTCGGCACGGCATCACCGCGAACTGCGTGGCACCGGGCTACATCGACGCCGGCATGTTCACCCGAATGCCTGCCACGTTCACCGAGTCGGCCGCAAACGGGCTTCCGCTCGGCCGGACCGGGACCCCGGACGAAATCGCCTCCTGTGTGGCATTTCTCGCTTCCCAAGAGTCCTCCTACGTGACCGGGCAGGTGCTCACTGCCTGCGGCGGCGCAACGCTTCTACATTGAGCGCTGCACGCGGTGACGCCCGATCCCAGAGCGATGAGATCGGGCACCCCAGATACTGCTGGGCGCGGTGGTTCGGCCCGTGTCGCCATTGCAGCTAGCCCCCTGATTAACGGGGTGTGAGGATCCTGGTGCTCTACGGATGTTGTGTCATTCGGGTCATGTAGGCGTGTTCTGGGGCCGGCTGGCGCTGCCGGTGGGCGGGTCTCCGGGTAGTGTTGTCGAGGCCGGGTAGGGGCTCAGGCGGGTCTGGGTATCGCGGCGATGGTGTGGAACACGGCCTCGATGGCGGTGGCCCAGGGCCAGCTCTCCGGAATCTTGACCTTCCGCCGGCGGCTGCTGCGAATTAACAGCGTGGCGACGGGCAGGAAGCGGTAGCGCATCGCTTCGTGTTCACACGCTGCAAGGATGGCGGAGGCGCCGGTGCAGGCCAGCATTCGGATCCCTGATACGACCAGGTTCTAGGTCTCTGCCTTATTTCCCTCGAATACGTGAGGTGTTTCAGCGTTAATGTCCGCTTTGGGGCCGGGAATCAAACCACATCTGGGCCTTCTTGGTGGGGTTGATTCTTCCGCTGGTTCCGACTGTAGGCCAGCCGTTCCTTGGCGGCCTTGGCTAAGCCGTCGCGTCGGGCTTGCCGGATGGCTTTCCCGCGGCCGTGGTGCTCGTCGTCGGGAGCGACGTACCCGATCGCAGAGTGCAGCCTTCTGGTGTTGTACTCGGTCCTCACCTCGTCGAGTTCGGCTCGCAGCAGGGCCGGGTCGGTGATCTGTGTCAGGTGCGGCCACTCTGCCTTGATGGTGCCGTTCAGCGATTCGATCCACGCTTGATTCGTCGGCGTGGACGGCCGGCCGAAGTGCTGAGCGATGGCGAACATGGCCATGGACTTGCGGGTGTTCGCCGCGATCATCTGCGAGCCGTTATCGGACACGGCCAGCAGGATCGGCGTCAGCTCGTCCTCACCATCAAGGGCAAGGTCCCGGTCCAGGGCCTGGGCTCGCTCCAGAGCCGACTCCAGTAACCCCTCGGCCTCCAGGGCTTGCTCGAACGCGAGCTGGACCTGGGTGTGCGTCTCCTCCGGCGAGACCACGGTGGTGATCCATTTGCGTGAGACGAAATCCTCGATGAACAGCGCCCCCATACCAGCGGCCACAGAATGCGTCGTGTCGTAGATCCAGATCGAGCCCGGGGTGTAGGACGCCCAGTCCGGAAACGGTCGCCGGGCACTCGCCGAGGGTCGCGGAGGATGTCGAAACCGCAGGTCATGTTCGTTCAAGACCCGATGCACGGTGGACGGGGCGGCCCAGAACAGATGCTTATAGGAACCACGGTGAGCCAGGCGCCGGTGCGAAAAATCCTTCTCGCCGAAGGTCTCGAACGCCGACAGGATCGCGGTGATCTCGGTCGGGGTCAGGGCATTGACACTGCCCCCGGGGCGCCCATCATCCAAGCCCTCGTCGGTGACTTGTCGGCGGGTCCAGCGTCGTGCCCGGCGCACGTCCAGCCCGAGCGCCTCGCAGGCGGCGACCAGAGACCAGCCCCGGCTGGCGGCGTGGCCGAGCAGGTCCAGCAGGACCTGCTTGGTGGGCGCGTCGACTCGGGCCGGAACGGGCGCCATGGGCATCAGACCGGCCCCCCTTTTCCCTCCAGCAGCGTCAGCTTCACCGCCAGTTCCGTGACCGCCTCGCCCAGCCGGTCGATCTCGGCGTTGGCCTCCTCCAACTCCGCGTCCCGCGCCGACTTGCCCGACACCCCCGGGCGGGACGCGGCCAGCGCCGCCATCGCTCCCTCCTTGGCGACCTGCCGGACCCGGATGATCGTCGACCGGTCCACCCCGGCCTCTGTCGCGGCCTGGGCGATCGTGGCCTCGTCCCGGACCAGCCGCAGCCAGATCTCGTATTTCGCCGACGCAGACAGCACCTTCCGGGACCGTCGCTTCCTCGGCGCCGAGCCATCCTTCGATCCTGGCGAACTACCCTAGAACGGCATCAACTTGTGGAACTCAGGCCTGGTTAGCGAGAACGCGCTGAGCGTCCCGAACCGGATTGACGAAGACTAGCGCGACGACAGCGCCGACTAAAGCTAAGATCCCACAGACCTGGAAGGCGAATGCGTACCCGGCCGCAGGGGACTCTGAAGAGTCGACGATCACTCCGGTGAGATACGGGGCGACTAGGCCGGCGGATGTCTGGAGGGCGAGGAAAACTCCGAGTGCCCCCGCGATTTGCCCCGGCGGGCATATCTCGGACAGTCCCGAGCTGAACAATGGAAACACGATGCCACCGATACCGTAGCCGAAAGATACTACTGCGACCGCTACAATAGGGACGCCGATGTACGGAAGCGTCACCAATGCCAGTCCACACAACAACAACCCGATGCCTGGAACGATTCCGCGCACGATACGCGAACTTACTCCGCGGACCAGCAATCTATCAGCAATAGCGGTGGCGAAGAGAATTATGACGATTCCAGCGATGCTCGGTATTCCGAACATTACTCCTGCCTGCACGCGGGAGTAGCCCAGTCCCACTTCGAAGTATGATGGCAACCAGGTGAGCACAACCGTGATGAGTGCGTACATGGCGAAAGCGCCCACTGCTCCGCCGATGAAGGTCGGCGTGAAAAATATTGTGGTCCACGGGACTCGGTGGGCGACTGTTGATGCCGACGCCGCGTCCAGATCGTCCCGACGAATTGGCTCTTGGGCCCCGAAGGGGCCTTCTTTCCAGGTCAGCAACCAAATCACGCACCATGCGATGCCGACCGCAGCGAGGCTGATGAACGCCGCACGCCAACCCCAGGCAGCTGCCACTAAGGCCAATAGTGGTGCAACCGCGAATTGAGCAATTCCTCCGGCGGCGTTAATGCATGCAGACGGAAAGCTTCGTTTTTCAGGGGGATGCCAAGTGTAGACACCGGAGAGGATCAAAGCAGCCGACGGTCCCTCGAATAATCCGAGAATCATGCGACTTATCAGCAGTACGGCGAATCCTGCAACCACTACCGTGGGAATCATGGATGCTGCCCAGCCAACCGCCAGAAGCACCAGGGACCAGCGGAGCGGCAACCACTTATTGATCAACCCGGCGAGGAGGCCACCGAGAGTAAAAGTCAGGAAAAACGCACTGCCGATAAGGCCGATCTGAGAAGCGCTTAGACCGAACTCCTCGGCGATGGGTTGGGCGACCACACCGAAGATGGCCTTGTCGCCCCAATTTATGATGTAGAGGAGAACCAATAGACCGGTGAATCCCCAAGCTTTGGCGCGAGTGTCATGCTGGCCGGGTGGTGCGGCCTGCAAAATTTGTGCGGTCATGATGTGAAGCCCTTCCGGGTACGGGGTGAATCTGAGCAGAAGTGGGCAGGCGGGTACCAATCGACCTATCGACCCGATAGGGATTACATGGTTATCGCGGCGAGGGGTCGGTGAGGAATTGGCGATGACGACCAGAGTTCATTAGGAGAGGGCAAGCGTGAGGCGTGCCGTGAGAGCTGCCACGGTCCAGGTGAGCGGTCGTTAGCGACGGCGAGCGCAGCGAACGGTCTATCTTCAAGTTGCGATCAGTTGTCAGGTGTGACGCGTTCAGCGACGAGCGTGGATCTCCGAATTTTGCCCGCGTCGTCGCGCAGTGGTTCGCTCACTCGCTCGAACGACCGGGGGATTTTGTAGCGGGCGATCCGATCTGACAGGTGGGAGTAGAGGTCGTCATCGCCAAGATCTTGTTCCAGTTCGACCAGGGCATGTGGGACCTGGCCGAGGTCATCGTCGGGAAGGCCGATTACCACTGCGGAGAGAACCAGCGGCTGCTCAAGGAGCGCGCTTTCGATTTCCGCAGGGTAAACGTTGGCACCGCCGACGTGGATCATGTCCGCTTTGCGGTCGGCGAGGTAGAGGTAGCCGTCGTCGTCCATCCATCCCATGTCTCCCACGGTTTCCCAGCCGCCGTCGCGTGATTGGGCTTCGGCTCCGATGTAGCGGTAAGGGTTGGAAGCTCCCTCGCCGCGCCGCATCCAGACTTCCCCCACTTCACCAGAAGGTAGCCGTTCCCCTTCTGAGTTGAGCACGATCATCTCACCGAAAACCGGTCGGCCCACCGTGCCTGGACGCGATAGCCATTCGCTTCCGGTCAAGACTGTTGCGGCTTGGATTTCGGTCCCGGCGTACAGCTCGAGGATGCTGTCGGCGCCCAGCCAGTCGATCCATGCCTGCTTCAGCCAGGACGGACATGGCGCTGCCATGTGCATCACCACACGGAGGGAGTTGGCGTCGTATGATTCACGTTCTGTCAGCCGCCAGATTCGGCTCATCATCGTGGGTACTGCGTACATCCACGTGACGGACCAGGACTCGACGAGCTGGAGCGAGATCGTGGCATCGAACCGTGGCATCACTACAACGTGACCGCCGAGAGCGAGTCCACAAATCGCCAGGGTGAACGGGGCGTTATGGCAGAGCGGACCAGTGATGAGGACGGTGTCGTGTTCGCGCATTCCCACGAGTTGCGCCAGTGGTAGAACCGACTCCGCTGTGGCCGGATCCGTGGAGACGATCAGCTTGGGCCGCCCGGTACTTCCTCCCGAGGTCGGCGCCTTCAGCGAGCTGGCTGCGCCTAGATCGAATGCGGTCTCGGCGAGTTCCTGTGGTGGTTCGTATCCCGCCGGGACCACGGGGCAACCCGGAGCGTCATGCGCTTCCACGCCTACAGCCAGTGTGGGTGCCGCCAACTCGATGATCGCGGCGGTTTCGCGACCCGGGAGTTTCGCCGAGATCGGTTGTGGGGTAGCACCACATTTCCAGACCGCGATGGCCGAAGAGATGAATTCAATGCCGTTGGGTAGCCCGATCGTCACTAGTGAATCCTTGGTGACACCGAGCTGCTGGTATGCGCGGGCCAGTCGATTCGTTCGTCGTTCGAGCTCGCCTCGGGTTATTTCATCATCGCCACAGCTCAGAGCTCGCCGGTCCGGCGCGGCGGCTGCCAAGTCTGCGAGCAGGCCTACGAGACTCTGCGGTGCTCCACTGACCGATGACGACGAGGTGGACATGTTCGCTCCTTGATTTTCTACCGGGGTGTCGTAGTGATGACTGAGTGCCGCTGATCGCGTCATCGGCGGTGGAGTGCCTGGCTCGGTGCACCTGGCTACCGTTCACCGTCGACTGCGGCAACGAAGTCCAGCACAGTCCGAGCGCCCGCTTCGGGCTGGTCGGTGAACAGTTGATGACCCGCGTGTGGGAGTACGGACAGCTGCGCGTTCGGGATGTTCTCCGCCAGTTGACGCGCGCTCTCAATTGACACCATGCGGTCGCGTTCGCCGTGCACGACCATGGTCGGACAAGCGATACGGGGCAGGTCTGCGAGTCGCTCCCAACGGGCAGTGCCGGTGAGTTGATTGCGGTACCCCTCGTCCGTAGTGGGGTAGTCGGCTCGCCGGGCAAGGTCTTCCTCCACCCGTTCGACCGGTGTCGTCTCCGCGAACGCCAACCTGGCCAGAGCGCTGGTTCTCTCCTCCGGTGACATGCTTGCCGCCTGGGCGAGCAGATCGAGAGTGGCCTGATCCTGCCTCATGTGGGGGCCCCCGGCGTGAGTCGAAACAAGTGTCAGGCTCCGAACCAATTCGGGGTAACTGAGGGCGAGTTCCTGCGCCACCAGACCACCCATCGAAATGCCGAGCACATGTGCCGCCGACTCACCTGCATCCCTGACCACTGCTGTGGCTGCGTCGGCAAGCATCGGCACGGTGTATGCACACGATGGGGCACGGGTCCGTCCGGTGCCGAGATTGTCGAACGTGAGCACGCGATGGTTTGACTCGAGCAATGGAGCAAGCCGGAACCAAGCCGCCGACGGCGAACTCAATCCGTTGATGAGCAGGATGGGGGTGCCGCTGCCGGTCGAGTCCCACCACACTGTTGCCTGCCCTGAATCCACAGTCGGCATTTCCTGATCCTCCGTCCACTCCGCGGCGACGTGTGCGCCTGGTGTAGGCAGAGCATATGAGTGATCTCAGACACAGTCGACGTGGAGACTCCACACCGTTCGAAAGATTCAGTGTGGTGATCTACCTGTAGCATGTGGATTGTGAGCCCCAGTTCGACGCCCGACGACCCTCGTCAAGCGACCGACTCATCCTTTCTCGGCCGATCGTTGGTCGAGGCTCAAGTGTTGTACGAGACGACCCGCGAAATCTGCAGTCAGCTCGAGCTAGACGAAGTGCTGCGGGCCATTGCCCGGAGGGTGAATCGTGTGCTTGACGGTGACGTGTCCTACCTCGCTACCTGCGACGATTCGCAGCAAGTTCTGCGCATGCGCGCATTCGACAGTGTCCGGTCGCAGAAGTTCAAGTCGTTGACTCTTCCGTACGGCTTCGGGCTCGGGGGCGCAGTTGCCGCCGAGCGCCGCCCCATGGTGGTCAACAACTACCGGTTCGAGCTAGATGATCGAGTGCGCCACAACCAGGAGATCGAGGAGGCCATTGTCGAAGAAGGGATCCAGGGCGGCGCCGCTGCTCCGGTGATGTTCGAGAATCGACTGTTGGCAGTTCTTTTCGTCGCAAAACGTGTCCCCTATAAGTTCACTGACCACCAGCTCACTCTGCTCTCGAGCCTCGCAAACGCGGCAGCAATCGCCATCAACAACGCCCAGGTTCACGGTCGCCTCCTCGCCACGATGGCAGTCCACAAGGACTTGATGGAGGTCGCTCTCTCTGATCGTGGGCCTAAAGCTGTGGCACGGACACTGGCCGGATTGGTCCGGGGACCCGTGCTGCTTCTTGACTGGCAGGGTCGCCACCTAGCCGATGAGCCCCACCAGGGGCGACACGTGGAGGAGCCATCCCTCGCGGAACTGGCCGTTCACACTTCACGTCTCTACGTGAACGGGAGTACGCGCGTTCTCACCATTAACCTGGGTGGACAGACCGAGGGCTACTTAATCGCGGAGTTGGGGGACGTTGATGACAGTCTCGGTGAAGTTGCAATGGAGCAGGCCAGCACTGTTTTCGCGCTCGAGTTCGCTAAGATCCGCAGTGCCGAACAAGCCGAGTTGCGCCTCCGCGGTGGAATTCTCAACGAGTTGATCAACAACCCGCACTTCGACGAGGCGGGCCTGCTTCGAAACGCCGAGCGCTCGGGGTGCGATCTCCGCGCCCAGCACGTAGTGGCGGTCGTCTGTTTCCGCAGTAGTCAATCTGCTTCGAAGAACGTCTCCGAACAGCTCCTACATCGACTCACTCAGGCGCTCTCGCGGACAGCCCATGGAGAAGCCGGGCGGACTTTAGTTGCTGAACACGGTGACACGGTGGTGGTTCTGGTCCCAAGCGACAGCTCGACCGCCGCCCAACGGATAATCGAGAAAGCGGTAGACCAAATCAGGGCTTTCCAGTTGCCCGACGTGGCCGCGGGCCTGGGATCGGTGACGGGCTGTGTCAGCGACTACGCTGAGTCATTTTCCGAAGCCTCCCGCGCCGTCGAAACAGCGAGACGCCTTGATGGGCCCACGCCAGTGGTCCGGTTCGACCAAGTCAATTTCCACCAGCTTGTCCTCGGGGTGCACCCGGCTCCTGAAATCGTGAGAACGGCGCGCAAGATACTGGCCCCGCTCGCAGAGTACGATGAACGACGTAGCGGGGCGCTGGTCCACACGGTCGCGACGTATATCGAATGCAACGGGAACGTGGAGGAGACTGCTCGCCAGCTCAACCTCCACCCGAACAGTCTCCGTGGCCGACTCGCACGAATCAGTGAACTGCTCGATCGGAACCTCAACGACGCGACTACACGGCTCGATCTATTGCTTTCACTAAAGGCGTGCAAGTTCAAACCCGACTCGGCTCGAATTAGTGCCGAAGGTCGCCGGCGTTGAGCCGCTCGATGAGGTCGGTGATTGAACCGCCCCAAGTTCTCCGCCGCTCCTATGTGGGTTGAAGCTCTCGTTTGAGAGCGGCGTAGTAACTCTGCTCGAACTCGATGGGTGGGACGTACCCAAGGCTCGAGTGGAGCCGTTCATTGTTGTACCACTCGACCCACGCCGCGGTCGCGTACTCAACGTCCGAGATCGTCTGGTACGGCCCGTCGTGGAAGATCGAAGAGCGGATGCACTCGGCCTTGTACAGCCCGTTGATCGTCTCCATGGGCGCGTTATCGTAGGCGTCGCCGACGCTGCCGATCGACGGCTCGATCCCCTCGAGGGCGAGACGTTCAGTGAACGCTATAGATGCATATTGGCGGATTCAACTGGTCGTCGCAACACTCCAGGTAATGGAGGTGCATTGTGGGCAGACCAGTGACTTCGGCTCGATCGGATTCCCCTCGCGGTCGCGTTGCCACAGTGCCATCCGCAGTGGCGTCATCACCAGGTCGGTGGCCATAGTGGTGGCCGCGTTCCAGGCGACGATGCGCTGGGCGAACACGTCCACGATGAGTGCCACATAGGTGAAGCCGGCCCAGGTCCGCACGTATGTATTATGCGCAGCTGCGCATAATACATCTTCGGCTCAGTCAGCGGTTATGTGCAGTGCGATGCGTCCGTCGTCTGGTGGGGCCGGGTTGGCCTGGGGTTTGTAGCTTCGTGGGGTCGCGGTAGCTGCACATAATCGCGACGCTTCTTGTCTAGCCGAAAGGTTCATTCGGAAGGTAAGGAGCAGGAAGATGCAAACTCGTAGTCGAATGGCGCCCGGGGACGTACTCGCGGCGTTCGATGAGCACCTTCGTCGTACCCGTGGCTTGTGCGCGGGGACGCGGCGCAACTACATCCTGCACGTCGGCGGGTTCTTGGAGACGCTGGCCGTCGATGGTGGAGTCGATGTCGCCGAGATCCAGCAGTTCGAAGTGGCGGCGTTCGTGAGCGGCCTGTCGAGCCGTTATCAGCTCAGAACGGTGGAACTCGCGGCGACGTCGTTGCGCGTGTTCTTCCGGTTCCTGCGTGCGGTGGGGCTGCGCGCGGACCGGTTGGATGATGCGGTGCCGATGGTGCCGCATCGATCCTCCGGCTTGGTTCGACACCTTGTCCCGCAGGTTCTCGAGCAGTTGATCGCCTCGCTGAAGTCAGGATCGCCGCGCGACCTGCGGATCGGGCGATCATTTTGACTATTGCGCGGCTGGGGCTGCGCCTTGGCGAGGTGGTGCGGCTGCAGTTGGAAGACGTGGATTGGCGAGGCGCTGCGGTACGTGTGTGTTCCCGCAAGACCGGTCACGGCGCGCTCTTGGCGCTGACCAGCGAAGTCGGGAGCGTATTGACCGACTATCTGCAACATGGGCGCCCTGCCACCGACTCCCGAGAAGTCTTCGTCCCGCATTGGTTGCGCGTCGGCGCACCGATCAGCACCCACATAGTGGGTCGCGCGGTGCAGCGGGCGGTGGACAACGCCGGCATCGACGCGCCCGTGCGTGGCGGCAACTTGTTGCGGCACTCACTGGCCACTGAACTGCTCGACAATGGCGCAAGTCTTCGAGAGATCGCCGACGTGCTAGGCCACGCGTCCCTGGCCACCACCCGTATCTATGCCGCCGTCGACGTCGCGACTCTGCGCGAGATCGCGCTTCCGTGGCCGCAGGCAGGAGTGCGGTCATGACTGGCACGGTGCCACCGCGGGTGGAGGAGTACATCGAGATGCGTCGTGGCCTAGGTTACCGCTTGCCCGGTCAAGAGCGTGCGCTGCGGGCGCTCGGCCGGTACATGGACCAGAAGGGCCACCAAGGTCCGATCCCGCTCGAATCAAGTCTGGATTGCGGTCGACCAGATCCGGAACCCGAACACCGTCGGAATTGGCGACGGTCGTGTACACCTTCTTGGACCTGACCACCCCGGATAACCCCAGCGTTCGCATTGCACGATTCACCGCGCCCGGGCTGGCTGTAGGCAGACCGACCCGGCGGATGGCGGCGAGCATCTTGCGGCGCCCGTACAGGCCCGCTGGCTGCATCTTCCGCCGCCCGCGGCTATCGGGCTGCCACACCAGCGTGCGGATCGCGTCCTGGACTTCCGCGTCGCTGACGGTCCTGGCCGCCACCACTCGGCGCGGCGAGGTCCACTCGCGATAGGTCCGTGCGGCGACCTGCAGCCCTGCTTTGCGCAGGCCCCGGCAGATCGACTCGACCGCATGCCCCTGAAGACCTCATCTGGTCGATGAACTCGCATTACCGGCTGCGGGGGTCGAGCTCCCCCCGCGAAGCAAATCGAGGCCCTGCGCATTATCTCCAGGTCCTCGGTCAGTCGCCGGTTCTCGGCCTTGAGGCGCTTGATCTCCGCGCTCTCCTCGGTGCTGATCCCGGGCCGGGCGCCAGCGTCGATGTCGGCCTGCACTGCCCACCCCCGGACCGTCTCCTTGCCCAGCCCTAGCCGGCGGCCAACCTGATCACAGCAGGCCGTCAGCGACGAGTACTCACCGCGGTGCTCGGACACCATCCGCAACGCTCGCTCCTTGACCGCGGGATCGATCTTTTTCGGCATACAACCATCCTCCTCGACTCGAAAAGGAGGCGGCGGGAAACCTGGGGCGGTTCGTCGTACTCCCGCGAGAGAGTCGGGTCGAGCTCGATTGTCACTGACTGTCAGGCGCGAGGATTCTGCCAAACACATGACAATCGTCGCCTGACAAACTGGTGACAACGTGCTGGTGGGCCAGCAGCGTGCTGACACTCTGATCGGTAACCGACATCTCGTCGTCGGTTGTGGAAACAGGTTGTCAGCCCGACGCTACGGTGTCAGTGAATTGCCGCTGGGCGTTCAGCGCACGGTTGGCGAGATCCATCGTCGGTGCGGTCGCTCTGGTCCAGGGGGCCCGGTCCGTATCCGGGGGCGAGCCTCGGTGGACAGTAAGGTGCGCTGCACATGGTGATGGGACCTACGCACGCGATGAGCGGCGCCGGCGCGGGGTTGGCTATCGGGGCCTTCCTCCCAGTCGAATGGGGTGGGGCCACCTCACCCACGGAGGTGCTCGTGTTTGCGGGTGTCACCGCCGGAGCGGCGCTTCTCCCGGATCTCGACACACCGCAGAGCACGCTGGCCCGCAGCTTCGGGCTGGCCTCGAGGGCCCTCGCTCACATCACGGAGCGGGTCTCGAAGACCATCTACGACCTGACGATGACGCGCAAGGACGCCCGGATCAGCAACGGGCACCGCACCGCGACCCACACGTTGTGGTTCGCACTTCTTGCGGGCGCCGGCACGGCCGCCCTCGTCTCGGCGTTCGGTAAGAACGGCGCTATCGGGGTGCTGTTCTTCATGCTTGGCCTGGCCATACGCGGCCTGGCACCGAACTGGGCCAAGAAGCAGGATTGGATCTACGTCACCGGGCTCTCGTTGGCGCTTGCAGTAGCGGTGTGGTTTGCGCTGCCGGCTTCGGTTGGCAGCGCCGCGCTCGGCGCAGCGGTCACTGCCGGAGTCTCGATGCACCTCCTCGGCGACGTGATCACCAAGCGGGGCGTGCCTCTACTCGGCGGCGTCGTCAGTATCGGAGGCAAGCGATGGTGGAACTTCCGCCTACCGAGACCACTGCGAATCCGTGCGGGCGCCGGGATGGACAGTATGCTGGCCGCCGCCTGTACCGGCGTCACAGTTGTTTTGGCCTATTGCGTGATGCGGGCGCCACACCTGATCGGCGCACCCTGGGTGGCCGGCACCTTCCACTGAGACGGGGTCCGGTAGCGAACAAGCGGCGTCGTCCACGAGTCCTGCTCCTGCGGGGCCCGTCGCATCCGCCGCGGAGGCGTGCCCATCGCGCAGACCTCCGACCTGCGGCAGGCTAGAACGCGCGCGTCGTCACCGGGACGCTAGTTGTGCGCCCATCGCTGTGATCAGTTCGTTCCAGGCCGTGTCGAACTTGGCGACGCCCTCGCGCTCAAGCTGAGCGAAGACGTCATTCATGTCGATCCCGACCTCACCGAGCGCCTCGAACAGCGCTGCAGGCTCGGCAAACCTTGTGGTGCTCGATTCCGAAGAAATGACTCCGTGGTCGGCGAACGACTCCATGGTCGCCGCCGGCATCGTGTTGACCGTCGCCGGTGCGACCAACTCACTGACATAGAGGGTGTCGCTGTACCGCGTGTCCTTCACGCCGGTGGACGCCCACAGCGGCCGCTGCGGTCGGGCGCCGCGGCCGGCCAGGCTCCGGAACCGGTCGGAGCTCTCGAAGTGCTGCTGATACTCGGCGTAGGCCAGCCAGGCATTGGCCAGCGCGGTCTGGCCCTTCAGGGCCAGCGCGGCCGGTGTGCCGATGGCCTCGAGTCTGGCATCGACCTCGGTATCGACCCGCGAGACGAAGAACGACGCTACGGAGTGGATGGACGACAGGTCGTGGCCGGCCAGGCCGGCGGCGTCCAGACCGTCCAGGTAGGACTGAACGACCTGTGTGTAGCGCTCGACGGAGAAGATCAGTGTGACGTTCACGCTGATGCCTTCGGCCAGCACCCGACTGATCGCCTCCAGCCCGGCCGTGGTGGCCGGAATCTTGATCAGCAGGTTGGGTCGGTCCACGATCTGCCACAGCTCCTTTGCCTGTGCCACCGTGGCCTCGGCATCGTGAGCCAGTCGCGGATCGACCTCGATCGATACTCGCCCGTCTACTGTCCCGGTTCGCTCGTACACCGGCGCCAGGATGTCGCAAGCGGCACGGACATCGTCGGTGGTGACGGCCCGGATCACGGCGTCCACCTCATGACCTCGGCCTCGGAGGTGGCTGACCTGCTCGTCGTACGCCGTCCCGCTCGTCAGCGCGGCGTGGAAGATCGCCGGGTTCGTCGTCACCCCGACCACTGACCGGGTCTCCACCAGTTCCGCGAGGCGTCCGGAGGAGATCAGATCCCGGGACAGGTCGTCGAGCCAGACCGACACCCCGGCTCGGGACAGCTCGGCAAGTTGCGCATTCTGGGACAAGATTCGTGCTCCTGGTCAAAGTGACAGTTGGTATTCCGCTGGTGCGGTGATGCGGTGGCCCGGTGGTGCGGCTGGGGGAGGGCGGTGGTCAGCCCCAGCGGGATTGGCCCCCGTCGAGCGGGATGGTCGCTCCGCTCAGGTACGAGGCCTCCGCCGAGCAGAGCCAGGCGACCGGGCGGCCGATGTCGGTCACCGGGTCACCCACGCGGCCGGCGGGGATGGCGGAGAGGAACTCGGCGGCTTCCTCGGGGTTGTTGTCCATCCACCAGTCCAGCCCGGGACTGTGGGCATGCGGAGCGACGTTGAGAGCGCGGATACCGTCGCCGGCCCATTCGTACGTGGCGGCCCGTGTGAGGGCGCGCATGCTCTCCTTCACGGCTCCGTAGATGCCGTAGTTGGAGGGATCCCACCGGACGGCTGCCGAGGTCACCAGGTTGATGATCACCGCACCGCCCCTCTGCGCCATGAGAGGGCGGGTCAGCTTCATCAGCGTGAGCGACACGCGGGGGCCGGACTCGAAGGCCTTGCGAAAACCGTCGTCGGGGTAGTCGGACAGTGGCAGGGGCCGGGCCATGTTCGCGTTGTTGACGAGGATGTCGACCCCTCCGAAATGCGTGACCGCTGCGTCCACGATCGCCTCGGGTGCGCCCTCCGCGGTGATGTTGACCGGCAGGCATTCGGCCGCACCGCCGATCGCGCGAATCTCCTCGGCGACCTTCTCGAGCTTCTCCACCGTCCGCCCGACCAGCAGGACCGAGGCGCCTGACTCGGCCAAGCCGAGCGAGATCCCGCGGCCCACGCCCTGTCCGCCTCCGGTGACGATCGCGGTCTTTCCTGCCAGGCGGCTCGCGCGATCAGTGCCGGGTGTGGCCGCGATCTCGGGACGGGTTCCGGTCATATGATCCTCCGATGTGGGTGCGGGGCGAGGCGGGAAAAGCACTGACCTCGCCGCTGTAGTCAAGTGTGTACAGCTTGACTGTAGTCAACTGTGTACAGTTGGCGAAACCGGCAGGATCAATACCCGCTGGGGTATAGTGCGCCGTGGGCTGACCACACAGCGGACTCAGTCATGAAAGGGGAGCATGCCCACCGAACGCGCACCCGTACTCGGTCTCAAGGCCAACGCCGCCCAGTTCACGCTGCTGGTGGCGATCAATGCGCTGGTCGGCGGCATGGTGGGACAGCAGCAGACCGTGCTGCCCCTGCTGGCGACGGACGTCTTCGGCCTGACCGGCTACACCTTCATCTTCACCTACGTCGCGGCCTTCGGTGTCACCAAGGCGATCGCGAACTACTTCGCCGGGACGTTTTCCGATCGATACGGACGCAAACCCGTCCTGTTGGTCGGGTGGCTCTTCGCCATCCCGGTCCCGCTCATGCTCATCTGGGCGCCCGATTGGGGCTGGGTGGTGGCCGCGAACATCCTGCTGGGCATCAACCAGGGCCTGACCTGGTCCACGACCGTGGTCATGAAGATCGACCTCGTCGGCCCGCGACAGCGCGGTCTGGCGATGGGGCTCAACGAGGCGGCAGGATACGGCGCGGTCGCGGTGACCTCGCTGCTCGCCGGCTACCTGGCCGGGCAGTACGGTCTGCGACCGGCGCCGTTCCTGGTCGGAGTGGCCTATACGGCCCTGGCCCTGGTGCTGTCCGGGATCTTTGTCCGCGAGACCCGCGATCACGCCCTGGTGGACGCGGGGCGGCACACCGCCCGCCCCGACGGACTGCACGACCATCTCCACGCCGACATGACGGACCGCGAGATCGCGATCCAGACCAGCTTCAAGGAACCGGCTCTGTCCTCGGCCAGCCAGGCCGGGCTCGTCAACAACCTCAACTTCGGGCTGTCCTGGGGACTGTTCCCCCTGTTGTTCGCCACCGCGGGTCTGTCCGTGGGGCAGATCGGGCTCCTGTTCGCGCTCTACCCCGCCGTCTGGGGCGTGGGACAGCTGTTCACCGGCGCGCTCTCGGACCGGATCGGTCGCAAGCACCTCATCTCGGTGGGAATGGCCACCCAGGCGGTCGCCCTGGTCGTCATCGCGCTCGGCAGTGGATTCAGCACGTGGGCGGTCGGGACCGTGATCCTGGGAGCCGGGACCGCGATGGTCTATCCCACGCTGTTGGCGGCGATCGGCGACGTGGCCCACCCCGTCTGGCGGGGACGAGCCGTGGGGGTCTACCGCGTGTGGCGCGACCTGGGATACGCGGTCGGCGCGGTGTTCGGGGGGATCGTCGCCGACGCCATGGGAATGCACGCCGCGGTGTGGGCCGCCGCCGCGGTCAGCGCCGTGTCGGCGGCCGCCGTGGCGATCCGCATGTACGAGACCGTCACACCAGTCCCAGCTCACGGGCCCGCGACACCGCCGCCGTCCGTGACGTGACGCCGAGCTTGTCGAAGACGTGGACGAGGTGAGTCTTGACCGTCGCCTCCGACACGTGCAGTGACGCGGCGGCCTGCCGATTGGTCGCCCCGGTGGCGACGGCGCGCAGGACCTCCGCCTCCCGTTCGGTCAGCACCGGCCGCGGGTCGCGCATCCGGCTGATCAGCCGGGCGGCGACAGTGGGGGACAGCGCGCTCTCGCCAGCGGCGGCGGCGCGCACCGCGCCCAACAGTTCGTCGGGGCCGGCGTCCTTGAGCAGATAACCGCAGGCCCCGGCCTCGATGGCCCCGAGAATGTCCGCGTCCGTGTCGTGGCTCGTCAGTACCAACACCTGTGGAGGGTCGGCCAGGTCGCGGATCGCGGCGGTGGCCAGCACACCGGCGGTGGCATCCCCCGCGAACCGCAGGTCCATCAACACCACGTCCACGTCCCCGATCCGGCACCGCTCCACGGCGGCGCCGGCCGCCGCCGCCTCGGCGATCACCTCGATCGCGGGATCGGCGGCGAGCAGTGCACGCAGCCCGGTTCGCACCACCGCGTGATCGTCCGCGATCAGCACACGCGTCCTCGTCGTCGTCATCCCTCGTCTCCCAACCGGGTCCCCGGCGCCGTCTCCCGCACCGGCAGTACGGCGCGGACCACCGTGCCCGATCCCGGCTCGGAGTCGACCTCGAACCGCCCGCCCAGGTCGCCCACCCGCCGCGCCATGCCGTCGAGCCCGAACGAGGCGGCGGTGCGCGGGGCGGCGACATCGAAGCCGCGGCCGTCGTCGGCGATCTCCAGGACCACGGCGGTGGGGGAGCAGGACAGGGTCAGTGTGATCCGCTGCGGCGCACCGTGTCGCACCGCGTTCGTCAGCGCCTCCTGCGCCACCCGGACGAGCACCGCGGCGAGCTCCGCCGGCGGCTCGGTGGAGGGCTCGGTGGAGGACTCGGTGGCGTGCTCGCCGGCGTTCCCGGTGGTGACGGACACCTCGAGCCCGGGATTCTCGGCCCGGCACCTCGCAGCCACACGGCCCAGCGCCCCGGCCAACGACACGCCGTCGAGCGGCGCGGGCCGCAGGGCGGCGATGAGCCTGCGCGTCTCGGTGAGGTTCTCACCCGCCACTTCGCGGGCCAGACGGATCTGGTCGACGGCGGGGCTCGAGGGCGCGGTGCGCTCGGCCGCGTGCAACAGCATCCCGATGCTCGCGAGCCCCTGCGCGACGGTGTCGTGGATCTCCCCGGCCAACCGCGCGCGCTCGGCCTCCCGGCCCACCTCCCGTTCCCGCGCGGCGAGCGCCGAGCGGGTGGCCACGAGCTCGGCGATCACCTCCCGCCGGGCCTGGGACTCGCGATGCAGTGCCCGCACACCGGCCCCCAGTCCGAGGGCCACGAGCGCTCCCACCGTCGGGCCGATGACCCCGGCGGGAGTGAACCCGTGATGCAGGCCCAGGGCGACGACCGCCACGGCGGCCAGCGCCGCCACCGCCGCGGTGCCCGCCCACACGCCGAGGAGGAACTGGACCAGGAAGAACAGGGGAAACGCCAGGTAGGCAGCCTCGGGAACCCGGACCACCAGGCACGCCCACAACGCCAGGACCGCGACAAGCCAACCGACCCGGACGGCAGAGTTCGTCGGGCGGCGGCGCGCCCATACCGTCCCCGCGACGTACACGACCGTGAACCCCACGGCGGCGGCGACCGCCGGCGGATCGGGCATGCCGGAGGTGTCCCGGTGCGCGCTGACCAACGTGAGGGCCAGCAGCGCGGCCACCAACGTGTGCAGTGCCACCTGGAGCTGCGCGAACACCGCACGCACCCCCGCCGACTCGGGCGGGAGCTCGGCGGCGGGTGCGGACGCGGCGGCGGACGCGGGCGCGGGGTTCACCCGGTCGACGCTAGTCCCCGGTGGGGCACCCGGCATCCATCGAACGGTGGAGGCCGGCCCCACCGTTCGTCCCCGCGGAACCACCCTCGTGGCCGATCCGGTCCGGCGTCGGGGGGACGAGCCTGGAGGCAGACCTCAACGACTGGCAGACCCCACGAAAGGGACCCCATGTTCTTCGCACTCCGCGAGCTCCGCACCGCGCGGTGGCGCTTCGCCCTCATCACGGGCGTCGTGCTGATGCTGTCCGTCCTGGTGGCGGGCCTGCTCGGCCTGACCGCCGGGTTGGCGCACCAGAGCGTGTCCGCGCTCCGGGCGCTCGGCTCGGACGGCTCCGGCTTCGTCCTCCCCGCCGACGACTCCGGCGCCGTCGACCTCGACCGTGCCGCACTCACCGCCGACCAGGTGGCCACCGTTGCCGCCGGGGACCCGTCGGCCGTCCCGGTGGGACTCGCCCGGATCACCCTGGACGACGGCACCGAGACCGGCGTCTCCGTCGTCGCCGTGGGACTGGCCGACGAGGTGGGATCGGTGGCGCCACCGGCGCCGGGGGAGGTCCTGGTCTCCGACGGTGTCGACGACGAGGTGGGCGCCGACGTCGGCGTGATCAGCCTCGGGGGCAGCGCGTTGGCGGTCGCCGGGCACACCGGTGATCTCTGGCATTCGCACACCCCTGTCGTCGTCACCGACCTCGACACCTGGCACTCGCTCGCTCCGCGCGGCGGGGCGGCCACCACCGTGGCCGTGGCGGCGGGCGCCGACCCGGAGGCCGTCGCCGCCGGGGCCGGCCTCACGCTGGTCGACTCCGACGGACTCGTCGGAGCGCTGCCCTCGCACCGGGCCGAGAACACCTCGCTGAGCACGATGACCACCATGCTCCTCGCCGTCACCGCTCTGGTCGTGGGCGCGTTCTTCGCCGTGTGGGGGATGCAGCGCCGTCGTGACGTCGCCGTGCTCAAGGCGCTCGGCGCATCCACCGCCGCGGTCGTCCGCGACTCTGTCGGCCAGGCCGCGGTCGTCCTGGCCGTGGGCGTCGTGGGCGGGGTCGGCATCGCCGCCCTGGTCGGCCTGGCCGTCGGCGGCACCGTGCCGTTCGTCGTCTCGGCCGCGACCACCCTCGTGCCGGCCGCGCTGCTCGCCGTCCTCGGCCTCGCGGGCGCCGCCGTCTCGCTGCGGCCCGTGCTGACCGCCGACCCCAACTCGGCACTGGGGGCGGCCCGATGACCGGCTCCGAGTCCGGCACCTGCTTCACCTCGTCGTCGTCGACCCCCGCGTCCTCACCGCGGCCCACCACCAGGAGAACCGCCATGACCCGTACCGACCTGACCCGTACCGCCCTCCACGATGCCCCCGTGACCACCGCGCCCGTCCCCACCGCACTGCGGATGGAGAACGTCGTCCTGACCTTCCCCGACGGCCACGGCACGGTCACCGCCGTCGACGACGTCTCGCTCTCGATCGGGCGGGGCCGCAGCCTCGCGGTGACCGGCCCCTCGGGATCGGGGAAGTCGAG
Source organism: Dietzia sp. KRD202 (assembly GCF_017168155.1). Taxonomy (NCBI): domain Bacteria; kingdom Bacillati; phylum Actinomycetota; class Actinomycetes; order Mycobacteriales; family Dietziaceae; genus Dietzia; species Dietzia sp. KRD202. Next base: position 27,065 of record NZ_JABFAN010000014.1, on the reverse strand, counting down.
CCTGCTCGCCGTCGCCGCCACGCTGGCCCGACCGGACTCCGGGCACGTGTGGCTGGAGACCGGGGACGGGGCGGTGGACCTGGCCGCGGTCGACGCGCGCCGGGGGGCCGAGCTGCGCCGACGCGAGATCGGCATCGTGTTCCAGCAGGCCAACCTCATCGAGTCGCTCACGGCCCGGGAACAGCTCGAGGCCATGGTGTGGCTGGGGTCGCGGCCGTCCCGCGCCCGACGGCTCCACGCCCGCGAGCGCGCCGACGAGCTGCTCGGCGTGGTGGGACTGGGTGACGCCGCGGACCGGTCGGTCGGGGCGCTGTCCGGCGGGCAGCGGCAGCGGGTGGCCGTGGCGCGCGCCCTGATGAGCGGGCCGTCGCTCCTGCTCGCCGACGAACCGACGAGTGCGCTCGACTCCGCGTCCGGTCGGGTCGTCATGGACCTCCTGCTCGATACCGCGCGTGAGCTCGACGTGGCGCTCATGCTCGTCACACACGACGCCACGATGGCGGCCCGGTGCGACGCGCAGGTCCACCTGGTCGACGGAGCGGTCACCACCGCGGCGCCCGGCAGTAGTTTTTCCTGATTTTCCCGGTGCGCGTCCCTACGCTGGGGCGATGACCATCGACGACGGCGACACCCGGCCCTCCCCGGGGCGTCCCGGTGGAGGGCACCGGCGGCGGGCGCCGGGTTCCTCCTGGTCCTCCTGGCGGTCTTCGCCGGGCTGGCGTTCGCCGTCTCCGACGACGAGACCGTCTCCCTGGACCGGCCGGTGATGATGTGGGTGCACGGGGCGACGACGCCCTGGCTCACGGCCGCGGCGGAGACCGCGAGCTACCTCGGCGGACAGTTCGTGCTCGCGGCCTCCGTCGTGATCGCGCTGCTGCTGTGCGTCCTGCGCAGATTCGGGGGCGCCTTCCTCGTGCTGGCCGCGGTGTACGGGTCGTCCAGGCTCAACGTCGCCCTCAAGCCGGCCTTCGAGCGGTCGCGCCCGGATTTCTGGGAGCACCTTTCGGCGGAGAACACCTTCTCCTTCCCCAGTGGGCACGCGATGGGGTCGATGTCGCTCGCGGCTCCGCTGGTCGTCCTGACCTGGGGCACCCGGTTCCGGTGGGCCTCGCTCGCGGTGGCGGTGGTCTACGTCCTCGCGGTCGGCGCGTCCCGCGTCTACCTGGGGGTCCACTTCCCCAGCGACGTCCTCGCGGGCTGGTGTCTGACCTTGCTGTGGGTCGGGATCCTCGCGGTGATCCTGCTGCTGGTGACCCGCGTGCTCCACCGGTACGCGCCGACGCTCGCGGAATGGGTCTGAGACCGGCCTGGCAGGGTTTGGCGGCTCGGGACCCCGGTCCGGTCGGCCGGTCTAGGATCGGCGGGAGAGGGCCCCGCGGGGCTCCGAACCCGGACAGTAGTGGGTCGAGGAGGCGCCATGACCATGAACTCTCATCCGGTGACGGGTGCTCAGGCCCCGGCGGATCGTCGCCACCGCGTCGTCATCATCGGATCGGGCTTCGGGGGCCTCGCCGCCGCCCGCGCCCTCGACAAGGCGGACGTGGACGTCACCCTGGTCGCCAGGACCGGCCACCATCTCTTCCAGCCCCTGCTGTACCAGGTGGCGACCGGGATCCTGTCCGTCGGGGAGATCGCTCCCTCCACCCGGTTGGTCCTCCGCGATCAGGAGAACGCCACCGTCGCACTGGGGGAGGTGGACCGGATCGACGTGACCGCGCGGACCGTCCACGCGACCGCCGGGCACGTGGACTTCGAGCTCGAGTACGACAGCCTCGTCGTCGCCGCCGGTGCCAACCAGTCCTACTTCGGGAACGATCACTTCGAGCGCTGGGCTCCCGGCATGAAGTCCATCGACGACGCCCTGGAGCTGCGGAGCAGGATCATGGGCTGCTTCGAACAGGCCGAGGTGACCGAGGACGAGGCGGAGCGTCGTCGTCTCCTCACGTTCGTGGTGGTGGGCGCCGGCCCCACGGGCGTGGAGATGGCCGGGCAGATCGCGGAGCTGGCTCAGCGGACCCTGAAGAACAGCTTCCGCCGGATCGACCCGGGTCGGGCCCGCATCATCCTCATCGACGCCGCCCCTGCCGTCCTGCCGCCCTTCGGACCGAAGCTCGGCAACGCCGCCCGCAGGCGGCTGGAGGAACTGGGTGTGGAGATCCAGCTCAACGCCATGGTGACCGATGTGGACTACAGCGGAATCGAGGTCAAGGACCCCGACGGATCGCTCCGCCGGATCGACTCGACCTGCAAGATCTGGTCGGCCGGGGTCCAGGCGAGCCCTCTGGGCCGGATGCTCGCCGACCAGACCAGCGCCGAGGTGGACCGGGCGGGCCGGGTCCTGGTGAACCCGGATCTCTCGTTGCCCGGGCACCCGGAGATCTTCGTGATCGGCGACATGATCAACCTCGACAACCTGCCGGGTGTCTCCCCCGTCGCCATCCAGGGCGGCAAGTACGTCGCCAAGCAGATCGTCCGCGAGGTCGAGGGGGGACGGTCCCCGTCCGAGCGCCCGCCGTTCAAGTACTTCGACAAGGGGTCGATGGCGACGGTGTCGCGCTACAGCGCGGTGGCCAAGATCGGGCCGCTCGAGCTCCACGGCTTCGTCGCCTGGGTCCTGTGGCTGGTGGTGCACCTGGCCTTCCTCATCGGCTTCCGGAACCGCGTCATCACCCTGCTGTCCTGGGGGCTGCACATCGGTGACCACCGCTCGCACCTGAACTCCACCGCCCGGTGGGTCTACGCACGTCAGGCCATCGCCGAGGCGCAGGAGCGGGAGCGTCGGGACGCCGACCGCGCGGTGTCCGACTGACCCGACGCCGCCGCGGGCGCCGGACACCGAATCGCGGGAAACGCTCAGTCTGGAACCTGCGCACGGCACTACACTGCCCTCATCAAGACCGCCCACATCACGGACAAGGGCTGGAGGACGGCCATGGGCACGCTGACCTACACCGCCACCGTCTCCGTCGACGGGTACGCCGCGGACGCGAGCGGCGACTTCAACTGGTCCGCCCCGAGCGGCGAGGTGTTCCGGTTCCACGTGGAACGCCTGGGGCCCGTCGTCCACGAGGTGCTCGGCCGGCGGACGTACACACTGATGGAGTACTGGCAGTCCCCGCCCGAGGACGACTCGTGGAGCCCCGACGAGTACGAGTTCGCGGAACGGTGGAAGGCGATCCCGCGCACCGTGGTGTCCTCGACACTGACCGCGAACGACCTCGTGTCCGATCGCGACCGCCTCGTCCCGCGACTCGACCTGGACACTCTGCGCCGCATCGTCGATGAGGCGCCGGGCGAGGTGGAGATCTTCGGACCCACCACGGCCGGCGCGGCGATCCGCGCGGGGCTGGTCTCGGATCTCCGGTTGTTCGTCGTCCCCAGGGTCGTGGGCGGCGGACTGCGCGCGCTGCCCCCGGACACGACGCTGGACCTGGAGCTCGCCGCCCATCGCGTCTTCGCCGGCGGGACCGCGTACTCCCACTACCGGACGCGCTGACCCGGCGCACGGCATCATCCGCACCACCCCCGCACGCCCCGGCGGCGGGGGAGGGATTGGACACCGTGCGCAACGATCGCGAAAATCGACGGGCTGATCTGTGCCACGTGCACAGCCACCACCGGTCAGGGTGACCCACATCACTCGGCCGCCTACGCTTGTCGCGGTCGACGGTCGGTGGTCGACAGTAGATGCGCCGTTCAGGCGCCCTAGGAGGAACATGGCAACGCCGGACGGGTCCACAGGGCCCCACGGGACGGGTACCGCGGTCCCCGAGACGATCTCGGCCGAGCCGGTGCCCCGGCGCCGGATCATCCTCGCCTCGCTCATCGGGACCACGATCGAGTTCTACGACTTCTACATCTTCGCGACGGCCGCGGTGTCGGTCTTCCCGCTGCTGTTCTTCGCAGGCGGTGACTCCGGCACCGCTCTGCTGGCCTCGATGGCCACCTTCGGTACGGCGTTCATCGCGCGGCCGCTCGGGTCCATCGTCTTCGGTCACTACGGGGACCGTCTCGGCCGGAAGGTCACCCTCGTCGGCGCGCTGCTGACCATGGGTATCGCGACGTTCCTCATCGGCCTGCTGCCGACGATCCACCAGATCGGTCTCTGGGCCCCGGCGATGCTGACGATCCTGCGCTTCTTCCAGGGCATCGGCCTGGGCGGCGAGTGGTCGGGCGCGGCGCTCCTGGCCTCCGAGACGGCGCAACCGGGCAAGCGCGCGTTCGCCGCCATGTGGCCGCAGCTCGGCGCGCCGTTCGGCTTCATCCTCGCCAACGGCATCTTCCTGCTGCTCACGATCTGGTTCTCGTACGATTCCACCGCCGCGGAACTGGGCGACCCGTTCCTGGTGTGGGGCTGGCGTCTGCCCTTCCTGTTGTCGATCGTGATGGTCGCCGTCGGCCTCTACGTACGGCTCCGCATCGAGGAGACGCCGGTCTTCGCCCGGGCGATCGCCAACAACGAGCGGGTCAAGACCCCGGTCTCGGAGGTGTTCCGCAGGAACTGGTGGGAGATCATCCTCGGCACGTTCATCATGCTGGCCACGTACGGCCTGTTCTACCTGATGACCACGTGGATCCTGTCGTTCGCGATCGGCGGCGCGGACGCCGGCGGGCTCGGCTACGGCTACCAGTCGTTCCTCATCATCCAGGTGATCGCGATCCTGCTGTTCGCCGCGTTCGTCCCGGTGGCCGGCCTGCTGGCCGACAAGCTGGGCCGCCGTCGGATGCTCATCGGCGTCACCGCCGCCATCATCCTGTTCGGCCTGAGCTTCGGTTGGTGGCTCGACCCGGACGCGATGGGTACGGGCGAGGACCTTGACGTGGTGCGGATGCTGCTCTTCCTGTGCGTCGGCATGATGCTCATGGGGCTGACCTTCGGGCCGATGTCCGCGGTGCTTCCCGAGTTGTTCCCCACCCACACGCGCTACACGGGCTCGGGAGTGGCGTACAACTTCTCCGCGATCCTGGGCGCGGCGCTGACCCCGTTCGTCGCGGTGTGGCTGGTGCAGAACTACTCGGTCGCCTACGTCGGCTACTACCTGGTCGGCCTGAGCGTGCTCACCATCATCTCGCTGGTCCTTGCCCCCGAGACCAGCAAGACGTCCATGTACTCGGACGAGCAGCAGGCCGAGGGCGCACACACCTGACGCCGTCGTGACGCCGATCTCCGGCGCGCGATACAGAAGACCCCGGGACGAAGAACTGCGTCCCGGGGTCTTGCGTGTATCCCGTCCGGGTCAGGAGAGGCCGCCGAGGAGGTCCGTGGGCAGCAGCCCGGTCAGAGAGTCGGTCGCGCTGCCGACGTCACTGCCGGCCCCCTGGAGAAGGGAGCCGAGACCGAGCGAACCAAGGAGCGGGGCGGCGAGGGAGCCCGCCGCGAGAGAACCGAGGGAACCGAGAGCGTCTGAACCCATTGCAGGGGAGTCCTTTCGTCGGGGTGATGAGGCGATCCGGGTCACAACCGGTGCGCCGGGGCCGAGGTTAACAGCGATCCGCACTGGGCTCGACCGGTGCGCTACCGGTCTCTGAAACATCTCCCGGGGTGCCCGCGTGCGGGGAGGCGGGTTTGGGTGGTCCGGCCGTCAGCCCCTAAGCGGGAAAGCGCGGGCCACGTTGAGTACGCCGAGGACGACGAGAGAGATCGCGAAGAGCCACCAGAGGAACCCCGCGCCCCACACCGGGGTGCTGAGCAGCGCGAACCCGGCGAGGACGGAGATGATCGCGAAGATGACCGTCACCGCGCTCGACCCAGACTCGCCGAGGGTGAACAAAGCGGTGAAACCCTCGACGATCCACATCACGCCGATCATGACCGTGACGAAGAGAGCGAGGAATGCCGCCGACTCCTGGAGAGAGGCGAACGCATAGGCGCCGGCGAGGATGAACAGCACTCCGAGGAGGGCGTGGCCGATCCTGCTACCCGTGCTCTGCCACCTGGCGACGGCCGCCACGGCGATGTAGACGACGCCGGCCGCGATCGCGTAGACGGCCAGCACCCCGGTCACGGCAACTGCCGTCTTCGCGGGCCAGAAGAGGACAGCGACGCCGAAGCCCACGGCTATGAGGCCGCCGACGAGCAGGGCGACCCGAAACGGGTTGACGGAACGAGTGGTCTCGGCTGAGTGAGTGTGTGTGGACACTGCGGGGCTCCGTGCGGGATCGCCGGGACAGTTCGGCGCGGGATGAAGGAACCTCCAACTTAGCGCGATCGCCCTTCCCCGGGAAGGGGCATCAGCAGGTCCGCGTCACACGCGGGCGACCTCGCGCAACTCCCCGGTGCCGACGTCGTAGACGAAACCGCGGACAGCGGTGCTGTGCAGCAGGAACGGATCGGACTCGACCCGGGCGATCGACTGGCGTACGTCGGCCTCGGGCTCGGGGAACGACTCCGGCGCCCAACGGGGCCGCTGGCCGGTGTCGGACTCGATCCGGTCCTTGAGGTCGTCGTCGCGGAAGGTGAGCATCCCGCAGTCCGTGTGGTGGATCAGGACGATCTCCTCGGTGCCCAAGAGGCGCTGGCTGATCGTCAGCGAGCGCAGGACGTCGTCGGTGACGACCCCACCGGCGTTGCGGATGACGTGCGCGTCGCCCTCGGTCAGGCCCAGCAGGCCGTACGGGTTGAGACGGGCGTCCATGCAGGCCACCACGGCGATCTGCCGCCCGGGCGGCATGGGCAGGTCGCCCTTGTCGAAGTCGGCCTGGTAGGCCTTGGCGGCCTCGAGCAGTTCGTCGGTGACGGTCATGGCCGAAGGCTAGTCCCGGTTCGGCGGGCCCGCTAGAGTTGGTCGGGTAGCGGCAGCTCACGCGGCCGACCGCGGCGCGGCGGGTCAGGCGGGGGAGCGCAGCGGCATCTCGTGGACCTCGCGCACGAACTCCGGCAGCGGCCCGGCCTCGCGCAGGACCTGCGCGATCGACGGGTCCGCAAGGTGCAGTCGACCCACGGAGATGAGGTCGAACTCGCCGCGCTCCATGCACTCCACGACCGCATCGATGTTGTCCGCGGCGATGGCCGGCTTGCCCGACTTCTGCTCGCGCAGGGACGTCCCGATCCCCACCCCGCCCACGGCGCCGGACGGCAGGCCGGTGAGCCGGCGGGCCCAACCGGCCAGGGTCACCTCGCCGTCGTCACCTCCTAGGTCGGGGAATGCCGCGTCGCTGAACCGCCTGGTCGAGGCGTCGAGCAGATCGACCCCGGCCTCGGCGAGTGCGCCCAGGTAGACGCCCAGTTCGTCGGGAGTGGTCGCCTTGCGGACCGTGTAGTCCTGCTGGGTGTGCTGGGAGAAGCGGTAGAACAGCGGCGCGTCGGGACCGATCGCACTGCGGACCGCCGCGACCACCGCGGCGGGGAAGCGACTGCGCGCGGCCAGGTCACCGCCCCAGTCGTCGGTGCGACGGTTGGTGTCGGCCCAGACGAACGCGTCGAGCAGGTACCCGTGGCCGCCGTGCAGCGTCACGCCGTCGAAACCGGCCTCCATCGCCAGGCGCGCGGAGCGGGCGAACGCGTCGATGACCTCGGAGATGTCGGAGTCGGTCATCGGCGGCACCTCGGGCGACCAGCGGGCGACGCTGCGCTCGGAGTACGTGGTGACGCCCGGCGTCCCCCAGAGCCCGGACGGGCGCATGGGGTGCATCTCCATCAGCCGGTCGCGGTGGGCCCGGTCGAAGCGGGCGTTCGCGCCCCACAGCGGGCCGACGTGCCAGAGCTGGGCGATGATCCGGCCGCCGGCGGCGTGGACGGCGTCGGTGACCACGCGCCAGGCGGCGACGGACGCCGGGGAGTCCAACCGGGGGATGGCGGAGTGGTCGACCGAGGTCGGGTGGTCCACGCCGATCCCCTCGGTGACGACGAGGCCCGTTCCGCCCGCCGCACGGTCGGCGTAGTAGTCGCGGTTGACCTCGTCCGGCAGGCCGTCGGGGCAGCCCATGCGGGTCATGGGGGACATGACGAGGCGATTGGCCAGGCGCAGCGACCTGACCTCGAGGGGACGGAACAGGGCCTCACGGCCCGGGGCGACCGGCGGGGTGGCGATACGCGACGTCATGATGCGCGACCTCTTTGTTTCCTCGGGCGGTCGTCTCGGGCCTCGATCTCGAGACTCTCGCGGATTGACGAGTGTCAGTTGTGATCGAGGTTACCTAAGCGGGTCGTTGGATGTCGCATCGGCGGTGGCCGCGTTGGACCTCCCACCTAGCCGGCGGCGCCGGCGAGCGCGACCCGGATCGCCTCGTCGATCCCCGTCATCTCCCAGTCCCCGGGGAGCAGCCCCGCGGCGGGATCGCCGACCACCATGTCGTGCTGCAGGCTCTCGATCAGCGCACCGACCGTCGCTCCGTCCTGATCCACCAGGGGTGCCAGTCCGGCGGCGACGAGATCCCACGGCACCCCGGGCACAGGGACGCGCACCGTCGGCAACCCGGCGATGCGGGAGTAGCGCGCGAGCAGTGCGGGATAGGTCAGGGCCTCGCCGCATCCGAGGTCCGCGTGGCCGGTCCGGGGCTCACCGTCCAGGGCATGGCACAGGGCCTCCACGACGTCCCGTTCGGCGACGGGCTCGACCCTCCGGTGCCGCATCCACCGGGGCACCGGCTGGACGGGGAGCAGTTCGCAGAGCGTGCGGAGGACCTCGAAACTCGTCGAGCCCGCGCCCAGGATCACCCCGGCCCGGAGCGTGAACACGGGCGTGGGCCCGGCGGAGAGCAGCGACTCCACCTCGAGCCGGGACGCCATGTGCCTGGACAGCGGCAGGCGGTCGTCCCCCGAGGGGGCCAATCCGGAGACGTAGACACACCGCTCCGTGCCGGCGGCGGCCATCGCCCGGCGCATCGCCCCCGCACCCTCGGCGTCCTCGCGGCGGAAGTCGGCGCCGGCACCCATCCGGTGCACCAGGTAGACCACCTCGTCGACCCCGTCGAGGGCGGCCGCGAGACTCGCCGGGTCGAGGACGTCGCACCGTACGGTCTCGACCCGATCGGACCAGGGGCGCGTCGCGGCACGACCGGGGTCCGTGACGCCGGCCCGGACGCGGTGACCGCGGTCGAGCAGGGCGGGTACCAGGCGCGAGCCGAGATACCCGCCGGATCCCACGACCAGGACGGTCATTCCGCGTCGAGATCCTGCTCGATGAGCGCGGCGATCTCGGCCACCGCGGCGGCGTCCTCTCCGCTGACGGTCACCGTGGCGCCCTTCTCGGCGCCGAGCGCCATGATGAGCATCGCGGACGCGGCGTCGGCCTCCTCGTCGTCGTAGGTGATCTCGATGTCGGTCTCGTACTTCTCGGCAGCCTCGGCGATGATCCCCGCGGGGCGGGCGTGGAGGCCCTCGGCCGATCCGACGGTGACGGTGGTGCTGGGCATGGTGTCTCCTCTGTGTATTCCGGTGCCGGGGGTTCCCCCGTCATCGTGCAGGCTCTGGTGTCAGGCCGCGACCGGCTGTGCTGCGGCGGCCGGGGCCGGGGTGGGCTCGCGGCGGGTGGTCTTGGCGACCACCACGGCCGCGCACGCGACGAGGGTGCCGGCGAGGATGGCCAGGAGGTAGCCCCAGACCGGGTTGATGGCGAACACCACGAACAACCCGCCGTGGGGCGCGTACGACTCGACCGAGAACGCCATGATGAGCGCACCGGTCACAGCACCACCGGCCATCATCGACGGGATGACGCGGAGCGGGTCGGCGGCGGCGAACGGGATCGCCCCCTCGGTGATGAAGCTGGCGCCCAGCAGGAACGCGGCGCGGCCGTTCTCCTGCTCCACCGGGCTGAACAGGCGCTTGCGCACGACGGTCGCCAGGCCCATCGCCAGTGGCGGAACCATGCCGGCGGCCATCACCGCGGCCATGATCCGCAGCGTCGCCGGGTTGTCGGCGACCAGCCCGGCCGTGGCGAACGTGTACGCCGCCTTGTTGATCGGCCCGCCCAGGTCGAAGCACATCATCAGGCCCAGGATGACGCCCAGCAGGATCACCGAGGAGCCGGTCATGCCGCCTAGCCACGACTCCATGGCGGAGGTCAGTGAGGCCAGCGGACGGCCGAGCAGCAGGAACATCAGCAGGCCGATCGCCAGCGAGCCGATGAGCGGGATGAGGACCACCGGCATGAGGCCGGCGAGCCAGCGCGGCGTCTTCCAGGTGGTCATCCACCGCACGAGGTAGCCGGCGAGGATGCCGGTGACGAGCGCGCCGATGAACCCGGCGCCGAGGGTCGCCGACAGCGCGCCGCCTACGAAGCCCGGTGCGATGCCGGGACGGTCGGCCAGGCCGTAGGCGATGTAGCCCGACAGGACGGCGATCATGAAGCCCATCGCGGCCTGGCCGATCGCGAACAGCACGGCTCCCATGTAGAGCCGCAGCCCGGAGTGGGTGAGGACCTCGGCCCCGGCGGTCCCGGCGGACACGATCTCACCGTCGAGGTACCACACCTCGCCGGGCAGGTCGGTGAGTGAGAACCCGGTGGCGAGCTCCTCCCACACGAACGCCACGTCGTACCCGGCGAACAGGAACCCCAGCGCGAGCAGGAGCCCGCCGGCGGCGACGAAGGGGATCATGTACGACACACCGGTCATGACGGCGCGCTGCAGACCGCGAGCCCAGTGCTCGTCGGAGCCGGACCCGCCCGAGCCGGAGCCGCCGTCGGCGGCGCCGGAGTCCGCCGACACGCGCCGTGCCCGGGGGTCCTGGGCCGCGGCCAGCGCCTCGTCGAGGACCTGGTCGGGCGCGTCGATGGCCTTCTTGACCCCGTACTCGACGACGGGTTTGCCGGCGAACCGGCCGCGGTCGCGCACCCCGACGTCGGTGGCGAACACGACCGCGTCCGCGGCGTCGATCACCGCCGCGTCGAGGGGGGTGGCCCCGGCCGAGCCCTGGGTCTCCACGTGCAGTTCGACGCCGCGCGCCTCCGCGGCCTGGGCGAGCGAGTCGGCGGCCATGTAGGTGTGGGCGATGCCGGTGGGGCAGGCGGTCACCGCGACCACCCGGGCCGGCGCCGCGCCCGATGCCGCGCCCGCTGCCGAGCCGGGGGTCGAGGACGACGACGACGACGAGGTCTTCTCCTCCGGCCTGAGCACGCCCTCGATGACCGCGACCGCCTCGTCCGGCGTGGCGGCCGACCGGAGGGAGTCCACGAACTCGGAGCGCACCAGGTTTCGGGCGAGGGTGGCCAGGATCTTCAGGTGCTCCTTGCCGCCGCCCGCGGGGGCGCCGATCATCAGCACGAGGTCGGCGGGCCCGTCCTTGGCGCCGAAGTCCACGGGCGGGTCGAGCCGCGCGAAGGCCAGGCTCGGTTCGGACACCGCCTCGGACTTGCAGTGCGGGATCGCGATCCCGCCCTTCATACCGGTGGCCGCCTTGTCCTCGCGGGCGAACAGATCGCGTACGAGCGCGTCGTGATCGTCGGCCCGGCCGGCGTCGACGAGGGTCCGGGCCAGCGCCCGGATCACCTCCTGCTTGGTGCCGCCGAGGTCGGCGTCGAGCCGCACCGCGGCGGTCTCGATGATCGGCTGGTTCATTGCCGTGCTCCGTGTTCTTCCGAGGGTGCTGGGTGGGAGGGCGGCGCGGGTCGTGGCCGTGGGGGATACGACGACGACGAGGCCGGCGGCCGCGAAGCTCCGCAGACGCCGGAGGTGCCGACGGGCGTGCCCATCCCCGCCGCGGCGGACCCGGTGTTGTGGCCCCAGCGGGAGGCCGTGAAGGCGGCCCTGCAGTACCCGGGCCTGGCGGGTCCGCTCTTCGACTCCCTGCCGGAGGAGTGCTACACCCACCCCGCCTATGCCACGATCGCGCAGGCACTGTCGAAGGCCGGCGGGTGCGCGGCCGGCAAGAGCGGCGCGAACTGGGTCTCCGAGGTCTCCGAGGGGCTGGACGACGACGGGCTGCGCCGACTGGTCGGGAGCCTCGCGGTGGAGACGCTGCGCGTGTCCGAGGAGGCCTTGCCCCGCTACATCTCAGGTGTGTTGGCGCGTCTGCAGGAGGTGTGGGTCTCGGGCCAGATCGCGGACCTCAAGTCCAAGGTGCAGCGGATGAGCCCCGCCGAGGACCCCGAGGGCTACTCGGCGTTGTTCGGTGATCTGGTGGCTCTGGAGGAGTACCGGCGCGGCCTGTTGAACCAGGCGGTCGGCGCTACTCCGGATATCGCCTGACCAGCCGATTTGGTTCGTCGGCCTGCGGCGCACTAAGGTGGGTTCTCGGTATCCGGCATCACCGCCGGGCGCCAGTAGTGATCCCCCATAGCTCAATTGGCAGAGCATTCGACTGTTAATCGAAGGGTTATTGGTTCGAGTCCAATTGGGGGAGCTCAGCAACCAGGTCAGTGGCTTCCGAGCCCTGACCTGGTCTGCATTTCGGGGTGGTCAGCCGGGTGGGCCGGTAGATCAGCTCCTGGATCGGGCCGTCGAGGGTACGGCTCTCGAGCAGCTCGAGGTCACCACCCGCGGCACCCTCGAAAATCGGCCGCGTGCCCGTCTGACCGCCGCCTCGCTGCAAAGTCTTGTGGGAAACGCGGTGACTGGACACGTAGGTCCGAGGTGGCGACCGGGGGCGACGACGACGAGGTGGCGCGCGCGAACACCGGGCCCGCGGCGCTCGATACCGGCAGAACCGGTGCCGTCGTCGTCTCCTCCACCGCCGCCGCGCACGGCCTCCGCGAGGACACCACCGGCCCCGCCATCGAGGGTTGGCTCTTCGCGCGGTTTCTCGCCGGTCGAGGTGCACGTGGTGGCCGACGCCGACATCGCCACCGCCGTCACCGAGCATGTACGCCGCCCGGGACACTCTCGCCCGGCTCTGCGACGAGGTCGCGGCCGAGCACACCTCGGCGGCCGATTCCGGGCGCACGGTCCGCGTGTCCGCCGTCCACCGCGTGGGTGTGCTGCCGGTGGGCGAGGTCGCGGTGGTGGTGGTCGCTGTGGCTCCGCATCGGGCCGAGGCGTTCGCGGCGTGTTCGGAGCTCATCGAGCGGCTCAAGCACGGGGTGCCCATCTGGAAGCGGCAGCGCTTCACCGACGGTGTCTCCGAATGGGTGGGCGTCGGCGACTGCTGAGTTGGTCAGGCCGGTCGTCTCCAGGGTCTGCGCGGGTTCTGACCCGGCGGATTGATGAGTGTGCCGTCGTCGGCGACGATGCGGTCCGCGAAGGCGTTCCACTCGCGTTCCCAGATGGCGTCACGGGCACGGGCCAAGGGGCCCTTGGGTCTGGTGCGGTGTTCGTGTCCGGTGTCGGTGATGATGACGAGTTCACCCACCGGCCCGGACCGGTAGGCGTTGGTCCCGAACGTCTTCTCCCGGTGGTGTTTCCGACACAGGCAGACGAGGTTCCACTCGGTGGTCGGCCCGCCGAGTTCAGGGTCCTTCTTGTTGAACGCGATCACATGGTCCACGTCGCAGGCCTCGGCGGGAACCGAGCACCCCGGGTGACGACAGGTGCCGTCGCGCATGCGGATGCGCTCGGCCATCGCGGGGGTGATCACGTAGCGCAGGGCGTGCTCGGGGGAGTCGAGCACGCCGGGGGCGGGGTCGATGAGCTCGAACCGCACGCTCGCGTCGTCGCCCTCGAGCAGTTCCGTGCAGAGCCACTCGACGCTGCTGTACGTGCCGTGGACGAACTCGACACGGTTGGGCAGGCCCCGGGCCGCGGAGGCGATCACGCTGATGCGGATCGGCTGACCGGCCCGCGCGGCGTTGCCCAGTGTGGGCCGGGGGAGGTCCGCCCCGAGCCTGACGTCGCCGAGCTCGATGCCGTCGTGCTCGGACGCAGGGGCCGGGCCGGAGCCGGAGCCGGGGCTGGTCGCGGACGGGCCACCAGCAGGCGGATAGACGGCGAGCGCGGCGAGGGCGTCGGCGCGGAGCTGATCCAGGGAACCGTCCAGTCCGTCCTCCGAGGCGGCCGACGCATCGGTCTCGATGCGACGACGGAGGAGTTCGGCATCGGCGGCGGTGAGCCTGGCCCACATCGTGGCCATGCCGTTCCGGTCGCCGCGGAATCGGACCGAGCGGGTGGCGGCCGCCGCGGCGGCGGCGTCCTCCGCGGCAGCCGGGTCGTGTCGCTCCACGGCGTCATCGATCGCCGAGTCCACCGCGTTGCGGGTCGGCCGGTCGCCACCGTCGAGATCGTCCGTGAAGCGCGCGACCACCTCGTCCTCCACGACCGACACGATCGCGTCCGGCACCTCCGCCAGGCGACACGCGATATCGACCGCCAACAGCTCGGGCAGCAGCCCGCGGTCGACCGTGGATCGCAGACGGGGCAACCGCCGGTGGATCTGCGTCCCGGCCGTCACCAACCGCGCGGCGTGCCAACACGTGAGCTGACACGCCGCCACGAGGTGATCGCGGGCCCGCGCCTCCGGATCCAGCCGGGCGTACGCGGGCCGGCGCGAACCGGCGCCGGCCTCCTCCGCCTGTGCCTCCTCCGCCTGTGCCTGCTCGGCCCGGGCAAACTGTTCGACCAGGACATGCGCCGCCTCCAGCCGCGTGGCCCCGGCGCGGTTCTGCGCCAGCGTCGCGGCACGGGCCGCCTCGCTGACGGCCTCCCTGTCGACCATGCCGAGGGGCTCGGGTACGGCGAACAGTGCACTCGTCGTCGTCACCATCCCACTCCCTCCGCCACTGACATCGAACCTACATTCGACAATACCCGCACCGGCTCACTAGCACAAGGGTTCGATCATCTTCGATCACTCATCCCAACCTGGTACCCACCCACTGCGCCAGGGAAACACTGTCGCCTGCACCCGATCGACCAGACCGGCGGCCATCAGCGCCCGGTTCATCGACAAGCTGCCGTGCGAGCGCAACGACACGTCGGATTGCTGCTTCAAGCGAGCGACCACCTCGACGGCGTCTCCGCTGACGATGGCCGCGTCCGGCCAGTCGAGGGGACCATCCAGCGTCGTTGACACCACCGTGGTCAGCAGCGTGGTCATCTGGGTGACCCAGGGGTCGAACACGCCGGAATCGTCAGTAGCCGCCCCAATCACCGTTGTCGTTGTACGACCCGAAGCCGTCGAGGCTGGCGAAGACGTCAAACGTGTAGGTGGCGGTCATGGTGTTGCCTCCTAGATCGTGGACGCCTCCCATGGGAGGCGTCCGGACGTCAGCCGGGTTGGAGTGTCCGGAAATCGCCTCGGTCGAAGCTGATGTGGAACCTCCTCGAGTCGATCCGCCAGCCCTCCGGCGTCCGGGTCCACAGATCCGAATACTCGCCGAAGCACTCGTAGGACAGATCGGACTGGTCCCCGGCACCGAGGTGGAGGACACGCGCGTACGTGAGGCTTCGTGCCCGGTCCTCGTCTCCGTGGAAGGCGAGCTGGACCCGATGGTTGCCCAACAGGTGCTGGGACGGTCCGCAGCCCCCGAGGTGCTCCCTGACCCTCTCGATGATCGCCTGCCGACCGGTCGCGCCGTACCCGGTGGCGGACTCGGTGAACAGCTCGCCCAGCCCGTCCCAGTCACGTGAGTCCAACGCGGAGGCCACGTCGGCCAGACGCTCGATGATCAGGTCCCTATCACTTGTCATCTCCTCTTGGTAGCAGGGATCGCCGGGGGATCTCAGCTGTCCTGGCTAATCTGGCCGCCATGACCGACGTCGAGATCGCGCTGTCCACCGGCCGCGTCAAGGGCACCGATCTGGGGGATGTGGTCCGCTACTACGGCATCCCCTACGCCGAGGACCCCGTCGGCGACCTGCGGTTCGCCGCCCCGGTCCGCCGCGAACCGTGGCCGGGCGTCCGTGACGCGACCCGGCCGGCCGCCACCGCGCAGCGGCTGCGCTTCGACCCCGACCCGGCGATCCCCGAGCCGATCGTCGCCGGCACGGACATCCTGCACGTCGACGTGTGGGCCCCCACCGAGGGCGCGGGCCACCCGGTGCTGGTGTGGATCCACGGCGGCGGCTGGGAGTCCGGGTCATCGCACCAGCCCTGGTTCGACGGGACCGCCTTCGCGCGCGCCGGGATCGTCGTGGTCTCGGTGGGCTACCGCCTGGGCGTCGAGGGGTTCACCGCGGTCCCCGACGCCCCGGACAACCGCGGGGTGCGGGACTGGATCATGGCCCTGGAGTGGGTCCGCGACGAGATCGCGGCGTTCGGCGGTGACCCCGGGCAGGTCACGGTGTCGGGTCAGTCGGCGGGCGGCGGGGCGGTGCTCTGCCTGCTCGCCTCGCCGTTGGCGGCCGGCCTGTTCCACCGGGGGATCGCCTCGTCGCCGGCGGTCCTGCGATCGCCTGCCGCGCAGGCCCCCAAGGGCACGACCGCCGCGGAGCTGGCAGCCGGCGGCCGGGGCGCCGTCGACGAGTTCCACCGGCGCCTGCGCAAGGACAATCCCTTCCTCATGCCGTTCCGCCCGACGGTCGGCGACGACACGGTCCCGGTCCCGCCCCTGGAGGGCATCGGGAGCGGTCCCGGGCTCGCCCTGCCCCTGCTCATCGGCTCCACGGCCACGGAGTTCGAGGGGGTCGTCCGGGCCCTCCCCGGGCCGGCGCTGGTGCCGGGTGCCGCGATGATCCTGCGGTCCCAGGAGCTGCCCACCACCGGACTGCGCGCGCTGGCCAGGCAGTCGGCGGGCAAGTCGCTGCGCCGGGCGGTGGGGGCGGTGGTCGACGCCGCGACCATCCACTCGACCGTCGTGCGGGCGGCCGAGACCCGGGTGGCCGCCGGCGCGCCCACCTGGGTGTACGACTTCCGCTGGTCCGAGGGTCGCGGCGCCGTGCACTGCGCGGACCTGCCGTTCTTCTGGTCGGTTCCGGAAGCCGCGAACGTGCGGGCCTACCTCGGAGCGGACGCCCCGCCGGAGCTCGTCGACGCGATGCACCGGTCGTGGGTCGACTTCGTCCGCTCCGGAGACACGGGGTCCCCGCCCTATGCGCCCCCCGGGAGGCGCGTGCAGGTGTGGGATGACCCTCCCGCTGTCGTCGAGGACGGACTGGCCGACGTCCGCGCGGTCTGGTGGCCCGCCGGCGGCTCCTGACGCCTTGCTACGATTGCGCCGCGCGTGCCGGTGACGTTCCCGGCGCGTGCGGGGGGCTATAGCTCAGTTGGTTAGAGCCGCGGACTCATAATCCGCTGGTCGCGGGTTCGAGCCCCGCTGGCCCCACCATCGCTCGACTCATCACCACAGCTGGCCCCACAACCACGCCGCGACCCCACCTCGGACGCGGGTCGGCCCGGTCAGGCGGGCCCGGAGCGCCCGACTAGGATCGATCTCCATGGTCGCCTCCCTGCTCGTCGCCGGTACGACCTCCGATTCCGGGAAGAGCGTCGTGACCACCGCGCTGTGCCGGGCGTTCGCCCGCCGCGGCATCGACGTGGCCCCGTTCAAGGCCCAGAACATGTCCAACAACTCGATGGTGGTCGCCGCCCCTCGCCGCACAGGTCCGGACAGCACAGGTCCGGACGGCACCGCCGAGATCGGGCGCGCGCAGTGGATCCAGGCCCTGGCCGCGGGCGTGGCCCCGGAGCCCGCGATGAACCCGGTGCTCCTCAAGCCCGGCGGCGACCGGCGCAGCCACGTGGTGGTGATGGGACAGCCGGCCGGGTCGGTGTCCTCCCGCGACTTCGTCGATGGACGGGCCCACCTGGCCGACGCCGCGTACGCCGCTTACTCCGACCTCGCCTCCCGCCACGAGCTCGTCATCTGCGAGGGCGCCGGCAGTCCCACCGAGATCAACCTGCGCTCGAGCGACTACGTCAACATGGGCCTGGCCCGGCACGCGGACATGCCGGTCGTCGTGGTGGGGGACATCGACCGCGGCGGGGTCTTCGCCGCCCTCTACGGCACGGTCGCCCTGCTCGAGCCCGCCGATCAGCGGCTGGTCGCGGGGTTCGTCATCAACAAGTTCCGCGGCGACCCCACGCTCCTGGCCCCGGGGTTGCGGCAGATCGAGGACCTCACCGGCCGGCCGGTCCACGGGGTGCTGCCCTGGAATCCCGACCTGTGGCTGGACTCGGAGGACGCCCTCGCGGTGGGCCCCCGCGCCGCCGACGCCACCGCGACCCTGCGCGTGGCCGTGATCCGTCTGCCGCGCATCAGCAACTTCACCGACGTCGACGCCCTCGGCCTGGAGGCGGACGTCGATCTGGAGTACGTCACGGAGCCCCGCGACCTCGCGGGGGCGGACCTAGTCGTCGTCCCCGGGACCCGCGCCACCCTCGACGACCTCGCCTGGCTCCGCGCCCGGGGCCTCGACCGGGCGCTCACCTCCCACGTCGAGCGCGGCGGCGCGGTGCTGGGGATTTGTGGCGGCTTCCAGATGCTCGGCGGGGAGATCTCCGACCCGGACGGCATCGAGGGCGAGCCCGGCGCGCGGGTGACCGGCCTCGGACTGCTTCCCACCACCACTCGCTTCGGCGCCGAGAAGGTCCTGCGACTGCCGACCGGACGCGCGCTGGGTCAGGACGTGGGCGGGTATGAGATCCACCACGGCAGGGTGAGCGTCGGCGGCGGGGGCGAGCGGGTCGACGACGACGAGGAGTTCCCCGGCGGAGCCCGGCGGGGCCGCGTGTTCGGCACCATGTGGCACGGAACCCTCGAGTCGGACGGCTTCCGGTCGGCGCTGCTGGCCGAGGTCGTCGGCGGTTCCGGCGGCGCGGGTCGTGTGCGTCCGGCCTCCGGGGTGAGTTTCGCGCGGGCCCGCGAGGCGCGGCTCGACCTGCTCGCCGATCTCGCCGAGGAGCACCTCGACCTGGATGCGCTGCTCGAGCTGGCCCGCTCGGGTGCTCCGGAACTGCCGCTGCTGCCGCCGGGGGCGGACCGATGAGCGTGCTGATCCTCGGCGGCACCGCCGAGGCCCGCGACCTCGCCGTCCTGCTGCAGGAGGGCGGCCTGCGGTTCTCCTCGTCTCTGGCGGGCCGGGTCGCGCGGCCGCGGTTGCCGGTGGGGGAGGTGCGCGTCGGCGGGTTCGGCGGCATCGACGGGCTCCGGCGGCACCTCACGGAGGCCGGCGTGGCCGCGGTCGTGGACGCCACCCACCCCTTCGCCGCCGGCATCTCGGCCAATGCCGCGGCAGCCTGCGCCGCCGCGGAGGTCCCGCTGCTCCGCCTCGAGCGGCCGGGCTGGGCCGCCGCCCCCGGTGCGGACGGCTGGCACTGGGTGGACGACCACGGCGAGGCCGCCGCCACCGCGTCCCGCCTTGGCCGGCGGCCGTTCCTCACGATCGGCCGGCAGTCACTGGACAGGTTCGTCGGCCCGCTGGCCGGGCACCACGCGCTGGTCAGGGTGGTGGACCCGCCGGAGGTGGAGCTGCCCGCGCGGTGGCGGCTGCTGCTGAACCGCGGCCCCTACTCGGTGGAGGGTGAGCGCGAGCTCTTCGCCGATCACGGTGTGGACGTGCTGGTCACCAAGGACTCGGGCGGCGGTCACACGTGGTCGAAGATGGCCGTGGCCGACGAGCTCGGCGTACCGGTCGTGGTGGTGCGGCGGCCCGGGTCCGCGCCGGGCGTGCCCGTGGTGGACAGTGCCGCAGCCGCCGCGGAGTGGGCCAGCAGCCTGGATTGAAGATGTCGCCCACGCGCGAAGCGCGGCACAATTGTGTACATGTCTACCGAGCCGCTCCGTGATGTCCGGGCCAACTTCAGCGACGTGGTCGACCGTGTCTCCAAGCACCACGAGCGCGTCACGGTGACCAAGAACGGACGTCCGGTGGCCGTGGTCATGAGCCCGGACGATCTCGCCGCTCTCGAGGAGACCCTCGATGTCCTCTCCGACCCGTCAGCGTTGGCGGATATCCGGGAGGCCGATGCGGCGAGGACGCACGGAGAGGTCGTGCGCGGCGTCGATGCCGTCCGGGCCCTCCGCCCGTAGGCCGCGCGGTGGAGGGCTACGAGCTCGTCGTCGCCCCACCCGCGGCTCGGGCGATCCAGCGGGGCCTTCCGGAGAACATCGCCGCGGCGGTGGTCGAATTCCTCACCGGGCCACTGATCGCGAACCCACGGCGAGCGGGAAACGAACTGCGCAGGGAGCTGACCGGCGTGTACTTCGCTCGTCGCGGGACCTACCGCATCCTGTATCGGATCGACGACGACGCCAGAGAGGTCCTCGTTCTCCGGGTCGAGCACAGACGGGATTTGTATCGGTGAGCGCGGTCTGAGCGGCTGGTGTCGTCGGACAGCGCGCTCGTCGTCGCGGAGTCAGACCAACTCGGCGGCCGTGCCCATTCCGCGGTCCGCTAACCGGGCGAAGCGCCGCGCGTGCGCCGCGAACCGGGCCGCCATCGCCGGATGCCCGGCCCAGTGCGTGTGCAGGTAGGAGGCGTGGACCGACCCGCTGACGAAGCCCTCCGGTCCGGCGCTGCTGGTCCAGGCGGGAGCCGCTCCCGGTCCGCTCGTGCTGGGCACATCCGCGTAAGAGCCCGCCGCGCCGGCGGGCGGGTTCACGGCCGTGCGGTGGAACTCGTGGCCGGTGACCTCGGTGCCGGCGGTCGCCAGGACGCTGTCGGCGACCGCGGTCGACCGGCGGTAGGCCAGCGTGAGCCGCGGGGCCATGGCCGCGTCGGCGTCAACAGCACCGACCATGGGGACACCGTCGAGGGTGCGACAGAGGTAGAGCAGGCCCGCGCACTCGGCGACGGTCGGCGTCCCGGCGGCCGTCGCCGCGCGCAGTGCCCGCAGCATCGGCTCGTTTGCGGCGAGGTCCGCGGCGTGGACCTCGGGGAACCCGCCCCCGAGGTAGATCCCCGCGGCGGTGTCGGGCAGGGCCTCGTCGGCCAGCGGGTCGAACGGCACGACCGAGCAGCCGGTCGCCTCGAGCAACTCGACCGTCTCGGCGTAGCGGAAGGTGAAGGCCCGGCCACCGGCCACGGCGATGAGGGGGCGGACCTCGTCGTCGTCGACCTCGTGGGCGCGGTCACTACCCAGCGCCACGCGCGCCGACCACGCCTCGCCCGCCAGCGGCGGCGCCTCACGCGCGATCCGCATGACGGCCTCCAGGTCGATCGACGCGGCCACCTTCCCGGCCAGGTGGTCGAGCGAGCGCGCGGCCTCCGGGCGTTCGGCGGCGGGGACCAGGCCGA
This sequence comes from Dietzia sp. KRD202, assembly GCF_017168155.1. NCBI lineage: Bacteria > Bacillati > Actinomycetota > Actinomycetes > Mycobacteriales > Dietziaceae > Dietzia > Dietzia sp. KRD202. The sequence goes on along the minus strand of NZ_JABFAN010000014.1, from coordinate 6,077 downwards.
GATGGCGGGAGGGGGCGGTGACGTCGTCGTCGCGCTGGAGGACACCCAGCACCGGGATGCCGAGGGGCGCCAGCGCGCGGCGGACCTCGTCGGAGTGGCGGACGGAACCCGCCTTGTTGAGCACCACCCCGGCGATGTGCACGGCTGGGTCGTAGGAGGCCATCCCCAGCACCACCGCGGCGATGCTGCGCGAGGCGTGGGAGATGTCGACGACCAGCACGACGGGGGCCCCGGTGAGCGCGGCGACGTGGGCTGTGGAGGCGAACCCGTCGCCGCCGATGTGGCCGTCGTACAGGCCCATCACGCCCTCGATCACCGCGACGTCGGCGGGGCGCCCCGCGCCGATCCCGGCCCCGCCCGCGCCGGCGCCGTGCAGCAGCAGCGGCACGATCCGCTTCTCGCCCACCAGGTGCGGGTCGAGGTTGCGGCCCGGCCGCCCGGTGGCCAGAGCGTGGTACCCGGGGTCGATGTAGTCGGGGCCCACCTTGTGCCCCGAGACCTCCAGCCCGGTGCGGCGCAGCGCGGCCATGAGGCCGGTCGCGACGGTGGTCTTGCCGTGCCCCGACGCCGGCGCGGCCACGACGATCCGCGGCAGCGCGGTCACCATTCGATGCCCCGCTGACCCTTCTGCCCGGCGTCCATCGGGTGTTTGACCTTGGTCATCTCGGTGACCAGGTCGGCGACCTCGAGCAGTCGGGGGTCGGCGTCGCGGCCGGTGATCACCACGTGCTGCCGGCCGGGGCGGCTGGCGAGGGTGGCGACCACGTCGTCGACGTCCACCCAGCCCCATTTCATGGGATAGGTGAACTCGTCGAGCAGGTAGAGGTCGTGCCGCTCGTCGGCCAGGCGGCGTTTGATCTCGGCCCATCCTTCGGCGGCGTCGGCGGCGTGGTCGTCCTCGGTGCCGTCCTTGCGCGACCACGACCACCCCGAGCCCATCTTGTGCCACTCGACGGGCCCGCCCTCGCCGGTCTCGGCGTGCAGGCGGGCGAGGCGTTCCATGACGGTCTGCTCGCCGATGCGCCACTTGGCGGACTTGACGAACTGGAACACCCCGATGTCCCAGCCCTGGTTCCACGCGCGCATGGCCAGACCGAACGCGGCGGTGGACTTCCCCTTGCCGGGCCCGGTGTGGACCATGACCAGCGGACGGTTGCGGCGTTGCCGGGTGCTGAGCCCGTCGTCGGGCACGATCTCCGGCTGTCCCTTGGGCATCAGGCCACCTCGTTCCGGGGGTCGACGCCCCGGGGGCGCGCGGTGCGGGCGCGGGCTGTGTGAACGTCGACCGTGTCGGCGAGTCCCTCGGCGGTGACCTCGCCCAGTGGCACGTGCTCAGCGCCCAGGTGCCCGGCGAGCTCGGAGGCCAGGCCCATCCGGAAGCGGCCGGTCTCGCAGTCCACCACCACCGAGGCCACGCCGAGGGAGGCCAGCCCGGTCGCCGCGGTGCGGGACCTGGCGAGGGCGTCCGGGCCGTGGGTGGCGCGGCCGTCGGTGACGACGACGAGGAGGGCCCGCCGCCGCGGATCGCGGACGCCTTCAATGCGCAGGACCTCGGCGGCGGTGAGCAGTCCCTCGGCCAGTGGGGTCCGGCCGCCCGCCGGGAGTTCCGCGAGGCGGGTGGCCGCGATGTCGACCGACGAGGTGGGCGGCAGGGTCACGTGGGCCGCGGACCCGCGGAAGGTCACCAGTCCCACCTTGTCGCGGCGGCGGTAGGCGTCCAGCAGTAGGGAGAGGATCGCGGTCTTGACCTGCTCCATCCGGGTGCGGGCGGCCATGGAGCCGGAGGCGTCCACGCAGAACAGCACGAGGTTGGACTCGCGGCCCTCGCGCACCGCCGAGCGCAGGTCCTCGGCGGCCAGCCGGAGTCGACCGCCGTTGCGGCCGGCCTCGCGACCCCGGGCGGACTGCTGCGGCGCGGCGGAGCGGATCGTGGCGGGCAGGTGCAGGTCGGCCCCGGTGAACGCGCCTGCGCCGATGCGGCGGCCAGTGCTGGTGATGGCCCTCGACCGGCGGCCGGCCGCGCCCTGGCCGGTACCGGCGACGGCGAGCAGGCGGGTGCGGTACGGCGCCGCGGCCGCGGTGACCGTGCCTGGCTCGGGCGGGGTGGGCCCGGGAGCGTCGCCCGGGGTGTCGTCGCCGGCCTGATCGCCGGCCTGGCCGTCGGCATCGTCGTCCGATCGGCCTTCCACCTGGCCGGAGCCCTCGGTGCCGGAGGCGTCGGCAGCGTCGGGGCTGTCCTCGGTCTGCTCGGCCTGGCCGGACGGGTGCTCGTGCCCGGCGTCCTCGGCCGAGGCCCGCGCCGGGGCCGACTCGGCGTCCGGGGCGTCTGCCGACGCGGACTCGTCTGCGGACTCCGACTGTTCGGCGTCGTCGGCCGGCGCGGTCTCGTCTCGAGGGTCGGGATCGGGCTCGTCGTCGTCGCCCAGCAGCCGTTCCAACAGGTCCTCGTCGAGGCCCGGCGCATCGAACGGGGCCCGACGGCGGCGGTGGGGCAGCGCCATGCGCGCGGCGACGCGGATGTCCTCGCGGGTGATCCGGGTCCGGCCCTGCCATGCGGCGTGGGCGGCGGCGGTGCGGGCGGTGACGATGTCGGCGCGCATGCCGTCCACGTCGAAGCCTGCACACACCCGGGCGATGGTGGACAGCGCCCAGGGGGTCAGTCTCACCCGGTCGAGTACCCGCCGCGCGGCGGCGATCCGCTCGCGCACTGCGGCCTCGTCGGCGGCGTGGGCGGCGACGAATCCCGCCGGGTCGGCCTCGAACGCGATCCGGCGGCGCACCACCTCGGCGCGCAGTTCCGGGTCCCGGGGCGCGGCCACCTCCACGGTGAGGCCGAAGCGGTCCAGCAGCTGGGGCCGGAGCTCACCCTCTTCGGGGTTCATGGTGCCGATCAGTACGAAGCGCGCGGCGTGCTCGACGGAGATGCCGTCGCGCTCCACGGTCACCCGGCCCATCGCGGCGGCGTCGAGCAGAAGGTCCACCACGTGGTCGTGGAGCAGGTTGACCTCGTCCACGTAGAGCAGTCCGCGGTGTGCGCGGGCGAGTAGGCCCGGTTGGAACACGGTCACGCCATCGGCGAGCGCACTCTCCAGGTGTAGTGATCCGGTGATGCGGTCCTCGGACACCCCGATCGGCAGCTCGACCAGGCGGACCGGCCGCCGCTCGGTGGGCGCGTCGTGGGGGATACGCCCGTCCGGGGTCTCGGAACCGCGGTCGTCAGGTGCGGAGGAGAAGCGGTCGCCGGTGACGACCTCGACCTCCGGCAGGATCCCGGTGAGGGCGCGGACCATCGTGGACTTGGCCGTGCCCTTCTCGCCGCGGATCAGCACGCCGCCGACCGCCGGGGACACCGCGGTCAGGGTCAGGGCCAGCGCCATGTCGTCGGAACCGACGACAGCGCTGAAGGGGTAGTGCAGTGGCATGGGGGCTCCCGCTCTCGTCTGCCAGGCTGGTCAGCGCGAGGCCGGTCTCCGGACTTCCCGGCTCATCTCGGATGTGCGCGCGGGGCGCGATCGCCTGAGAGGCCGGGTTACCGTAGCGGGCCCTGTGCCGGATTCTCACCGGCTTCCCTGATTCTCCCCTCCGCCCGCTCTCGCGGTCGTGGGGCACCTCGTGCTGTGGGGTCTGTTCGGTTGTGTGGTGCCGAGGCTAGCCCAACGGCCTGTCCCGGGGCGCCTCAGGTGTCGCGGTAGGGTTCCGCGTCATGAATGCACGGGTGGTGGTCGTCGGCATCGGCGGCGACGGGTGGGCGGGGCTCGACGAGGCCCGCCGTCGCGCCATCATGGGCGCCGATGTGGTGCTCGGCGGCGAGCGTCATCTGGCGATGATTCCGGGCGAGGTGACGGCCGAACGCGTGCCGTGGCCGCGGCCGCTGCGGGACGGGTTGCCGGAGCTGCTCCAGCGGTGGGTCGGGCGGTCGATCGTGGCCCTGGCCTCGGGCGATCCGCTGGTCGCCGGGATCGGCACCACCCTGATCGAGCTGCTCGGCGCGGACGCGGTGGAGGTGCTCCCGGCGGTGTCCTCGGTCGCGCTGGCCCGCGCCAGGATGCGGTGGCCGGCCGAGTCCGTGGCGGTGCTGCGCGACCACCGCGCGCTGCCCCGTGAGCTGGCGCCGGGGCGGCGGGTGCTGGTGCTCTCGGCCGACCGGCACACGCCGGGAGAGGTCGCCGCGGTACTCGTTGGCGCCGGCTTCGGGGGGAGCGCGATGACCGTTCTGTCCGATCTCGGGGGCCCGGCCGAGGCCCGGTTTTCCCGCGCGGCGCGCGACTGGGCTGTCGATCACGAGGCCCCCGCCCTGCACGTCCTGGCGGTTGAGTGCGTGGCCGACGCGTCCGCCCGACCGCTCGGACTGGTGCCGGGCCTGCCCGACGACGCCTTCGAGAACGACGGCCAGCTCACCCGCCGCGACCTGCGGGCTTCCGCCCTGTCGCGGCTCGCACCGATGGCCGGTGATTTGCTGTGGGACGTGGGCGCCGGCGCCGGGTCGGTGGGCATCGAGTGGATGCGCGCCCACCCGTCATGTCGGGCGATCGCGGTGGAGGCCGATCCCGAGCGGGCGGCGCGTGTCGCGCGCAACGCCGTGCGGCTGGGGGTGCCGTCGTTGGAGGTCGTCCACGGACGGGCGCCCCAGGCTCTGGACGGTCTGCCGCGGCCGGACGCGGTGTTCATCGGTGGAGGCGGCACTGCTCCTGGCCTGCTGAGACAGTGCTGGGACGCACTTCGTCCCGGCGGACGGCTGGTCGCGCATGCGGTGACTCTGGAGACCGAGCGCGTGGTGGTCGACGCCCGCGCCGAGTTCGGCGGGGAGCTGACCAGGATCCAGGTCGAGCACGCGGACTCGATCGGCCGGTTCGCCGGCTGGGCCCCCGCCCGTGCGGTGGTGCAGTGGGCGGCCGTGAAGCCATTCGTCGCTGCGGCTGATACTTCGGAAACAGGGGAGAGCTCGTGACCGTTCACTTCGTAGGAGCCGGCCCCGGCGCCGCTGATCTGCTGACGCTGCGCGCGGCTGCGTCCCTGCGCGAGGCCGACGTCTGCCTGTACGCGGGGACGTACCTCGACGACGGTGTGCTCGACCACTGCCGACCCGAGGCCCGGCTGGTGGACACCCAGCATCTGGACCTCGACGGGATCATCGGCGAGATCGTCGCCGCTCACGCCGATGGGCTCGAGGTGGTTCGGCTGTGTTCGGGTGACCCGTCGCTGTACTCGGCTCTCGCCGAGCAAACTCGCCGGCTCGACTCGGCTGGCGTGCCGTGGGACGTCGTTCCTGGTGTTCCGGCCTATGCGGCGGCCGCCGCCGAGCTGGGGGTGGAGCTCACGGTTCCCGAGGTGGTGCAGTCGGTGGTGCTCACCCGCGTTCAGGCTCGGTCGACGGCGATGCCGTCGACGGAGTCACTGGAGAACTTCGCCGCCACCGGCGCCACGCTGGTGCTGCACCTGGCGATCACCCGGATCCGTGAGCTGGCCGAGCGTCTGGTGCCCACGCACGGTGCCGACTGCCCGGTGGCGGTGGTGGCCAACGCGAGCCGCTCGCACCGCGTGGAGCTGCGCGGCACTCTCGCTGACATCGCGGCAGCGGTGGAGGCGGCTGGCCTGCGCCAGGCAGCGGTGATCCTCGTGGGACCGGCGCTGGTGCGGCCGGGCGAAGCGGAATCGTGGTTGTACGCGTCGAGCCCGGAGCGAGAGTCGAAGCGGCGGGGCTGAACGGATAGGCCGAAGGCAGAGGGCAACAGACAGTGTCCTCCGGCCGCCAGGAAGCCCGAACCGACGCAACGGTATCGGCGAAGGGCCGCGTGGCTCGCCAGGAACGCCAGCTGCGAGACCCGTGAGGATCGGAGAGGCTTCAGCTGCGCTCGCCAGCATCGAGGCGTAGTCACGTCCCCTGTGGGGTACACCCTTACGACACGGTCGAGGATTGGGCATTGACGCTGTGTCGCAGGGTGGGTATGCCTGTGGCTTTCGCCGTTATATGGCGGGGTTCTGTCGACGCTCTGTGGCGGCATCTGCTCATGGCGATACACGCGAGCACCGGTCTGGTCACAGATAGCGGCAGACGGTCGTGGTGTCGCATTTGGTGG
>NZ_JABFAN010000130.1:0-392 GCF_017168155.1 Dietzia sp. KRD202 | reverse complement strand
CCTACACCGTGGTCGGCCACCTGTACGCGGCCAACGGCGGCAAGGACACCGGCACCCTCGAGACGCTCAAGCTGCGCGAGGACGCGGGCAACCTCACGGTCTCCCCGAACCCGGTGCCCGTGACCTCGGGCAAGGCCACCGAGGCGACCCTCTCCTGGTCCGGCCTGACCTCGGGCACCTGGAAGGGCCTCGTCACCTGGGACGCGGGCATCACGACCGACGTGACCGTCCAGGTCCCGTGACCGCCGACCCCCTCCGTCCTCGCTGACGGAACGGGAGGAACCGCCCGCACGACGCCGGCCCCGCACCTTCACGCTGAAGGTGCGGGGCCGGCGTCGTTGGTGGGTGGGGCAGCGGCGGGTGCGGCGTCAGCGGCCGGTGCCGCCGTAGAC
>NZ_JABFAN010000129.1:0-430 GCF_017168155.1 Dietzia sp. KRD202 | reverse complement strand
TCCGCCTGCTGCGCGATACTTACGGCGTGCGGGCCCTGTTCGGCATCCCAGGCGTGCACACGGTGGAGCTTTATCGCGGGCTGGAAGGCAGCGATGTGCAGCATATAACCCCACGCCATGAACAGGGCGCTGGGTTTATGGCCGACGGCTATGCCCGGGCCAGCGGTCAGCCGGGGGTGTGCCTAATTATCACCGGGCCGGGGATGACCAATATGGCCACCGCCATGGGCCAGGCCCTGGCGGATTCGATCCCCATGCTGGTGATTTCAAGCGTTAACCGTCGCGATACGCTGGGCATGGGCCAAGGGCGATTGCACGAGCTGCCCAGCCAGCAACAGATGATCAGCGGCGTGGCGCGATTCAGCCACACGCTGTTGGACGCCAATACACTACCCGAGGTGCTGGCCCAGGCCTTTGCCGTGTTCAACGG
>NZ_JABFAN010000128.1:0-389 GCF_017168155.1 Dietzia sp. KRD202 | reverse complement strand
CGATGGATCACCACCACCGAGTCGAAGACTTCGATCCTGTCGATGATAGTTGCTGCATAGGGCACCTCGACATGGCGCAGGCGCTTCTGGTGCCCCTCCATGATCTGGAACACGGAGTTCATGCGCATGTAGGGCGCGTGCATCGCGTCCATGAGCCACCTGGTGAAATCGATGAACGACTCGGGTTGGTCACGGTAGCTCGTCCAATAGTTGGCGCAGACGTCCTCGACAACGTACACACCACCGGCCTTGAGCCGGGGGAACAGATACTGAAACGAACTGATCATCTGCTTCGGAGTGTGCCCACCGTCGTCCAGCACCGTGTCGAAGGCACCAAACTCGTCGAGAACCGCCTGCAGGAAGTGGGTGTTGGTCTGATCGCCGATGCG
>NZ_JABFAN010000127.1:0-452 GCF_017168155.1 Dietzia sp. KRD202 | reverse complement strand
GCGCTACCACAAGGTGGTGCTGATGGCCGACGCCGACGTGGACGGCCAGCACATCCAGACGCTGCTGCTCACCCTGCTGTTCCGCTTCATGCGGCCGCTGGTCGAGCTGGGTCACGTCTACCTGGCCGCACCCCCGCTCTACAAGATCAAGTGGAACAAGCGCGGCGACGACGCCCAGTACGCCTACTCCGACCGGGAGCGGGACGGCCTGATCGAGCTGCGTCAGCAGAAGAAGCCGAACGCCAAGCCGGACGACATCCAGCGGTTCAAGGGCCTCGGCGAGATGAACTTCCGCGAGCTGTGGGACACGACGATGGACCCGGGCTCCCGCACGCTGAAGCAGGTGACTCTCGACGTCCTCACCCATCAGGACGCTGAACAGCTCGTCCGCGGTTGCGGCGTTCGTTCATCCAGCGCAACGCCAAGGACGTGCGGTTCCTCGATATCTGAGA
>NZ_JABFAN010000126.1:0-474 GCF_017168155.1 Dietzia sp. KRD202 | reverse complement strand
GGGTCGGGGACGTCTGCCCGGGGAGCGGGACCTCGGACTCGTCGACGGGAGCGGGCGGTGTGGTGCGGTACGGGCACCCGGTGATGTCGCGCGGGGTGTCGAAGTACGACGGCGACGTGGTCGACGGCAGCACGGCGGCCGGCGGCGGCTCCGTCAGCGGAACGGCGGGGGCCGGCTCCACGGCTGTCACGGGTGCCGCTGCCGCGAGCGGTGCCAGTGCGACGAGGGCTGCGGTCACGAGGCCGGCGGCTCGCTGGACGGGCCGTCGTCGGGTGCTGGTCACGGAGGTCGAGTCTACGTCCGGTCGACGTCGCCTCGGGTCGGACCCGCTGGCCTGGGTCTGACCCGCGCTCGCCCCGCAGCCGCTCCCCGGGGTGGCGTCTCGCACCCGCTCCGGGGCATGCGAGACGCCATCTCGGCGTGCGGCTGTGGCCCCGGGCGTGCGGCTGTGGCCCCGGGCGTGCGGCTGGGGTC
>NZ_JABFAN010000125.1:0-387 GCF_017168155.1 Dietzia sp. KRD202 | reverse complement strand
GACCGACCCTCCGTCCTGTCCCTCGACCGGACCGGAGGCGTCCACGGGGGACTCCCCCGCGATCTCCTCACCGGTCTCGTCCATGACGCGCTCGTCCGTGAGCGTGATCCGCAGACCCTTGTTGAGGAACGCCATCTGCTGGAACCGCGCCCGCAGGGTCTCGAAATCGAAATCCACGGTCTCGAAGATCTCGGGGTCCGGGTAGAAGACCTGGGTGGTCCCGGTCTCGTCCGTCTGCTCGCCGCGTTCGAGCTCACCCTGGGGGTGGCCGCCGTTCGCGAAGCTCATCCGCCAGACGTAGCCCTGCCGGCGGACCTCGGTGTCCACACGCCGGGACAGGGCGTTGACCACCGAGATGCCCACGCCGTGCAGACCGCCGGACACGGC
>NZ_JABFAN010000124.1:0-396 GCF_017168155.1 Dietzia sp. KRD202 | reverse complement strand
GCCTGAGCGTTCAGGGCGATGGTCAGGCCGCCGACCAGGACGATCACCGGCAGCAGCCAGGCGCCCCACTTGTTGATCCACTGGCCGGTCGTCTCCAGGGCGTCGCCCGCCCAGCCGACGCCGTCGATCAGGCCGTTGATGCCCGGCATGACGACCGCGTTGACGACCCGGCCGAACGTGTCGGTGAAGCGCCGCTTCAGCACCTCGATGCGGGTGGCGGTGTTGCCCCGGATCGTCTTGCCCAGCTTCGCGGCCGACCCGGCCGCCTTGTCCATCCCGGACGATGCCGCAGCGGAGGCGGGGTCCATGGCGAACAGGGCGTCGCCCATCACGGTGCCCGGGTCACCGAACAGCGCGGTGGCGGCGGTCAGCTTGGTGGTCTGGTCCTCGGTGCCG
>NZ_JABFAN010000123.1:0-398 GCF_017168155.1 Dietzia sp. KRD202 | reverse complement strand
GTTTCAGGACGACGTGCATTTTCAGTGTTTAGGACTGGCGATTATTGACGAGCAGCACCGCTTTGGCGTGCATCAGCGCCTGGCGCTGCGCGAGAAAGGTGAGGCGGGCGGGCTAACTCCGCACCAGTTGATCATGACCGCTACGCCGATTCCGCGCACTTTGGCCATGAGCGCCTACGCGGATCTGGATGTGTCGGTGATCGACGAGCTGCCCCCCGGCCGTACGCCGGTGAAAACCGTGGTGGTGCCCGACGAACGCCGCCCTGAAGTGGTTGAGCGTATCCGGCTGGCCTGCAGCGAAGGTCGTCAGGCGTATTGGGTGTGCACGCTGATCGATGAATCAGAGGTGTTGCAGTGTCAGGCGGCCGAGGTTACCCGCGATGAGCTAACCATAGCGC
>NZ_JABFAN010000122.1:0-715 GCF_017168155.1 Dietzia sp. KRD202 | reverse complement strand
CGGGACGACGCTCGGGGTGACCCGACTGAGATCGCGCTTGATGGCGTCCCGACGCTTCATGAGCTCGACTCGTTCGGAGGCGTCGGAGACCTCGTCGAGCCGCGCGCTCACCTCATCGAGCAGCCGCTCGGCCTCGTTCCGGTCCCCCTCTCGGGCGGCGAGGTCCGCGGCGGCGAGGTCCTCGCTGAGATCGCTCACGAGCTCGACGTTCCCGGCACGGTCGGAGAACATCGTCTTGGACACCCCCCAGAGCGGGTCGCCCGGCATCGCGCTGTGCGCGGCCACGGACAGACCGCCGACGATCACGGCCGCCACTGCGGCGGCGCCGGTCACCGCCTGCCACAGGGCCGGACGCTGGCCGTGGTGGTGCTCGCCCGAATGCACCCACCCGCGGCGCGGCCACAGTCGGGAGACGTTCGGGGCGAGGGCCACCTCGATCTGCTCGTCGCTGGGCAGGTCCGGCAGTCCGGCCGAGTCCACCTCGGCGCGCCAGTCGGCGAGCAGCGCGACGAGAGGCTCATCCCCCTCGGGACGGTCGCCGCGTCCGAGCGCGTCGAGGAGCTCGTCGTCGCGATCCACCTCGACCCGGTCCTCGTCGACACGGTCCTCGTCGTGGCCGTCCACGTCATGCGCGCGGAGCGAGGCGTCATCGTCCCGGGTGCCGGGATCGACTTCGTCGTTCATCGCCATCGCTCCTCTCCGTCCTGCTCGATCC
>NZ_JABFAN010000013.1:0-65111 GCF_017168155.1 Dietzia sp. KRD202 | reverse complement strand
GGGCCGGGGTGGGGGCGGATGGTCCAAGTATGGAGCCGTCGGCATGAGTGTGCGGTTATTTCCCCAGCGAAAGGGCTGTGACCACCGTCTCTACGGACGTTCGGTCGGCACCGGTGAGCCCGAGCACGGGCCGGGGCAGACAGTTCTCCGCGGCCAGCCCGAGGATCTCGGCGACGGCCGCGACCACCCGCAGGCTGCCGTGCGCGGAGAAGAGTTCCCACAGCGGCGCCAGCCCGGCGGACTCGGCCAGCGCCTCCTCGGCCCGACCGAACAGCGCCGCCCGCGCGATCGCCAGGGCCGGGCCCGGGACGGTGCCGGCCAGCACCGAGTACCAGCTGTCGCAGCCCGCGAGCAGTGCCGCCGCGGCCGAGGGGTCGCCGGAGACCCCCAGGCCCACACGCTCGGGCACCGCGGAGCGCAGTCGGGCGAGGTGCTCACGCGCCGCTGTGGGCTCCGCCGGCGGCGGCGGGATCTTGATCGAGGCCACCTGCGGGAGTTCGGCCAGTCGCAGGTAGAGCTCGGGCGTGAATCCGAAACGGGTGGTGCCGGGGTTGTCGTAGACCACCAGTGGCACGGAGAGTTCACCGGCGACGTCCGTGTACAGGCCCATCACGTCGTCGTCGGTGAGCGGCTGGTAGCTCATGGGCGCGAGCATCACCGCCGAGGCGCCGGCCGCCTGCGCGTCGTGGGCGAGGGCCTGCGCGTGGGAGGTCCGCAGGGCACTGATCCCGACGATCACCGGAACCCCCGCCGCGTGTCGGACGGTCGCCTCGGCGACCCGGCGCCGCTCCTCGCGGTCGAGGTAGGCATACGAACCGGTGGAACCGAGCGCACCGATCGAGTCGACGCCCGCGCGTACCAGTCGCTCGATGATCGCCGCATAGGCGCTCTCGTCGACCCGGTCGTCGCTCAGAGGTGTGAGCGGGAAGGCGCTCAGGCCGGTCGTCACGTGCCCGGTCACAGCGTGAGGACCCGCCCGCACACGACCAGGTGCACCTCGTCGCAGCACTCGGCGACGGACTGGTTGAGCGCGCCCAGCAGGTCCCGGAACACGCCGCCCGAGCGGTACGGGGGCACGACCCCGGATCCGACCTCGTTGGTCACCAGCACCACGTCGTCGCGGGCGGTGAGGGCGGCGCAGAGGGCGTCGGTCCGTTCGTCGACGGCGGCGCGCGCCTCGTCGGCGGGGGCGTCCCACAGGCCCAGGTCGTCGACGGTGGCGGTGAGCCAGGTGCCCAGGCAGTCGATGAGGACCGGGCCGGGGGCGTGACGCAGCGCGGAGGCCACGTCGGGGGATTCCAGGGTGCGCCACCCCGCGGGCCGGTGTGCCCGATGGTGGTCGACGCGTGCTGCCCAGTCGGGGTCGTCGAGCTCGTCTGCGGGGCGACCCGGCGCGACGAACGTCACCGTGTCGGTGTCGCCGAGCAGTCGCACCGCGTGCCGGGACTTGCCGGATCGGACGCCGCCGGTCACCAGGACGCGCGTCATCCCCGCCGCCCCCGGCCGCCGGCGAGGGCCGGGCCGGAGAACAGGGCCAGTCCCACGACGAAGCCGAAGTCATACCAGTTGCCGTTGTTGTTCACATCGTAGATCGTCACGGTGTCGGTGAAGAGGGAGATGACGAAGGTGACGGGGAGGATGATCCCGTGCCACAGGCCGAGGAGGAACCCGGCGCCGGTGGGGGCGACGTCGACGTTGGGTCCGGCCGCGCACGCGCCGAGGGTGAGGACGACGACGAGGAGGACACCGGTGGCCAGGCCCGCCCGTGACCGGGTGGTCACTACCGCCGCCCGCGGGTGAAGTAGAGGATCGGCCCGATGAAGTTGATCGCGATGATCGCGGCCCATTTGCCCTTGGAGCCCCGCACCTTCGCCGCGGGCCGGGAGGCGAGGTCCGCCCACGCGGTCGCAGCGAGTGACACCTGCACCGAGATGAGGGTGAGCAGGACCGTCTTCTGCGTGTCGGTCAGGTCGTTCCAGCGCTTCTTCGTGACCACGGCGCACCTCCCGGATCGGATTTCTCTTATCCTAGGCGCTGCCGGGCGTGAGGGATACGGCGTTCGCGGCGTTCCCGGGCGGGGTTACCGGGCAGCAGCCGGGCCCGGAAGCGCGAGCCAGCGATCGACCGCTGTGTCAGCTCGCGGTGGCGGTGTCGGATTTGTCCTCCGGTTTCCCGGCCTTCTTCCACTCGGCCCGCTCCTTCATCTCCCTGGGACGGAAGTAGAGCAGTCCGGACAGGACGGCGACGAGGAAGACGACGAGCATGGTGATGAACAGCGGCCAGACACCGGTGAGGAAGATGATCGGCACGGCCATCGCGGTGACGAGCCCGCCGCCGAAGAACGGTTCGAAGACGAGTTGCTTGTAGCCGAACGCCTCGAACGCGGGGCTCTGGGCATCGGGGTCGACGATGCGCATGAGGATGAGGCCGGTGGCGGTGACGCCCATCGACTGGCCGAAGTCTCCGATGCCGCGCTCGAACCAGTAGCGGCCGATGATCCGCGGTGCCAGCCAGAGGAAGATGCCGACGTTGAACAGGATGCCGGCCACGGCGAGGATCGTGAAGGCGCCGATGTTCTCGCCGATCGCCTGCAGGGACAGGGTGCCGATCGCCGCGACGATGAGGAAGTCGAGCGCCCAGCCCTGGATCCGCAGCATGATCTGCGGGTCGATGACGTGGGCCACCCCGGCCTTGGTCGCGACCACCTGGACGATGACGCCGCCGAGCAGGGCGATGGGGAACAGCGGTACGTAGGCGAAGATCTCCAGCGGGGTGTTCTCGTCGAGCATGACCGACGCGTAGGTGGCCTGCTCGATCCATCGCAGCCCCTCCAGGATCCCCAGCCCGATGAGGATCGCCAGGGTCACCAGCGCGACGTGGAGGGACAGCGGCTCCACCGACGACGGGCGGGAGGTCATCTTGCCCGCCGAGTAGTACTCGTCCTCGCGGAACAGGCCCTTCTGCTCGCTGATGGACATCTTGGCGCTGCCGCTGATGAGCTCGGTCCTGCCGGTGCGGGCGCCCCAGTTGATCAGGGCGATGCCGAGCACGATGCCACCGACGATGCCCACCGTGGCCATGCCGACGGCGAGGTCGGCCCCCACCGTGAACCCGAGTTCCTCGAACACGCCCCGCATGCCGGCCGCGGTTCCGTGACCGCCCTCGAAGCCGATCTCGATGAGGGCGCCCGTCATGGGTGAGGCGCCGAGCAGGGGCACGAGGATCAGGGCGGCCAGCAACAGTCCGACGACGTACTGCCCGGAGCCCAGGGCCACGCCGAGGGAGAGCTGCGGACCGACGAGCTTGACGGCCCGGGAGGGGCGCGGCAGGTCCTGGCCGAGGAACATCGTGGCGAAGATGACGCTGATGAGCAGGCCCGGGAGGGAGGACCACACCTCCACCATCGGTTCGGTGAAGAGCCCGTTCTCGCCCCACGGTCCGGTGAACCTGCCCAGGACCTCCGGCCCGAGCAGGAGGAGCAGTGCACCACCGACGATGGAGCTGGGGAGGAACAGGGACTGCACGATCCCGACCTTGACGCGGATGATCTTCCCGATCAACAACGCCAGTCCGAGGATGAGAAGGGCGAATCCCACAGCGTTTGCGGACATTGGGCGACCTCGGTTCCGGAAGTGCGACTTACGGTGTCCTTCCGAACCTATCCGCCGGGCGCGCGAATAGTCCCCGATCCGCCCACTTCTCGGGACAGTCGACCCTATGGTGAGCCGCAGACTGCAGCGAGGACGGAGTTCGACATGGCGGGACGAGACATGGCGGGACGACTCGAGGGCAAGGTCGCGTTCATCACAGGGGTCGCGCGCGGGCAGGGCAGGACGCACGCCGTCCGCCTGGCCGCCGAGGGCGCCGACATCATCGGACTCGACCTCGCGGGACCACTGCCGGGGCCGGTCCCCTACAACCCGGCCACCCCGGAGGACCTGGACGAGACCCGCCGGTTGGTCGAGGCCCAGGGGCGTCGCGCGCTCCTGTCGGTCGGCGATGTCCGCGACCTCGAGGGGATGAAGAAGATCGTCGACGACGCGGTGGCGGAACTCGGGCGTCTCGACGTGGTGGTGGCCAACGCCGGCATCTGCACCCCGCAGGTCTGGGACGCCATCAGCCCAGAAGATTTCGCAGCGACCATCGACACCAACGTCACCGGCGTGTGGAACACGGTCATGGCGACGGCCCACCACGTGATCGACGCCGGAGGCGGCTCGATCATCCTCACCAGTTCGTACGCGGGCAAGAAGATCCAGCCGTTCATGATCCACTACACGACGTCCAAGCACGCGCTGGTCGGGATGACCCGGGCGTTCGCGGCGGAACTCGGCCCGAAGAAGGTCCGGGTCAACAGCATCCACCCCGGCGGCGTGGCCACCCCGATGGGCGGTGGAGACATGGTGAGCACGTTGGAGGCGGTCGGCGAGTCGAACCCCCCGCTCAACCTCATGGGCACGACGTTCCTCGAGCAGACGTGGGCGGAGCCGGAGGAGATCTCGAACGTCGTCGCGTTCCTGGCCTCCGACGAGTCGACGTTCATCACCGCCGAGCACATCAGCATCGACGGCGGGTCGCAGTACTTCTGACTGCGGGTCGCGGTACTTCTGAGGCCACCATGCGTGTCCTAGGCCACCGCGCCGCGCCCGGGGGGATCATCGACGGGTGACGGAGACACGGTGGAAGGAGCTGGCGGAGTGGCCCCTGATCGGCGCCGCTCTGGCCTTCCTGGTCGCCTACGCGGTGATGGTGGTCGGACAACCCGTGGGTGCGGTGGCAGTGGTCACCCGGATCGTGATGGCGGGGACCTGGGTTCTGTTCGCCGTGGACTTCGTGGTCAGGTTGGCGTTGGCGGAGCGTCGCGGACCGTGGTTGCTCAGGCACTGGTACGACCTCGCGGTCATCGCTCTGCCGGTCCTGCGACCGCTGCGACTGCTCCGGCTGGTGACCCTGCTCGGGGGGATGAGGCGGTCGGCGGGCACGGTGGTGCGCGGGCAGGCGATCACCTACGCCGCGGGGTGGACGGCGGTGCTCCTGGTGGTGTCCTCGCTCGCGGTGTTGAACGCGGAACGTGGGGCATCGGGGGCGTCGATCCAGACATGGGGTGAGTCCCTGTGGTGGGCGACCGTGACGGTGACGTCCGTGGGGTACGGCGACTACTCGCCGGTGACCCCGGTGGGACGCACGATCGCGGTGGGGCTCATGTTCGGCGGGATCGCCCTGCTGGGCGTGGTCACGGCGACGCTCGCCTCGTGGCTCCTGGAGAGGATCGCCGAACGCGATGGTGCGGGAGTGGACCGGGACGGACCCGGTGAGGCCGGTCCACGCGCCGACCCGCCCGGCGGCTCGTCCGTATCGTCGGGTCCATGACCACGGACACCGCACGCCCCCTCACTCTCGGAACCCGGTACGCGAGCGAGTTCCCGGAACTGGGCGTGCCGTGGAAGGCCGCGGAGGCGACCGGGCCGCGGCTGCTCGTGCTCAACGACGCGCTGGTCGACGAGCTCGGCCTGGACGCCGACTACCTGCGTGGCGAGGAGGGCGTGCGGGTGCTGACGGGCACTCACGTGCCGGACGGGGCCACGCCGGTCGCCCAGGCCTATGCCGGCCACCAGTTCGGCGGCTACTCGCCCCGGCTCGGCGACGGGCGGGCCCTGCTGATGGGGGAGCTGCCCGATGGCCGTGACCTGCACCTCAAGGGTTCGGGGCGCACCCCGTTCGCCCGCGGTGGCGACGGACTGGCCGCGGTCGGCCCCATGCTCCGCGAGTACGTCATCAGCGAGGCGATGCACGCGCTCGGCGTCCCCACCACCCGCTCGCTCGCCGTGGTGGCCACCGGGAACACCGTGTACCGCGAGTCGCCGCTGCCGGGCGCGGTGCTGGCCCGCGTCGCCGCGAGCCACCTGAGGGTGGGGACGTTCCAGTTCGCGCGATCGGTCGACGACGACGAGCTGCTGCGTCGGCTGGCCGACCACGCCATCGCCCGGCATCACCCGCACGCCGCCGACGCGGAGAACCCGTACCTGGAGCTGTTCGCCTCCGTGCTCCGCGACCAGGCCGAGCTCGTGGCCCGCTGGATGCTCCTGGGGTTCATCCACGGCGTCATGAACACGGACAACACCACCATCTCGGGCGAGACCATCGACTACGGGCCGTGCGCCTTCATGGACGAGTTCGACCCGGCCACGGTCTTCAGTTCCATCGACACCGGCGGCCGCTACGCCTACGCCAACCAGCCGCCCGTACTGCAGTGGAACCTCGCCCGGTTCGCCGAGACCCTCGTCCCGCTGGTCGACCCCGACCAGGACGAGGCGGTCCGACTCCTCACCGAGATGCTGGGTACGTTCCCGGAGCACTACCAGCGGGCGTGGACGGCCGGGATGCGCGCCAAGATCGGCCTGCCGGACGAGGTCGGGGACACCGAGGCGACCGACCTCATCGACGAGCTGTCCCGGCTGCTCAGCGCGACGCGGGCCGACTACACCGGCTTCTTCCGCGCGCTCGGGGCGGCCGCGGACGGGGACGACGAGCCGGTGCGCGAGCTGGTCGGGTCGCTCGCGGAGGGCTGGGTGGCGACATGGCGGGCCCGTCGACCCGACCGGGGATCGATGGACCGGGTCAACCCGATCTACATCCCGCGCAACCATCTCGTCGAGGAGGCCCTCGACGCGGCCACGGCAGGGGACCTGGGGCCGCTGTCCGAACTCCTCGTCGTCGTCACCGACCCCTACACCCGGCGCGCCGGTTACGAGCGCTATGAACGTCCCGCCCCTCCCGAGGCCGCGCCACACGTCACCTACTGCGGCACCTGACGCGCCGCCCCCAGCAGTACGCGCGTATTGATACGAAACATTTATCTTCCGTGGGTGCTGTTTGTCAGCCGTTCGTACGACAATGAGGTTGTCACATCAATCTTACGGCCGGGTCGTGAGACGGGCGGGAGGCCACCACGTGCGACTACTCATCGCGGACAGCGACGGCGGGTACCGCCAGCCCTCGGCCATTCTCGGACGGTTCGTCGACGACCTCGTTGAATGGACAGGCGCCCGGGAGGCCGTTCGGGTGCAGTGGCCGGCGCCCGGGTCGGGTCGGCTCCGGCGGTCGCACACCTGGGAATCGGCGTCCGCGGCCGGGGTGGCCGACCTCAACCGCCTCGTCCATCTCCACCCGTCCGACGACCTCGTGCTCATCGGGGCGTGCTGCGGCACCCGGGTGATCCACGACTGGATGGACGCCCACCCGGAGGATCTCGACCGGGTCGCCGCCGTGGGGTTGATCGCCGACCCGTTCCGGCCGCGCGACCGCTGGCTCGTCGGCACGTCCGATCCGGGCGGGCAGGGCGTGGCGGGACCGCGCCGCGGACCGATCCCCGAGCGCACCCACTGGGTGTCCGTGCCGGGCGATCCGCTGAGCGGCATGCAACCGTCGAACCTGATCCGCGGCGCCGTGAGGGACTCGGACCTGACGCCCGTCCAGGTCTACGACGAGCTGATCGAGAACCTCCCCGACTCCCGCACCCGGGTCGCCCTGCGTCTGCACGTCGTGGAGCATCCCGGACTGTGGTCGCCCCATCTGCTCCGTCAGCTCGACGACGTCACCGACACCCTGCTGACCTATCGCGACGCGGGGTACGCCGCTCTGTACGAAGCCGACGTCGACGGTGCCTCCCCGCTGGCGCGGCTCGCGAGGGTCATCGCGGATCAGGTCGCGTCCGATCAGGCCGCCTGAGCGGGTCGGTACACCCAGGCGGTTCGGTACAGCTGGACGGTTCGGTACAGCTGGACGGTTCGGTACGGCTAGACGGTCGCCGGGACCGGACGGCGGCTCCGGAGCAACTCCTCGAACCGCGCGGCCGGGCCCGGAGTGGGTAGGCGACCCTCGTTCGCGTCGGCGAGCAGAGAGTTGACCGTCTCGCGCGCACACGTCTTGTTGGAGCCGATGAACCCGCGCGGACCCCGCTTGATCCACCCGACCACGTAGAGCCCGGGAACCTCGCGGCCGTCGGCGGCGTCGAGGACGCGGCCCTCGCGGCTGGGGATGGTCGCGGACGCGGGGTCGAACGGCACCCCGGGCACCGCCACGCCGCGGTAGCCCACCGAGCCCAGGACCAGGCCCGCCGCGAGGGTCTCCTCGGAGCCCGGGCGGGGCACGGCGCGCACCCGGCCGTCGGGGTCGGTGACCGGTTCCGTGCGCACGACCCGCAGGCCCTCGGTCCGCGCGGTGCCCACGACCTCCACGGGCGCGGTCGCGAAACGCAGGATGATCCGGCGACGAGGGGTCGTCTCCGCGGTCCCGCGGCTCGGCCGGTCGGCGATCCGGGCAAGGAGTTCCAGCTTCAGGCGGCCCTGTCTGGTGGTCGCGGCGTCCGGGTCGATGCCGTCGGGGGCGTCGACGCGCAGGTCGATGTCCTCCCGTGCGTCGAGTCCGACCAGCTCGGGCAGGGTGAACGCCGCGTGCTCGGGGCCGCGACGGCCGAGAACCACGACCTCGCGGACCCGGCTGCCGCGCAGCGCCTTGAGGGCATGGCGGGCGATGGAGGTGCCCGCGAGGCGCTCCGGGTCGGTGGCCAGGATCCGGGCGACGTCCAGTGCCACGTTGCCGTTGCCGACGATCACCGCCCGCTCGTGATCCAGCGGGACGTCGGCGTCGGCGTGGTCGGGATGGTCGTTGTACCACCCGACGACCCGCGTGGCCGACGTGCTCCCCGGCAGGTCGACCCCCGGGATGTCCAGGGGGCGGTCCGTCCCGGCCCCGGTCGCGTACACGACCGCATGGTGGTGGGCCGCCACCTCCTCGGCGGTGATGTCCTCGCCGACGTGCACGCCGAGCCGGTAGCCGAACCCGGGCTGCTCCTCGATCGCGGTGAACAGGTCCGCGACCGCGCGGGTGCTGGTGTGGTCGGGCGCCACCCCGTGTCGGGCGAGCCCGTGGGGGACGGGGAGCCGATCGAACACCGTCACCTCCACGCCGGGCTGGCGGAGGAGTTCGTCGGCTGCGTACAGCGCGGCGGGGCCGGCTCCCACGACCGCGACCCGCAGGGTCGTCCGGGTGGGGCCGAGGCGGACGATCGTGGGGACGCGGGCCTGGGGCCTGCTCGGCCGGTCGTCCCCGGTCAGTGCCTCGTTGATCCCGAGGAAGTCCTGCTGCTCGGGGGCCAACGCGGTGTGCGGGACGATCGCCCCGACCGGGCACGCCCCCACGCACGCCCCGCAGTCCACGCAGGACACCGGGTCGATGTAGAGCATCTCGGCGGTGGCGAAGTCGGGCTCGTCGGGGGTCGGGTGGATGCAGTTGACCGGGCAGGCGTGGACGCATGAGGCGTCCGCGCAGCAGGCCTGTGTGACGACGTGGGGCATGTCGGCGGCCTAGTCGCGGAACGCCACGGGCGGCTCGCCGCGGTACCGGGAGGGGCGCCCGTCGATCTTCAGGGCCTTCCACACCCGCCGCGCGGCCGGGTTCATCAGGCCCGAGTCCTCGGCGAGCTTGCGGACGTCGCCGAAGAGGTCCGACAGGAATCGCTGCGACTCGGGGCTGTCCCAGTACAGCTCGCGGACGACCTCGTCCGGGATGTCGAACGTCTCGCGGAACTCCTTGGTGGGCTTGAGGATCGCGTCGCACAGCACCCGCATGATCACGGGGAAGGCCAGCGACACGAGGAACGACTCGTTGCGCGACATCCGCGGGGCGTTGCGGGCCACGTAGGTGTGCGCGAACGAGATGTGCCGGGCCTCCTCGGCCACGTGGATCTCCATGATCCGGGACAGGACCGGCGGCAGGGTGTCCGAGTTGCGCAGGACCTGCTTCTGGGTGTGGTCGATGGGTTCCTCACCGGCCAGGACGCCGATGAAGAACGCCACCGGGAACGGGCCCGCGGCGAGCGGGATGATCGGGGACAGCCGCCGGATCCACCGCGGCATGCCGGGCACGTCGGCGCCGATGCGGTTCACGCCCTGCTGGAACATCTGGGTGTGGTGGCATTCCTCGGTGGCCTCGTGGGTGAGGTACCGGAACTCCGCGGCGCCGTTCTGGCTCTTGAAGACGTACTGCATGATCCCGCGGATGAGGATGTTCTCGAACTGCAGGCCGACCTTCATGATGTTGGCCTGACGCCACAGGCCGATCGCGATCTGCTTCTCCCGGGGCAGCCCCAGGTACCACGGGTGGCCGCCGAGCGGGTCGATCCCGGCGGGCAGGATCCAGCGCTCGTCGGTGGGGTCCACCGCGAAGTCCGGGTCGTCCCACGGGATGTCCTTGAAGGCGTCGAAGCTGCGGTGGACCGAGGCGTGCGACAGGCGCCGGAGCGTGTCCTCGTACTCCTCGGTGGTGGCCGACGGGGAGGGGGCGACAGCGGTCATGGCTCATCCTTCCGGTTCCCGACTCGTGGATCGGGAGCGTGGACTGCAGATCGACGGTGACAGAGTGACATCCGTGATCTATTTGTATCTGACGCTAGACACGCAGAGGCGATTCGTCAACCATTCATGAGGTTCGGTTCAGATCTGCGCGGCGGGGATCCTCGCGGCGAGACTCTGCGCGGCGAGACTCTGCGCGGCGAGACTCCGCGCGGCGGGGCTCTGCGCGGCGGTGCGGGTCAGCCCTCGGCGAGTCCACCGCCGAGCAGCGGGCCCAGGTGGGTGCGTGCGAACGCCCGGGAGACCTCGGGGTCGTCCAGATCGATGGCGGTCGACGGCGTGAGGACGAACGAGATGACGAGGCGGACCGTGAGCTCGGCCCCGACGAGCAGTTCCTCGTAGGGGCGGGAGTCGGGGACGGTCCGCGAGATCTCGGCGGCCAGGAAGTGTGCGGCGGCGGTGATGAGCGGCGCCCCCTGCACCGTGAAGTGCGGGACGGTCGCCTCCGGCTCGGTCTCCAGCAGGCGGTTGAGCAGGTCGTGGTCGCGGAGCGTCTCGACGGTGAACGCGAAGCCCTCGGTGAGCTTGTCCTCCACCGTGGCGTGGGCGTCGATCTCCCGCTGCAGGTCGGCGAGGAACCAGGCGGCTTCGCGCAGCAGCGTGGCCTCGACCAGTTCCTGCTTGTTGGCGAAGCGCCGGTACAGCGTCATCCGCGCCAGCCCGGCCCGCCGGGTGATGTCGTTCATCGTGGACCGGGCGATCCCCACGCTCTCGAACTGTGCGGACGCCGCGTCGAGGATCTGCTCCCGGATGGGGTCGTCCATCGAGGTGCCGTCCGGCAGGCTTCGCCCGGAACGCAACATCGCCAACGGGTCGGACGCGGGGGTGTCGCTCATGTGCGCGATTGTCCCACTCCGGGCGGGGTCGTGTGCCCGTGCCTGAACTCGCGTGCGGTCATCCCCCACCAGCGCCTCGCGTACTGGCTGAACGTCGTGGCGTCGCCGAGGGCCAGCGCCGAGGCGATCTGGGCCAGCGGGATCTCCGTCGTGGTGAGCAGGCGCACTGCGATGTCGCGGCGGACCTCGTCCCGCAGGGTCGCGAAACTCGTGCCCTCCCCGGCCAGCCCGCGTTGCAGCGTGCGTGGGGAGACCGAGAGCAATCTTGCGACCTGGGGCAGCGACGAGGTGCCGGTGTCGAGGGACTGGTGCAGGACCGCGCGCGTCCGTTCGGTCATGCTCCGCCGGTCCTCGGGGATGTGCTGGTCCAGGTACCGCAGCGCGAGTTGCTGGACCGCCTCGTCGCCGCCCGAGATGGTGCGGCCCAGGAGTGCGGCCGGCACGCGCAGCACCGCGGCCGCGGTCGACGGCGTGACCGGCGCGCCGAAGAGCGATTCGTACCGTGCGGCGTCGGTGTTGAGCGGGTTGGGCAGGTCGACCGACACCAGGCCGTAGTCCCCGCCGAGCACGCTGCGCATGGCGCGGTGGAGGAAAAGCAGGACGAGATCCACCGTCTGCGGCGGGATGAGCTGCCCGGGGTCCCGGTAGCCGAACCGCACCCCCAAGATGTCGGCCTCGTCGCGCGGATCGGGCACCACGGTGATCTCGATCGAGCGGGAGTGGAAGAACAGGTACTTGGAGGTCATCTCGAGCGCCTGCGTGGTGGTCCGGGCGTTCTTCACGGCCACGGCGACCGGGCCGAGCATGTCCAGATCCTGGTGCCCGGCAACGCGCAGCCCCAGGTCGGGGCACCGGAGCTCCGCGGCCGCGGTCTCCAGCAGGAGGGCGATCGACAGGTCCTCCACCAGGATCTCGTCGCTGTCGAGGGCGCCGGCGGGAAGCCCGGACCGGCGGGCCAGGTCGTCGGGGTCGCCGCCGAGTTCGGTGACCACCTGCCGGACCCCGCGCAGGCCGGCCGATCGGATGAACGCCATGGGACCACCCTGCGGCACTTGGCGCGATCGAGCAACTTATTGGCGCATTCCGGCAAGCCTGCGGTGCCGTCGGCGGATACCGTACCGGTCATGATCAATTCCACCGAGCGTCCGGACGGCCCGGGCGCAGCGCCCGGAGACCCGCTGGACCTGCTGATCGTCGGGGCGGGCCTGTCCGGCATCGACCTGGCCCACCACGTGCACGAGGCGTTCCCCGACTGGCGATGGGAGATGCACGACGCCCATGACGACCTGGGGGGCACGTGGCACACGTTCCGCTACCCCGGCATCCGCTCGGACTCGGACATGGCGACCTTCGGGTTCCCGTTCCGGCCCTGGCCACACGCCTCGACCCTCGGCAGCGGCGCGGAGATCAAGGAGTACCTCCGCGACACGGCCCGCGAGGCCGGCGCGCTGGACCGCCTGCACCTGCGCTCGTGGGTCGCCGACGCGGACTGGCGCAGTGACCACCAGCTGTACCGGATCACCTGCGTGACCGATGACGGCGAACGCATCGTGTGGGCGCGGCGCGTGCACTTCGGCTCCGGCTACTACTCGCACGCCGAGGGGTTCCGCCCCGAGTTCCCCGGCGAGGCGGATTTCCGCGGCGAGATCATCCACCCCCAGCAGTGGCCCGCCGACCTCGACTACACCGGCCGGAAGTTCGTGGTGATCGGGTCGGGCGCGACGGCCGTGACGCTGGTGCCGGCGCTCGCCGAGCTGGGCGCGGACGTGACCATGCTCCAGCGCACCCCCAGTTATGTCGGCCCGCTGCCGGAGAAGGACCTCATCAGCGCGGTGTGGCGCCGACTGCTGCCCGCCCCGTGGAGCTACCGGGCGGCGCGCCTCAACCACGGTGCGCGGGACACCGCCCAGTTCGTCATCGCACAGCGGCTGCCCTGGCTGTTCAAGGCCGGGCTGCGGCTCATGCAGAGGCGCTACATCTCGTCCGAACAGATTGACGAGCACTTCACGCCGCCGTACCGGCCGTGGGACCAGCGTGTGTGCAAGGCCCCCGACGGGGACATCTTCCGGGCGATCCAGCGTGGTGGCGCACGGGTGGTGACCGGGCACATCGACCGGTTCACGCCGGCCGGGATCCGTCTGCGGTCGGGTGAGGAGATCGAGGCCGACGTCATCATCTCCGCCACCGGCCTGCGGCTCGAGGCGTTCGGCGGCGGCACGTTGAGCATCGACGGCGAGGCGCTGGACGTCCCGAGGTTGGCGACCTACCGCGGCATGATGCTGGCGGGAGTGCCCAACTTCAGCTTCACGGTCGGCTACATCAACTCGTCCTGGACACTGCGCGCGGATCTGGTCTCCCGGTACATGGTCAAGCTCTGGAAGGCGGGCGAGTCGGTGTACGCGCCGCGCCTTCCAGAAGGGCCCGCGGACCAGCTCCTGCTGGACTTCGACGCCGGGTACATCCAGCGTGACGGCCACAAGTTCCCCAAGCAGGGCACGACCCGACCGTGGCGTTACGTCCAGAACTTCCTGGTGGAGATCCCCGAGCTTGCCTTCGGTGACCAGCGCCGCGAGATGGCGTTCGGGGACCGGGTGGAGCTCACCGACGCGCGCCGTGGGCGCGAGGCGGTCGGCGTCGGCCGCGACGGTGGGCAGGTCGAGGACGCACAGGATCACGAAGACGACTACGACGACGAGGTGGCCACCGCATGAGCCGATTTCTCCCACGGAAGAGTGCCGAACGGTCCGGGCGGGCGGTCGCCGACGGTGGTGGCAGGCGCGTGTTCATCACCGGTGCCGCGTCGGGGTTGGGGTTGGCGCTGGCCAGGGAGTACCTGGCACTCGGGGACGAGGTGATCCTCACGGACGTCCACGCCGAGCCCCCGCCCGCCGTGCAGGAACTGGTGGGGCGGTGGACGTACCGCCGGGTCGACGTCACCTCGGATGACGACTGGCGGGCCGCCGCGGAGGAGATCGAGTCGCTGGACATCCTCGTCAACAACGCGGGGATCGCGATCGGCGGTGCGCTCGGCTCCACCTCGATGGAGGCGTGGCAGCGGATCGTGGACATCAACCTGCTCGGGGTGGTGCGCGGCTGCCGGGCCCTCGCCCCCAAGCTGGGTCGGGGTGGCCGCCTGGTCATCACCGCCTCGGCCGCCGGCCTGGTGCATGCGCCCCAGATGGGCGCCTACAACGCGACCAAGGCCGCGGCGGTGGCGCTGGGGGAGACCCTGGACGCCGAGCTCCGGCCCCGCGGGGTGTCGACGTCGGTGATCTGCCCGCAGTTCTTCAGGTCCGGGTTGGCGGACTCGCTGTCCGGTGAGGACGCGCGGGCGGACGAGATGGCGCGCAAGCTGCTGTCGCGGACGCGGTTGACGTCGGAGACCATCGCCCGGCGGTCGGTGCGTGGCATCGAGGCCCGGCGCGTGGTGATCACGCCCGACGCCCTGGCGACGTTCTTCTGGTACTCCAAGCGCTTCACGCGCGTGCCCTTCCTGGGCTCGACGCGCCTCATCGGCAGGGTCGTGGCGCGCGGCCGCTGAGCAGGGACGGGTCCGGGGACGGGCCCACTGCGGCCGAGCAGAGGATTTCGCGCAGAGCCACTCGGGCGATACAGGCGAATTCCTCTGCTCGGACGGACAAGATCATCACCCGCTCCCCTCAGTGGTGCGCCGTGGACCTGCGTGACGACAACCAGGAGCTGATCGACCCCATGAGCCCCGCGGCCCGGGCCCGGGCCCGGGCCCGGGGCCGTGGGCTGTGGGCTGTGGGCCCGGGGTTCGGGTCCGTGGGCTCGGGCTCCCGTCTCAGTCCCGCGGGTAGACGAACCCGCGGCGTACGTCGATCCCCACGGCCTCGCCCACCCGCGTCGGCACGGCGGTGCCCGTCGGCACGAGGACCCGCAGTTCGATGTCCTCGTGCCGGCAGATGACGGTCCGACCGCTACGGCCGTACAGCGAGGTGACGAACTCCGCGCCGATCCGGTCGGGCCCTGCTCCGGACCGCGGCCCGACTCCTGATCCGGCCGCGGTCTCGACCCCGGCGCCGGGAGCGGACAGGGCGAGCCCTGCCGGCAGGAGGGCGAGCGTCGCCGGGCCCGTCACGGACCCGGCCGGCCCGGTCAGCGCGTCGGGGCGCAGGGTGATCCCGCCGGACTCGGACCGGAACCCGTCACCGGAGACGGTCCCGTCGACGAGCGTGGCGTCGTGCAGGAAGCCCGCGACGAACGCGCTGGTCGGCGCGGCATCGAGCTGGTCGGGCACGTCGCACTGCACCAGCCGGCCCCGGTGGAGGACGGCCACCTCGTCCCCGATCGCCAGTGCCTCACCGCGGTCGTGGGTGACGTGGACCATCGTGAGATCGTGCTCGGCGGCCAGCCGGCGGAGCATGAGTCGGAGGGACGCGCGGAGGGGTTCGTCGAGTGCGGACAGGGCCTCGTCGAGGAGCAGCACCCCCGGCCGCGCGACGATCGCCCGGGCGAGCGAGACCCGCTGCCGCTGGCCGCCGGACAGGGTGTCGGGGCGACGACGGGCGAAGTCGCCCAGTTCCACGGTCTCGAGTGCCTCCGCGACGAGTCGGCGCCGCCGGGCGGCCGGGACCTTCGCACGCCGCAGCGGGTAGGCGACGTTGTCCTCCACGCTGAGGTGCGGCCACACGGCGTGGTGCTGGAAGACCATGCCGAGACCCCGCTCCTCGGGCGGGAGGTGGATGCCGTCGCCGACAAGGGTCCTGTCGCCGACCCGGATCGTTCCCGCGGTGGGTCGTTCGAATCCGGCGATGGCGCGCAGGAAGGTGGACTTGCCGGACCCGGACGGCCCCAAGAGCGCGAGGATCCGGCCGGAGTCCACCCGCACGTCGAGGTTGTCGAGGGCGACGGTCTCGCCGAAGCGGACGCCGACGCCGTGGGCGACGAGTTCAGGCACGGATACTCCTGGGTGCGGATTCGGACCCGGTGGCGGGTCGGCTGTAACGGGCGCCGAAGGCGGCCAGGACCAGCAGGCCCACCACCATGAGGACCACGGACAGTGCGGAGGAGGCGTTGTAGTCCCCCGCCCGCTGGTACTGGAAGATCACCACGCCGAGGGTCTGCGTTCCGGGCGCGACGAGCAGGACCGAGAGTGTGAGTTCGCGGACCGCCGTCACCGCGACCATGATCATGCCGATCCCGACCGACGGCAACGCCAGGCGCACGCTGGTGTCGAGGCGGGAGCGCAGCGCCTTCGCCCCGCCGATCCGCGCGGCCTCCTCCATCGACGAGTGGATCCCCGCGAGCGGTCCGCGGACGGTCTGGACGACGATCGCCGTGAACGCCGTGACGTACGCGCCGAGGATGACCCAGCGGGTGTTGAACAGCCCGGTGTAGCGGCCGAGGATGAGCCACCCGGTGGCGATCACGAGGCCCGGCACGGCCTGCGGGAGCAGCACCGACAGGAGCATCGGCTCCCGGTCACGACCGGCCAACCGCGTGGTGAACAGCGCGACGAGCAGGCCGAGGACGCCGCAGACCACGGCGGCGCCGAGGGCGAGCACCACGGAGTTGGTCACGCCGTCGATGGTGGTCGAGGCGGTGAGCGCGCGGCGGAAGTTGTCCAGGGTCGCGGTCTCGAGGGTGAGCGGGACCCCCGGGGCGGGCAGGAGCGCCCGGACGGCCAGCCCGACGAGCGGGGCGAGGGTCACCACGACGCTGACGACCCACGCGATCACCCCGAGCGGGACGCGCGCACGGCCGAGGGCCTGGCGGTCGGCGGGACGTCCGGTGCCGCCGAACTCCACGGACCCCTTGGTGACCTGCCGGTCCAGCAGCGTGCCCAGGACGCCGAGCAGGAGCAGCACCACCCCGATCTGGGAGACGGTCTGCAGCGGTGAGGCCACGGAACCCGACTCGAGGAACCGGTAGACCATGGTGGAGAGCGTCTCGTACCCGGCCGGGAGGCCGACGATGACGGGGATGCCGAAGTCGCCGATCCCGCTGACAAAGGTCAGGGTGAACGCCGCTGCCATGGCCGGGCGGATCAGCGGCAGCGTGATGTCGACCTGCGTCCGCGACGGCCGGGCACCGGAGAGGCGGCTCGCCTCCTCCAGTTCGGCGGGGATCCTGCGCAGCGCCGCGGCCACCACGAAGTAGGCCATCGGGTAGGCGTGCAGGGTGAGGAGGAAGACCACCCCGGGCCCGCCGTAGAAGTTCCACGGGGAGAATCCCAGCACCCGGTCCACCAGGCCGCCGTCGGTGAGCAGGCCGCTCCACGCGATGGCGCCGATGAACGGCGGGATGAACAGCGGGGTGAGCAGCAACAGTCGGAGCGCGCCGCGACCGGGCAGGTCGGTGCGGTCGAGCAGGAACGCCATCAGCGTGCCGATGATGACCGCCCCGATCGCCGAGAGCAGTGAGCTGACGAGACTGTTGGCGGTGGCGCGGAGCAGGCCCTGGTCGATGAGTTCAGGGAGGTGGTTCGCCCCCAGCCCCAGGGAGATGACCAGGGCCAGGGGCACGACCATGACGCCCGCGAGGGACGCCCACAGTGCCAGCCGGAGGGGGAGCGTCACCTACCGGACGGCGGCGTTGAAGGCGGCCACGGCCTCGTCCTGGGAGGCGGCGATCGCCTCGAGGTCCTGGTCGAACAGCGTGATGTCGGTGAGCGCCGGGGCGCCCCCGGGGGTTCCGGCGTCGTCGCGGACGGGCAGGTAGTTCTGCTCGACCGCGATCTGCTGGCCCTTCTGGGACACGATGAAGTCGAGGAAGAGCTTGGCGGCCTCGGGGTTCGGGGCGTCGGCGAAGACCGCGCCGGGCTGGGTGATGTAGGGGACGCCCTCGCTCGGGTAGCTCACGGCGATGGGCGAGCCCTGCGCGGCGAGATCGCGGACCAGGTAGTCCACCACGATGCCGACGGGCTTGGATCCCTCGGCGACGGCCTGGGAGACGGGGCCGTTCGACTCGGCGACCTGCGGGTTGTTGGCGCCGAGCCGGTTGATCCACTCCTCGCCGAGGTCGGGCTGCAGGCTCCACGCCGCTGCGTTGAAGGCGGCCGCACCGGAGACGTCCGGGTTGGGCAGGATGATCCGGTCGAGGTACCCCGGTTCGGCCAGCTCGGCCCAGGACGTGGGCGGGTCCGTGACGTCGCCTGTGTTGTAGGCGATCACGGTGGGGATGATGCGGGTGCCGACGTAGAACCCGTCCGGGTCGACGGCGACATCCTCGATGGCGTCGGCCTCGCTCGGCTCGAACTCCTGGAAGAGGTCCTGGTCCTTGTACTGCTCGAACGTCGGGACGTCGGCCGCGAGCAGGATGTCGGCGGCCACCGCGCCGGTGCTCCGCTCCGCCTCGATGCGGGCCTTGAGGTCGCCGGTGCCCGCACGGAAGACCTTCACCTCGATGTCCGGATGCTCCTCGTTGAACGCGGAGATGATCTCGTCGATCTTGGCCTGGGGTTCCGAGGTGTACAGGGTGACCTCCCCGGACGCGGCCGCGGAGTCGGACGTCGCGCCGGAGCCCGTGGTGGCGGGCTCGGAACAGCCCGCCAATCCGAGGGCGCCGGCCGCGAACACCGCAACCGACGCCAGAACCGCCCGGCGACCAACAGACCTCGACACAGCGACCACTCCCAACCTAGGACCTTCGAATCGATATCCCATCCTGGCACCCGCATTGGTCGGGCTAGGGCTATCGGGGTGAATCCACGGTGAATTCGGAGCGGACGACCGACCGGATGCGTTCCGCTGCCCCGGGGTGCACGGTGGGGTCATGAGTAATTCCACTGCCATCACCGTCGAGCGCGTGATCGACCACTCGGCGGCCGAGATCTTCGAGTTCCTCTCCAACCCGGAGAACCACGCCCGTCTCGACGGGTCGGGCTTCGTCCGGGGCGACTACAAGTCCGACCGCATCCAGCAGGTCGGCGACGTCTTCTCCATGGACATGGAGGGCGAGCACATGGGCGGTGAGTACCGCATGGACAACCACGTGACCGGATTCGGCAAGGACAAGATCCTGGCGTGGCAGCCCGCGCCCGCCGGTACCGACCCCAAGGGCTGGGAGTGGGTCTGGGAGCTCGAGGCGCAGGGCCCGGACTCCACGCTGGTGCGTCACACCTACGACTGGTCCAAGGTCACGGACAAGGACGTGCTCAAGAAGGTGTCGTTCCCGCTGGTGTCGGAGCAGCAGATGGAGGATTCGCTGTCCAACCTCGCCTCCGCCGTCTCCGGCTGACCGCCGCGGCGCCCGGCCGCAGCGCACCGCAGCCTCGCCGCAGTCGCGTCAGTCGATCTTCCGTAGCGCCGAGCCCTTGTGCATGGCCAGGTGGCCGGTCTTGTCGCTCTCGATCTCGTACTGCGGTTCGTCCGTGCTGCAGCGCCTCATGCGCCCCTTGAACTCGACGTCCTCGGTGTGGATCTCGCGGATCACGCCGCGCACCATCCCGGCCTCGGAGTTCCACTCGACGTGGTCGCCCTTCGTGTAGTCACTCATGCGGCCAGTATGTGCGCCGGGCGGCGGGAGTGCACGGCCATCTCTCCCGCCAGCTCGAGCGGGCGAGCTCACACGGGCGAACTCACACGGGCGAGCTCACGCCGGCGCGGTCAGCGCGCGCAGCATCTCGTCCCAGTGGGCCAGCGGCAGCAGGTGCCCCTGGCCCTCGTAGACCGTCAGGTGGGCTGAGCCCAGATGCGCGGCGAGCCATCGCCCGTGGTCGGGTGGGGCGATCTCGTCGTCGTCGCCGTACCAGAGCAGCACCGGCGCGGCGATGTCCTCGACCCGGAAACCCCAGGGCCCCACGAACGCCACGTTGTCCCACGCGATCGCGTCGGCGCCCCGGCGCAGCGCCTCGCGGAAGTTGACGAACAGGGCGCGTCGGGCGTCGGGGTCTGCGACCACGGCCGGGTCGCTGGCCGCGAACATCCAGTCGACCCAGGGCGCCGCCTCGTCGTCGCGGACCGAGAGCATCGCGTCGAGGAAGTCGGAGTTGCCGGTGCGGAACACCTCCGCCGCCCGGGCCGGGTCGTCGGGCAGGTGCGACAGCGCGTCGAGGTCGTTCGGCGTGAGTGATTCCCGCGCGCCCGGCCTGCCCTCGTACGGCGCGAGACCACCGGAGACCCCGACCCGCAGCACCCGCCCGGGCAGCGCCGCGGCGGTGGCCAGCGCGAACGCCCCACCCCCCGACCACGCCGACACCGCGAACCTCCCGAGGCCCAGGGCGTCGGCGATCGCCTCTACATCACGTGTGACGCCGGCCAGGCTGATCGGCCCTGCGTCCGACCGGCCGTACCCGGGTCGGTCGAATCCGATCACGCGGACGCCGGCCCGTTCGGCGAGCCCGGCCCCGAAGTCCGCCTCGAGTCGTGATCCCGGCGTGCCGTGGAAGTGGATGAGCGGCGCCCCCGCGGGATCTCCGCACTCGCGCACGGCCACCGTGCGGCCGTCGATGTCCACCCGGTGTTCGGTCATGTCGACGAGCCTAGGGGTGCCTAAACATCCGGCGGGTCGACGACGACGAGGTGAGCCTTCTCACGCGACCGGTCCCGCCTGGCGTCGATCCCGCCGAACCGGTGCGGTGACCAGCAATGATCCGTCCCCGCCGTGCCCCCGTGTGCTGCTCGGCCCCGGCCCCGGACCCGCGGAGGGGGTTGCGGGGGCCCGCCGCCCGGTTCGTAGTGTCGGCCGCCACGACAGGAGATCGACGCACGACACGAGATCCACAGGAGGTCACGGAGATGCAGAAGAAGCTCGTACGAACTCTGACCGGCGCGATCATGGCCGGCGGTATCGCCGCCGGGGGCGCGTCGCTGGCCGCTCCGGCGGCGAACGCGGCCCCGCCGAGCGCGTGGGACCAGGTCGCGCAGTGCGAGTCCGGTGGCGACTGGCACATCAACACCGGCAACGGCTACTACGGCGGTCTGCAGTTCGCGGCCCAGACGTGGAGCGGGTACGGCGGCGGCGAGTACGCCGCTACGGCCGATCAGGCCACGCGCGAGCAGCAGATCGAGATCGGCGAGCGCGTGCTCGCGGGCCAGGGCCCGGGTGCGTGGCCGAACTGCGGCGGCCCGCTCGCCTGATCTGCGCGCGTCCGCTTGCCTGATCCGGGCGGACACGCACAGAGAGCACGCGACCGGCGCCGGGGTGATCCCCCGGCGCCGGTCGCCGTCTGTGCGAGGCCGCGAAGGGGCCCGGATGCCCCGGCGGGCGGGCCGCTATTCTCTTGAATGGTGACCACCGCCGAACGCTTCTATTCTCGCCTCGTCACCCGCGATGCCGACGCCGAGCGCGACCTCCCCGACGTCGTCCGCCGCGAGCTTCCGCGCAACGGGCTGAGGCTCGTGGCCGCCAACACGCTGCAGTCCTCGGGTGACCAGACGGTCAACGCATCGACCGTGCTGCCGTGGCTGTTCCACGTGCTCGGGGTGCCGGCGGCACTGGTCGGTCTGCTGGTGCCGATCCGGGAGTCCGGGTCGATGCTGCCGCAGGCCTTCCTCACGCCGCTGGTGGTGCGGGTGCGCCGCCGCAAGTGGGTGTTCGTCACGGGCGCGCTGGTGCAGGCGGCATCGGTGGCGGTGATGGCCGCGATCGCCGCCCTCGGGCACGGGACGGCGGCGGGCATCGGGATCCTCGCCGCGCTCGTGGTGTTCTCGCTGGGCCGCTGCCTGTGCTCGATCGCGTCGAAGGACGTGCAGGGCCGCACCATCCCGTCGGGGGAGCGCGGTCAGATCATCGGTCTGGCGACCTCGGCGGCGGGGCTGGTCGCGATCACGCTCGGCCTGGCCATCCGGCTCCTGGGCGGCGGCGACCTCGACAGCACCGAGCTGGCGATCCTGCTGGTCGCGGGCGCGGTGCTGTGGGCGCTCTCGGCGTCGACGTACTCCCGCGTGGTCGAGCCGGCCGGGGAGCGTCGGCCGCGCGGTGACGCAAAGGGCAGTGATACGGAGGACGGTGACGCGTCGTCCTCGTGGTTCGCGGACGCGGCCCGCCTGTTCCGCGACGACGCCACGTTCCGCAAGTTCGTGACCGTTCGTGGCCTGCTGCTGGTGTCGTCCCTGAGCCCGCCGTTCATCGTGTCGATGTCGGTCGCCTCGGGCACGGGCGCCCTGGCAGGGTTGGGCGGGTTCATCCTCGCCTCGGGTGTGGCGTCGCTGATCGGGGGACGCGTCTTCGGGCGGCTGGCCGACCGGTCGAGCCGACTGCTCATGGCGGGTGCGGCCACGGCCGCGTCGGCGGTGGCGGTCGCGTTGGTGCTCGCGGTCTCGGTCCCGGGCTTCGACGGTGGGTCCGCCCTCGGGGTCACGGTCTTCGTCGGCGCCTACTTCTTGCTCACGCTGCTGCACTCCGGTGTCCGCGTCGGCCGCAAGACCTATGTGGTGGACGTGGCCGAGGGTGACCTCCGGACGACCTACGTGGCAGTGGGCAACACGGCCATGGGGATCATCCTGCTGGTGGTGGGCGGGATCAGCTCGGCGCTCGCGGTGCTGGGCGTGCAGTGGGCGCTGGTCTTCCTCGCCGTGCTCGGGGTGGTCGGCGCGGTGTCGGCGGTGACGATGCCCGAGGTCTCCCGCGGTGCGGCCCGCTAGATCTCAGACGCCCGGGTCGAATCCGCAGACGTCGTAGATCAGCTTCTGCACACCGTTGGGGTACGCCTGGCTCTCGACCAACTCCAGCTTCTGCCGGGGCTTGTCGGTGTCGCTCCACATGCGCTTGCCGGCGCCGAGGACGAACGGGAACACCAACAGGTGATAGCGGTCGATGAGCCCGGCGTCGGAGAGGTTCCGGGCCAGCGTCGCCGACCCGTGCACGAGGATCGGCGCCGGTTCGGCCTCCTTCACCGCGGCCACCTCGTCGAGCGTGCGGAGGATCGTCGTCGTCCCCCATCCCTCGACGAGGTCACCCTCGACCAACGTTGTGGACACCACGTACTTGGGCATGGCGTTGTAGCGGGGGAACTCGTCGTCCATCTGGGGCCACACGGCGGAGAACGCCTGGTAGCTGACGCGGCCGAGCATCATCGCGCCGGCCTCGTCCTGTTCGCGGGCCTTGATCGAGTAGACGTCCTCGTCGAAGTCGACGGCGAACGTCCAGCCGGTGTTGCGGTAGCCGGGCTCGCCGCCCGGGGCCTCGACGACGCCGTCGAGCGAGACGAAGGCGGTGTAGATGACGTGACTCACGGGCGGACTCCTCACGCGCGGGTCTGCCAGAGTACGCCCGCACGCGGCGCCTGAATACGGTCACAATGGCGTCGAGGGCCGGCCGACCGGGGTCGGGACGACGACGAGGAGTGCCCATGCGCCACGACCAGACCACTCTCGCGGATTTCCGGGCGAGCCTGCTCGACGGGAGCGGGAAGGACTTGTCCGACTACGCCGGGCAGGTCGTCCTGGTGGTCAACACCGCGAGCAAGTGTGGGTTCACGCCGCAGTACAAGGGGTTGCAGAAGCTGTACGAGGAGTTCCGCGACGAGGGCTTCGTGGTGCTCGGGTTCCCGTGTGACCAGTTCGCGCACCAGGAGCCGGGCTCCGACGAGGAGATCGGCGCGTTCTGCGAGCGCAACTTCGGCGTGGAGTTCCCGCTGTTCTCCAAGGTCGAGGTCAACGGCTCGGATGCTCACCCGCTCTATGAGTGGCTCAAGTCCGAGAAGTCCGGGGTGCTCGGCGGCCGGATCAAGTGGAATTTCACCAAGTTCCTCGTGGGCCGCGACGGCCACGTGATCGACAGGTTCGGACCCAACCGGAAGCCCGAGGACCTGCGCGAGGCGGTCGAGGCGGCACTGCGGGGGTAGCGACTCGCACGGCGCGAGTAACGATTTCAGCTGAGAACGGATTAAGCTCCGTAAGTCACTACTCACAACATATGGAGCTTCATGTCCTTCGGACTCCGCCGCGCCGCGGCCGCGACCGCCGGCGCACTCGCCGTCGCCCTGACCCTCGGGTCGGCCACTCCCGCTTTCGCCCAGACCGCCAGCATCGACCCCTCGACGCTCATCGACCCGTCGGCGCTCGGCCAGGAGGACTTCGAGGCGATCATCGACGCCGTCGGCTCCGTGCCGATCGGCTCGGCCGCAGGGATTCTCGGGTCGGTCGGCTCGGCCGACGTCCCACTCGGGGAAGGGTCCTCGGAAACCGTCGGCACGCCCACTCCGGTCGACGAGTCGATCACCAAGACGGAGTTTCGTGGAATCGAGCGCTACCGCGCCGATAAGGCCGGGAACGATCAGGCGTACGAGTACTGGACCATCGCCTCGAAGGCAATGCAGCGTGAGATCACCGTCGAGGTCGTCCCCTCGCGCGGCACGGGCGAGGCGCCCGTCCTCTACATGCTCGACGGCGTGGGTGCGCCGATCAGCAGCACCGGCTGGGCTCACCAGGCGTACATCGCTGATCGGATGGAGGACGAGAACGTTCACGTGGTGAACCCGGCGGGTGCCTACGCCTCGTACTACACCGACTGGGAGGAGATCGACCCGGTCTTGGGCAACAACAAGTGGGAGACGTTCCTCACCGAGGAACTGCCGGCGATCGTCGATGAGCGGCTCAACACGAATGACAAGGCAGCCGTCGGCGGCATCTCCATGGGCGCTCAGGCGGCCATGCATCTTGCGGCTACACACCCTGATGTCTACGACGCCGTGATGTCTTTCAGTGGCTTCTACTCGACCATGGACGCCCTCGGGTACCAGACCGTGCGGCTTTCCGTTGAGACTCGCGGTGGAGACGTCGAGAACATGTGGGGCCCGCACCGCAGCGCGCGGTGGGCGGAGAACGACACCATCTCGCACCCGGAGGGCCTGCGTGGCAAGGCTGTGTACTTCTCGGCCGGCAACGCCGAGATCGGTCCCGATGACGTCAAGCAGTACGGTGCCAACTACCAGGACCTGATAATCGGGTTGGTGCTGGAGATGGGCGTGTACGAGAACTCGAAGGCCTTCGAGAAGGCACTCGATCGTGCCGGGATCGAGCACAAGGTGGACTTCGCCGACACCGGCCTGCACAACTGGCCGAACTTCCTCAAGAACTTCGAGTCCGGATGGGACTACATCAAGCCCGCCTTGTACGGCGGAGACGTCGAGCCCGGAACGGGCACCCCGGGTGCATCCGGCTCAGCCGGTTCCTCCGGCTCGGCCGGGTCCCTGGGCTCGTCCGGAGCCTGATTCATCATCTGAGAAGCGGTCCTGCGCCCTCCCTCACCGGGGCGCAGGGCCGCTTCTGCATCGTCTGATCAGATTCGCAATGAAGGGCACCCGATGAACATCCGCCACCGCACCACCGCCACCGCTCTCGCGGCCATCCTGTCCCTGGGATTCGCCGCGCCCGCCTCCGCCCAGATCGGCGGCGATATCGACACCTCGTCCCTGGGACTCGAGGAGGTCGAGCTGATCGGGTCGGCGGCCGGTTCCCTTCGGCTGGGCTCGACACTCGGGTCGCTCGGGTCGGCCGGTTCCACCAACATCCCGCTCGGTGGCACCGGGTCCTACGTGGAACTCCCCAACCCGCCGCGACCGCGCGACGACTCGATCGACTCGGTCGAACTCCGCGCCATCACCCAGCACGGAGGTTACGAGCACTGGCTCGTCACCTCCGCCGCTATGCAGCGCGAGATCGTGCTCGAGGTGCTCCCGTCCCGCGTGACGGACAAGGGGTCGGCGCCCGTGCTGTATCTCCTCGACGGGGTCGACTCGGTCGAAGGAAACTCGGGCTGGAAGCGGGCCGGGAACATGCCCGCGCGCATGGCCGAGGAGAACGTCCACCTGGTGACACCTACGGGAGGCCCCTCCTCGTACTGGTCCGATTGGCAGAGCGAGGACGAGGTCTTCGGCTACAACAAGTGGGAGACGTTCCTCACCGAGGAGCTGCCCGGCCTCGTCGAGGCGGAACTCGCGACCCGGGGTACGAAGCACAACGGCAAGAACGGTATCGCCGGCGCGTCGATGGGTGCGCAGGCGGCAATGCATCTAGCGGCCACGTACCCGGGGCTGTACGACGGCGTCATGGCGCTCTCCGGCTACTACTCGACCACCGACGAGCTGGGCTACCAGTCGGTCCGTGGCTCGGTGGATGGGCGCGGCGGCGATTCCGCCAACATGTGGGGCCCGCGCGGAAGCGATCTGTGGAAGTACCACGACACGATCTCCCACCCGGAGGGTCTCGAGGGCACCGCGGTGTACTTCGCGACCGGGGGCACGGCGGTGTCCGAAGGGGATCTCCGGAACTACGGCGACGACTACTTCGCCATGCTGCAGGGCCTGGTGCTGGAGAAGGGGGTCATCGAGGGGGCCAGGAGCTTCTCCCGCGAACTCGACCGCCGCGGCATCGCGCATCGCGTGGACTACGGCGACGAGGGTCTCCACGGGTGGCAGACGTTCGTCGACTACATCACGCCCGGTTGGAACCACATCAAGCCTGCGCTGCAGAACTGAGCGACGGCGGGAATCCCCCGCGCACGCCCGTCGAGAAGACAGTTCCGCACACCCGCCTCTCGCGCGACGTGTGCGGAACTGTCTTTTCGATGGAGTCGACGGGGTCGATGCGGCGGCTGGTCAGGCCGCGGCCAGCCGAAGGCGGTCGAGGTGCCGGGCGATCGCGTCGAGCGCCCGGTCGAGCACCGGTGCCTCGGGAAGGCACACGATGCGGAAATGGTCGGGTTCGGGCCAGTTGAAGCCGGTCCCGTGGGTGACCAGGACGTGCTCGGAGCGCAGGAGGTCCAGGGCGAACTGCTCGTCGCTGGAGATGCCGAACATCTCGCGGTCGAGGCGCGGGAAGCAGTACAGCGCGCCCCGCGGCGCCACGCAGCTCACGCCGGGGATGGCGTTGAGGCGCTCGGTGGTCCGGGCCAGCTGCCGCTCGAGTCGACCGTCCGGGTCCACCACGTCGTGGCCCCACGGTGAGTCCTCGGCCAGGGCGACGGGGATCGCGTGCTGTGCGGGGACGCCGGGGCAGACCCGCATGTTGGACAACAGGGTCAGTCCCTCCAGTAGGTCGGTGGCGTGGGAGATCGGGCCGGTCGCGACCACCCAGCCGGCCCGGTAGCCGCACACCCTGTACGCCTTGGACAGCCCGCCGAAGGTCAGGCACAGTACGTCGTCGCCGGCCGCCCGCGCGGCGTGGTGGTGGCGGGCGTCGCCGAAGAGGACCTTCTCGTAGATCTCGTCGGACAGCAGGACGAGCCCGTGGCGGCGCGCGATGTCGGCCATCCCCCGGACGGTGTCCTCGCTGTACACCGCGCCTGTGGGGTTGTTGGGGTTGATCATCACCAGGGCGGTGGTCCGCGGGGTGACCCGGGATTCGATGTCCTCGAGCGACGGGTTCCACCCGTCGGACTCGTCGGCGAGGTAGTGGACGGGCACGCCCCCGGTGAGGTTCACGGCGCCCGTCCAGGTCGGGTAGTCCGGGGCGGGGACCAGGATCTCGTCGCCGGGGTCGACCATGGCCTGCAGGACCAGCGTGATGAGTTCGCTCACGCCGTTGCCGAGGAAGACGTTCTCGGGCGAGACGCCACCGATCCCGTGTCGGCGGTAGTAGTCCGCCACGGCCTCGCGGGCGGTGGGGATGCCGCGGGAGTCGGAGTAGGCCTGCCCGGCGGCGAGTCCCGCCGCCACCGCGTCGACGAGCTCCGGCCGGGCGGTCAGCCCGAAGGGGTGCATGTTGCCCAGGTTGAGCCGCAGGATGTCGTGTCCCTCGGCCTCGAGGCGCATCGCCTCGGTGAGGATCGGGCCACGCACGTCGTAGCGCACGTCGCGGAGTCGTCGGGACTGGCGGTAGGTCGTCATGGACCCCATCCCACCCCGAAAGTGGCGCCCCCGGAAGGACCATTTCGCGCAGAATTGTGAGACCACTGTGCGGCGCCGTGACCTACGATTCCCCCATGGCCCGCACCGCTCGCTCCGGATCCCTGGTGGTGGGGCAGGTGTCGGGGGCTGCGGAGTTGGCGGACGCGATCATCGATCTGGTCGCCGACGGATCCGTGGCCGACGGCGACAGGCTGCCCTCCACGCGCGCGCTCGCCGAGCAGACCGGACTCTCCCGCGGGACCGTGGTCCGCGCCTTCGACGAACTGTCGGCGGCCGGCTTCATCGTCTCCACCCAGGGGTCGGGGACCCGGGTCGCCGCCGGAGCCGGTCAGGCGGCACGGGCCGGGGCGCGGACGCGCGGAGTCAGCCGAACCTCGTCGTCGTCGCCACTCATACGGCAGGGCACCCGCACCTCGTCACCGGAGGTTCCGGCGGCGACCACTGCCCCGCCCGCGCCCCCGGCGCCGGCCACACCCACACTGCGCCGCGGCCGGTCGCCGCGCGATCTCCGTCCCGGGATCCCCGATGCCTCCCTCGTCGACGAGCGGGCCTGGCGGTCGGCGGTGCGCGCCGCCGCGGCGCAGGGCCTGGCGGGTCTGAACCCGTGGGAGGAGCCGAGCCCGGCGTTGCGCGTCGCGTTGGCCGATCACCTCCGCCGGCATCGGGGGATCGCCGCGGGCGACCCGGTGCTGTTCGACAGTTCGCGGTCGGCGATCGCGGCCCTCTGCGCGGCGTTCGTCGCCGGGCAGCAGGGGCGGGCCGGGGGCGGGACCGTGCGGTTTCACACGGAGGACCCCGGGTACCGCGGTGCGGTGCTCATGGCCCGGGAGCAGGGCCTGGAGGTGCGGTTCCATCCCGCGCGGCCGGGCGGCCTCGACGCTGCGCGGCTGGGGGCGGAGCCGGCGATCGTCTTCACCACGCCGGCGCACCAGTTCCCGCTGGGGCACCGCATGAGTGTGGACCGCCGGGTCGCGCTCGTGGAGTGGGCGCGGCGGACGGGGTCGCTGGTGATCGAGGACGACTACGACGGTGAGTTCCGCTACGGCGTCGCCCCGCTGCCTGCGCTGGTCAGCCTGCCCGCGGCGGCCGGTCACGTCGCCTATGTGGGCACGTCGTCCAAGTCCGTGGCCCCGGACCTGCGCGTGGCGTGGTGCCTGCCGCCGGAGCGTCTCCGCCGCGAGGTCGAACGCTGGCTCGCCGTCCACCGGCGCGGCCCGTCGTCTCTGCCCGCCGAGGCGCTGGCCGCGTTCATCGCCTCGGGCGCGATGGACCGGCACCTGGCGCGGGCGGCGCGCGTGTACAGCGACCGTCGTTCCCGGCTGGTGGCGGCGCTGCGCCGGGAATGCCCGGACCTCGAGGTCACGGGCGTGGAAGCGGGGCTGCACCTGTGTGTGGTGCTGCCCGGATATGACGACGACGAGGTGGTGCGCGCGCTCGAGCGGGCCGGGTGGCGCACGCGATCGCTCGGCGGGCAGGCCGCGCATCACGCGGTGTCCGGCCTCGTGCTGAGCTACGCGCGGCTCTCCTCGCGCGACGCGGCCGACTTCGCGGTGGAGCTCCGACGGGTGCTGGAGCGGCTCGGATCGGGAGGAACGCCGACCACTCGGACCCCGACGGTGCTTGAATCCTGACGGTAGTCAACTCATCGCATCGGAAAGCGGTTCACACATGGGTCAGGAACAGTCACTGGCGGGCAGGGTCGCCTTCATCACCGGCGCGGCGAGGGGGCAGGGGCGCAGTCACGCCGTGGAGCTCGCCCGGCGGGGGGCGCGGATCCTCGCGCTCGACATCTGCGAGGACGTCGACACCGTCCCCTACGGGCTGGCAACCGCCGACGACCTGCAGCAGACGGTCGCCGAGGTCGAGGCGGTCGGCGGGGAGATCGTCGCGGTGACGGGCGACGTGCGCGAGCCGGCGGACGTCGCGGCGGCGGTCGACGCCTGCCGGGAGCGCTTCGGCGTCCCGGACATCGTGGTGGCCAACGCGGGGATCAACTCCCAGCGCGGCGAGGAGCCGGACGCCCAGCAGGCGTTTCTGGACACCATCATGGTGAACCTCGTG
Source organism: Dietzia sp. KRD202 (assembly GCF_017168155.1). NCBI lineage: Bacteria > Bacillati > Actinomycetota > Actinomycetes > Mycobacteriales > Dietziaceae > Dietzia > Dietzia sp. KRD202. Next base: position 35,046 of record NZ_JABFAN010000013.1, on the reverse strand, counting down.
GGGGTGTGGAACACGGTCCACGCCATCGCCCCGCTGATGATCGAGCGCGGCGAGGGCGGGTCGATCGTCCTCATCTCGTCGACCAACGGCTTGTCCGGGCGGGGAGGCGACGGGTCAGGCGCGGCCACGGGGTACACCGCCAGCAAGCACGGGGTGGTGGGGCTCATGCGCAGCTTCATGATCTGGCTCGCGCCGCACAACATCCGCATCAACACGATCCACCCGGCCGGCGTCCTGACGGCGATGGTGGCGCACGACGAGATGGCCAGGTGGTTCGCGAACAACCCCGAGGGCCACACGATGGGCAACGCCCTGCCCGTGCCGATGCTCGAGCCCATCGACATCTCGCGGGCCGTGCTCTACCTGGTGGAGGAGTCGGGTCGTCACATCACCGGCGTCGCCCTGCCGGTGGACGCCGGGTTCACGGCGAAGTAGCCCGGCCGGCCGCCGGTGGGGAGACCGGCGGCCGGAGGAGCGGATGCGAGGCGACGTGACCGGTCTTACAGTGAGCGCCAGCGACATCCCCGGCGAGCACCCTCCAGGAGACGCACGATGGGCACTTCATTCTGGCGACGCACGACGATCAATCCCCCGGCGGCCGAGTTCCCGGGCGGCGAGCACGTCGACCTGGTGATCGCGGGGGCCGGGTTCACCGGGCTGATCACGGCATTGATGGCCGCCGCGCGCGGCAAGTCGGTCGTGGTCCTGGAGGCGCACACGGTGGGCGCGGGGGCCAGCGGCGCGACCACGGCCAAGGTCTCGGTCCTGCAGGGCACCCGGCTGTCGAGCATCCGCTCCAAGCACGGGTTGGAGACGGCGCGCGCGTACGCCGACGCCAACCGGTACGGACTCGACTGGTGGGCCGAGTTCTGCGAGACCCACGGCGTCGACTCCCAGCGTCGGCGTGCGGTGACGTTCTCCAAGGGGCGGATGGGCACGTCGACCCTGCGCAAGGAGATGAAGACCCTCGTCGACCTGGGTCTGCCCGCCCGCTGGTACGACCGCGTGGACGTCCCGTTCCCGGCCCGGGCCGCCGTGGAACTGCCGGATCAGATGCAGATCGACCCGGTGGAGGCGCTCGCGGCGCTGGCCCGCGCGGCCACGGCCCTCGGCGTGCGGATCGTGGAGCACGCCCGTGTCACCGGACTCACAGCGCAGGGGACCGGGGAGGACGCGTTCGTCAAGGTCACCGCGCATCCGGGCACGATGACCGCCCGCGACGTCGTGCTGGCGACCGCGTCCCCGGCCCTGGACCGCGGCCCGACCGTGGCGACGATGGAACCCGAGCGGTCCTACCTCTGCGCGTTCGAGTACCCCGGTGGCCTGCCGGAGGGGATGTACGGCTCGGTCGAGAGCCCGGTCCGCTCGCTGCGGACGGTGCCCTCACCCGGCGGTGAGGTGCTGTTCGTCGGCGGCAACGGGCACCGCACCGGCACCGCCACGGGCACCGCGTCCAAGATCGACTCGCTGCGGGAGTACGCGGAGAAGTACTTCCCCGGCGCGACGATGACCCACGGCTGGTCCGCGCAGGATTTCCACCCGGTGACGATGCTGCCCAAGTCCGGGCCCCTGCCGTGGGGCAGGGGGCGCGTGCACTTCGCGGGCGGCTACAGCAAGTGGGGCCTCACGGGCGCGCCGGCGGCGGCCGGGATCATGGTGGACCGGCTCGAGGGCGTGGACCCGCGGGTGTCGTTCGGCAAGCCCAGCATCACGGGCATCGCGAAGAACGCCGTGCCCCTGTTCGCGGACGTGCCCGTCCAGCTCGCGGCGACCGCGGCGCAGGCGATCGTGCGCAAGCCACGGCCGAGTATCCGACCGATGGGGGAGGCGACGGGCGACGACGGCGAGACCTGCCGCGTCGGCCTGCTGTGCCCCCACATGGGAGCCGCGCTGACGTGGAACGACGTGGAGCGGTCGTGGGACTGCCCCTGGCACGGGTCCCGCTTCTCGGCGTGTGGCGAGCTCATCGAGGGCCCGGCCACCAGTGACCTCAAGAGGTACGACACGCCCCGCTGACCCGACCGGCTGGCGCGCGCAGCTGACACGACCGGCTGACATGAGCCGCGCCCCGGCCGGTCGGGGAAGGGCCGAGTCGGGGCGCAGCGAGTGTCACCGGCGGGTCAGGCGGGCGGCATCAGGACTCCGTCGAGGACGTGGATGACGCCGTTGGTGGCGTCCACGTCGGTCTGGACGACGTTGATGCGGGTGCCGTTCCCATCGACGAGGGCGACGTTCTCGCCCTGCGCAGGGGGTACGTGAACCCTCGTGGCCTGATCGTTGTGGCCCCGTGACGGGATGGGGACAGGTCCCCCGGGCCGCGCCTCGGGAGGATGCCCTTGCTTGCGAGCGTCCCGGGAGTCGTCGAAACTCGAGACGGAACGCTGGCCGCCGGCCACCGCGTACACCCGTCTACGAAGAAGCAGGAGCATCGATGAGCCCCACCGATCAGGGTCCGAACCCGTTCGTCGTCGACATCGAGGACGCCACCCTCGCCAACGACAACTACCGCACCACGCTGTGGACGGGATCGCACATGCAGCTCACCGTCATGAGCATCAAGCCCGGGGACGACATCGGTCTCGAGGTCCACGACGACCACGACCAGTTCCTGCGCGTCGAGGCAGGGAAGGGCCGGGTCGAGATGGGCCCCGCGAAGGATCAGCTCGACTTCGTGCGCGAGGTCTCCGACGACTGGGTCATCCTCGTGCCCGCCGGGAGCTGGCACAACGTCACCAACACCGGCGAGGAGAACCTCAAGGTGTACTCACTGTACGGTCCGCCGGAGCACGAGCACGGGACCGTCCACCCGACCAAGGCGGACGACCATCACGACCACTGACCGCGACCACTGACGACCATTTACCACGAGCGCTGACGACGATCATGGCCGCGACCGGTTCGCGGTGCCGGAGGGCCCGGGGCGGTGCACACGCCGCCCCGGGCCCTCCGGCATGACACGCTGGTGGCGTGAAGACGCCGGTACCTGACTATCTGCTCGAGATCCGCGACGCCTGCTCGAACGGTGACGCCGGCCGGCTCGCCGACTACATCCCCGAACTCGCGGCCGTGGACCCCGACCGGTTCGCGGTGGCCGCCTGCACGATGGACGGCATCGTCTACACCGCCGGGGACGCGGACGCCGAGTTCACCATCCAGTCGATGAGCAAGCCGTTCGTCTACGCGCTCGCGCTGCGGGACCGGGGAATCGAGGCGGTCCTGGAGAAGGTCGAGGTGGAGCCGTCCGGGGACGCGTTCAACCAGATCTCCCTGGACCGAGAGACGGGCCGGCCGCGCAATCCGATGATCAACATCGGGGCCATCACCACGCACACGCTGGTGAGCGAGCCCGACGCGACCCAGGACGACCGTGACGAGGCGGTGAGGCAGGGGTTGTCCGCCTTCGCGGGCCGCGAGCTCGGAGTGGACGACGCCGTGCTCGACTCCGAGCTGCGAACGGCGTTCCGCAACCGGGCCATGGCCAACCTTGTGCGCGCAGGCGGGATCATCGCGAACGACCCAGATGAGGTGGTGCGCGGCTACACCCGGCAGTGCGCCTATCGGGTGACCGTGCGCGACCTCGCGGTGATGGCGGTGACGCTGGCGACGGGCGGCATCAACCCGGTCACCAAGGAGCGGGTGGTCTCGGCGCCGGTCGCCCGGCAGGTGCTCGCCGTGATGGCCACCTGCGGGATGTACGACGCCGCCGGGGACTGGATGTCCACCGTGGGGATCCCCGCCAAGAGCGGGGTGTCGGGCGGGATCTTCGGTGCCCTGCCCGGGCAGGTCGGGCTCGGGGTGTTCTCACCGCGACTCGACGAGCACGGCCACAGCGTGGAGGGTGTGCGCACCTTCGAGCGGCTGTCCCACGATCTCGAGTTGCACCTGATGAACACCACCGTCACGGACGTGGAGGCCGTCCGTTCGGTGCGGTTCGACGAGATCTCCGGGCGCCGCACCTTCCGGCTGCAGGGCCCCATGACGTTCGCCAGCGCCGAGCAGGTCCTGCGGCGTCTCGCCGAGATCCCCGAGGGGCCGAGCGAGGTGACCCTGGACCTCAGCCGCGTGTCTTCGGTCAACACGAGCGCGCGCCGGATGCTGCTCGAGGCGATGACGCGGTTGTCGGCGGACGGCCACGTCGTCGGTCTGGCCGACCCGGGCCGGCGCCTCCCCCAACCAGACCTGGGCGACGGGACCCGGCCGGTCAACCGGCGGGCGGCCCGCTAGCTAGCCCGGGCGCGCCAGCCCGGCGCACCCAGCGGCACCGGGCACTCAGCCCACCCGGAAGTGCGAGTGGGTTCGGTTCCCTCATGAGCTCGGCCAGTCGCGCCCGGTCGAAGGGGAACAGGTCGATCGTGCCGCCGTCGTGGAAGTACCAGGAGTGGCAGCCGGTGTTCCAGACCGTCGGCCCCATCGCCCCGGCGACGTCGTCGTTGAACTCGGCGGTCGCCTCCTCGGTCACCTCCACCGACCGGATCGCGCCCTCGCGGAGGAGTTCGATCCAGTGGGCGATGTACCGGGCGGTGAGCTCGGCGGTGTGCTGCAGTGAGATCGAGCCGGTGGGGGAGTTGGGGGCTCATCCCAATCGGGGGTGTAGGAGTTGGGGTCTGAAGCCGCCGGTCTCGAGCAGGCTTCGGGCGATGTAGTTGGTCAGGTTGCGGAACCCGAGTGCGGAGCCGCGCAGGTGTTCGAGCCGTCCGTTGAGCGCCTCGGTCGGCCCGTTGCTGGTGCCGGGTCGTTCGAAGTAGGCGAGCACGTCAGCGGCTCGCTTCTTCAGGGTCCGGCCCAGGGTGGTGAGCTCGGTGAGCACCTTGGGGACGCCGGCGCTGAGGTCGGTGATCAGCTTCTCCATGAGCTCGCGGCCACGTTGCCGGTCCTCGTGGCGATAGGCGGCGATCATGCGCTGGTAGACACCCCGGGCCGCCTCGACCTCGACGTGAGCGTCATCAACGAACAGCGCGCGTAGCCTGTCGTTCTACTTGTCGGTCAGCAGGTCCGCGCCGGTGTGCAGCGTGCGCCGCGACTTGTAGAGCGGGTTGTCCCTGAACCCACGGTGCCCGTGGATCGCGACTTGGACCCGGCGCCGGCACCTGTCGAGGGCGTCACCGGCCAGGCGCACGACGTGGAAGGGATCCATCACCGTGACCGCGTCCGGGATCTCCTCCGCAGCGGCGGTCTTGAACCCGGTGAAGCCGTCCATCGCGACCACCTCGACCGCGTCACGGAAGGCGTCGTCGCGGTCGGCGAGCCAGGTCTTGAACGCCGCCTTCGACCGGCCCTCGACCATGTCCAGCAGCCTTGCTGGGCCGGCGCCATCGCGGACCGGGGTGAGGTCGATGATCACGGTGACGTACTTGCCGCCACGCCTGGTGTGGCGCCAGACGTGCTCATCGACGCCAATGACCTTCACGCCCTCAAACCGCGTGGGGTTGTTGATCAGCAGCCGCTTGCCTTCAGCCAGGACCGCGTTGTTGGCGGTGTCCCACGCGACCCCGAGTCCCTCGGCGACACGGGCGACGGTGAGGTGTGCGACCACGATCCCTTCCAGCGCCCACCGCAGCCCGGTGCGCGAGAGCTTCGCGCGTGGCTCCGCCGCGGCACTGGTGTCTTGGCGCCACACGTGTCCGCAGTCGGCACAGCGGTAGCGGTGCACTACAACTTCCAGCACGGTCGGTCGTCGTCGGGAGACCTCGACGTCTATCTGCGGACCGACGCGCCCGGCCGACCTACACCGTCATCTGAGAAGACCCCTGAAACGTCTTCGACGACGACGGGACCGGCGAGGAGGAGGGCGCGGTGAGCTAAAGGAATGGAGCTTGCTCGGCTTCGACGCCGCCGCAAGCTCCGGTGAAACGGTCGGTACTGGTCGGTCGTCGCCGGTCACCACCGGATGGCGGCGTCCCCCACGCTCGGCGTTTGCGCAGGTCAGCGGCTCGTTCGCCCACCGACGTCGCTCTTCTCTGCGACGGACCCCTCGCCGGCTGAGCGCTCGCGGCCTGCATCCTGTCCGTGTGCCGATAGGCCTCGCATCGCTCGGCAACGCAGCATGGCGTTGCGTCGCGACCTGGCGACGACTCGGCGGGGCGCGATCGTCTCGTGCGTTGGCGGACTACGGGAGCTTGGACGCGAGGACGTCGGCCGCCAGGATCTCGGGTGCTGCGCCGAGGAGGTGCTGGTTGTCCGTCAGGGCTGCGACGATGGCGCCGTTGGCGTGGGCGTCGCGAGCGGACTCGTCGGGGAATGCATCGAAGATCCAGAAGGTGTCGGCGTGGGTCCTGACCGCGAACCAGACAATCGTTCCTGCTTCTTCGTTGGCGAGTGCGACAGCGCCGGCGAGCAGATCGGCGAGCGCGTCGTGCTGTCCATCGGCCGCGACGATCTTGGCGACGAAGGCATACGGAAGTGATGCGGGTGTGGACATGAGGGACTCTCCTTGAAATCGGGGTTCTTCGTGGGACGAGTTCAGCGTATGACGAGCGAGGGCCGGTGGGAAGTGGCGTATACGGCAGCATTGCTATTGTTTACGCCATGCGTATCGGACTGATCGCGATCGACGGCTGCTTCGGTTCGGCTATCGCGTCGATCATCGACATCGTGCGGGTGGCCGACGGAGCCCGCGGCGATGTCGACCCGCGGATCGACCCGATCACACTCGCCATCCTCGGTCCGAAACGGCGAGTGACCACGACGGCATCGATGACCCTGTCGGTGGACCACCCGCTGTCGGAGTCCGCAGAGTTCGACGTGGTCGTCGTCCCTGCGCTTGGAACCCTTACGGCCGCCGCTACCAACGACGCCCTCCAGAGCCGAGATGCTCGTTCGGTCATCGCCTCGCTCGGGCGCCTCGACGAGGCGACCACCCGGATCGCCGCGGCGTGCACCGGCGTGTTCGCTGTCGCCGAGACCGGACGGATGCATCATCGGCGGGCGACGACCAGCTGGTTCCTGGGGCCGGAGTTCCTGAAGCGCTATCCGACCGTCGCCCTCGATCTCGACACCATGGTCGTGGTCGACGGGAACCTCGTCACCGCCGGCGCCGCGTTCGCCCACATCGACCTCGCGCTCTCACTCGTGCGATCGATCAGCCCCGACCTGGCCCAACATGTCGCCAAGCTCCTCATCATCGACGAGCGCCCGTCGCAGGCGGCCTTCGTCGCCTACGAACATCTCCGGCACGAGGACCCGATCGTGGTCGAGTTCGAACGCTTCGTGCGCGCCCGCCTGGACGAACCGTTGAACGTCGCCTTCGTCGCGCAGTCGCTCGGCACCAGCCGGCGCACCCTCGAACGACGAGTCCGTGCGGCGCTCAACCTCACTCCGCTCGGCTTCGTCCAACGGCTTCGCATCGAACGAGCTCGGCACCTCTCTGCAACCACGGACCTCACCTCCGCCGAGATCGCGCTACGGGTCGGCTACGCGAACGCCGAGACTCTGCGCTCCCTCCTGCGTAGGGAGCGACGCCGTTCCTGACCTATCGCCATGCCTGTAGCCGGTGTGCTAGTGCTCGACTGGAACCACCTCTCAGCACGTCGCGTCGACGCTCCTGCGTCGCCCCTGGGCGACCCACTCGACACGCCCGCAGCACAGGCCATGTGACGTGTCCCGGCTTCCCGGACGGTCGGGGTTGGGTGGCTGTGATGTCGCTGCGTTCTCGTCGAGAGGATCAGCAGACCCGATCAGAGTCGATTGGGATAAGACGCGAAGGCGGTCAGGTCAGGGCGGCCGAAGCCGGCCGGCGGGGTAGCGTCGGACACGTCGAGGTCTTTCGGATGGATGGCGTAGGAACCTCCATCGTCGGGAGATCTCGACGTCTATCTGCGGACCGACGCGCCCGGCCGACCTACACCCTCATCTGGGAAGAGCCGAGTTGGGGCCCAGCACGGTGAACGCATTGGGGAAGCCCGGGACGGCGGTCATCCGATAGGCGCGCGGGCCGTCGGCCCACTCGCGCTCGAGGGTGCGGCCGTCGCGTCCGACGACCTCCATGGGACGCATGTAGTCGTGCGCGCGGAAGCCGGTCGCCAGCACGATCACGTCGGCGGGCCGCTCGGTGCCGTCGGCGGTGCGGATCCCGTCCGGGGTGACCTGCGCGATGGCGTCGGTGACGAGCTCGGCGTCGCTGCGCTGGATGGCGCGGTAGTACGTCCCCGGACTGGCGGAGTTCCGTGGCGGGGTGTCGGTCCGGATGTGCCCGGCCAGGCCGAGGTCGTCGACGACCCGGCGGTGGTAGCGCTGGATCTCGGCGCCGTCGGCCCACACGCGCGACCAGTCGGGCTTCGGCGCGAACCGGAACTGGTAGAGCTGGGACGGCACGTCGCATGTCAGGCCCGGGTAGCGGTTCCAGTACCAGACCCCGCCGACGTCGGAGCCCTTCTCCAGCACGGTCACGTCGGCGAAGCCGCGCTCGCGGAAGACGTGCAGGGCGGTGATGCCGGCGACCCCGGCCCCGACGATCACCACGCGCGGCTCGCGCCCCTCGCGCGATCGACCCGGACTCACACGTCGACCGCGTTGTCCGTCAGCGCATCGCGGACGGTGTCCGGCGCGGTCACCATGGACGACTCGAACGCCGCCTCCCGTCGGGAGGCGTTCATGAAGTAGGCGCCGAGGCCGGCGAGGTCGACGGTGGTGGGCAGGATCGGGACGACGGTGGCGCCGCGCGCGCGGACGGCGGCGACCTCGTCGTGCAGCTGGGTGGACATCGGGCGGCGGATCAGCCCGTACTCGATCCCGCCGCCCCGGCCGGGGACGCGGACGCCGGGCGCCGAGGCCATGGGGGCGAGGACGAACACGAGGTCGGCGTCCTCCGGCCCGATCAGGTCCACGGACGCGGTGGAGCCCATGCCGCCGTCGACGAAGATCCGGTCACCGACGGGCACCGGCGGCATCCACCCGGGGGTCGCCCAGGAGGCGCGCAACGCCTCGCCGACGGTGGCCATCGGCGAGCCCGGGGCGCCGAACAGTACCCGCTCCCCGGCGAGGACGTCGTAGGCGACGATCCGGGCACCGGTGTGGGGGAGCCATGCGCCGACCTCGAAGCCCTCGGCCAGCCGCTGCAACCAGCCGGCGTCGCCGCGACCGGTGGGGGCGATACCGGTGAGGGCGCCCAGCCCGGACCGTGTGCGGAGCAGACCGGGGTTGAGCAGCGGGAGCCGGGGTAACGGCGGCCGCCCGGGCGGGGTCGAGGCGACGTGTTCGCGGAGCCGCATGTCGCAGGCCTGCCCGCGCTGCATATCGACCAGTTCGTCGACCCCGATGCCGCCGGCGAGCATGGTCACCAGCTCGGCGCCCGCCGAGGTCCCCAGGAGGACGTCCGCCTCACGGGGGTCGAATCCCGTCTGCTCGGTGAGCGCGTGGAGGGCGGCGATCATCCAGGCCCCGCCGATCGTGCCCCCGCAGCCGAGGACGAGAGCGGTGCGACTCATCCGGCGCCCTCCTCGTGTCCCGCGGGGCGCGCCGGCCCGGAGTGCCCCGCGCTGATCCTAATCGCGCGGCTCCAATACGAACACAGGGATGATCCGGTCGGTGTTCTGCTGGTAGTCGCGATAATCGGGGTAGACGGCGACGGACCGGTCCCACCACCGGTCGCGCTCGGGGCCGCTGAGCTCGCGGGCCGTGTAGTCGCCGACCCGGTCCCTGTCGCGGACCTCCACGTGCGGGTCGGCCTTCATGTTCCAGTACCAGACCGGGTGTGTGGGAGCGCCGCCCTGCGAGGCGACGGCCGCGTACGACCCCTCGTGTTCGACGCGCATCAGCGGGGTCTTGCGAAGCTTGCCGGACTTCCGGCCGACGGTGGTCACGATGACCACGGGGATGCCGGCGAGGTCGCCGCCCTCCGCGCCGTCGGTCTTCTCGTAGGTCTCGACCTGCATCCGAACCCACTCGCTCGGGCTGGGCTCGTACTCGCCGGACAAGGGCATCGGGGCTCCTCGGTGATGGGGTTCCGTCGGCTCAGGGCGACACTACGCTTGGCAAGGCGCGCTCGCTGCCCACATCAGGCGAGTCGGTCGGTGAATCTCGAGACCGCCTCGACGACCGCCAGGTAGCGCGGCGAGCGCACCGCGTCGAACCCGTGTTGGGCTCCGGGCAGTTCGGCGTAGACCACGGGGTTCGGCGATCCGGCGCGCAGGTGCCGTACGAGTCGGCGTGACCCCTTCACCGGCGTGTAGGTGTCGTGGGTGCCGTGGATGATCGCCACCGGCGGGGCGCCGGATGCCGCGTGCCGCACGGGGTCGGAGACGTCCCGGGTCTCGAGGCCCAGGCGACCGTAGTAGCCGTACAACCCGATCGCGCCGGCGACAGTGGTGTCGGCGTCCTCGAATCCCGGCTGGAATCGCGGATCTCCCCCGGTCAGGGCGGTCATCATCGCGAGGTGCGCCCCGGCCGAACTGCCCGCCACCACGATCGGCGCGTCGGCCCTGATCCCGTGCGCCGGGCCATCGGTGCGGATCCAGCCCAGGAGCCGCTTGACGTCGACCAGGTGCTGCGGGAATCCCGATTCCGGGTTCGGCGAGAGGTGGTAGGTGGTGCTGATCGCCGCCCACCCGCGTGCGGCGTGGTCGAACAGCATCGCTCGCGACTCCCGGCTCGGGCCGCCGGCCCGGAAGTGCCCACCGTGGATGTGGACGAGCACTCCGCGGACGTCGCCGGCGTCGCTGCCGCCATGTCCACCGCTGCCGCCAGTGTCGCCGCCGGCCCCAGGCGAGCCGGCACGGGTGTAGAGATCGAAGCGGTTGGCCTTCGGGTCCGGTCCGTAGACCATGCCCCGGCGGGCCCGCACCCCGCGCGGCCGCAGCGGCCACGGGCGGAACAGCACCCTCGGCCACGGCGTGCGGTGGAGGGCCGACGGGCTCGTCGTCGTCTCCCCGGCGCTCAGCCCCTCGCCCGGCCCGTCGCCCAGCCCGTCGCCCAGTCCCTCTGCCAGCGCGCGGTCGAGGACGGCCTTCGCGGCGAGGTGTCGCGACAGTACGAGACCCAGACCCGCCCAGGTCAGCGTAGCGATGCCGACCCCCACGCGATCGGAGGGACGCGCGGCCCGACCGCCCCGACCGGCCAGCGCAGGCGCGGTCGCGGCCCCGACCAGCGCCCCGACGTGCAGCGGGAGTTCCTGCGCGGGCAGGCTCCACACCCAGCCGGCGGTCGCGGCGGCGAACGGTCGGCGGATCGGCCACAACGCCAGCGCCGTGGAGACCGCGGCGGGGGCGAGGACCACGGGCAAAGGCACTCGGACGAACGGTGTCGGCATGTCAGGCCTCCGGTAGGGGTGCGCGTTCCCAGGCGGCCACCGGACCCGGGACCAGGTCGAACATCGGGTGCGGCCGCGGTGCGACGAGGCGGTCCAGCCACGCGGGGTCACGGTCGGTGACCTTGACCCGCAGGTGCGCCCACTCCAGCGCGAGCTGCCCGTCGGTGAGCGGCAGGCGCTCCGCCCCGGGCGGCAGGACGACGCGCGTGCGGTCGAAGCGGTAGCCGCGCACCTCGGCGGCGTCGGCCAGCCCGTGCAGCCAGGTGGCGATCCCCGCGACCGGGTCGGGGAGCGTGCGGAAGCGCTCGAGCTGCGGATGACTGCGATAGCCCTTGGTCAGCCCGCGGAGTACCTTCTGGGCCAGGAGCCCCTCGCGCCACCCGGCGACCAGCGCGGCGCGGTCGAGCAGGACGGGATCGATGCTCCACAGGCGCACCCGGCGAGTATAGGTGCGGGCGGGGCGCCGACGCGGTGCGGACGGGAAGCACCGTGAGGCGCGCACGGTGCCGCCAGGGACGGACGAGGAGACGACGATGACGACGACGACAACGCCGACCCGCGACGAGGTGATGGCCGAGCTCGCGGAGCTCGAGGACGCGCGGATCCGGGAGGTCAACGAGCGGCACGGCGACGATCACGCGGTCAACCTCACCACGCTCCGCGCGGTGGCCAAGCGGGTGAAGAAGAACCATCCGCTGGCCCTCGAGCTGTGGGCCACGGGCGACTCGGCCGCGCGGCTGCTCGCGCTGCTCATTTGCCGGCCCAAGCAGTTCTCGGCCACCGAACTGGACACGATGCTGCGCGAAGCCCGCACCCGGAAGGTCCACGACTGGCTGGTCGGCTACGTCGTGATGAAGGGCCCGTACGCCGAGGACCTGCGCGTGGCGTGGCTGGGCGACGCCGACCCGGTGGTCGCCTCCGCCGGCTGGGCGCTCACCGCCGACCGGGTGGTCAAGAAGCCGGAGGGGTTGGACCTGCCCGCGCTGCTGGACGTGATCGAGGCCGAGATGGCCGACGCCCACGAACGGTTGCAGTGGGAGATGAACACCTGCCTCGCCCAGATCGGGATCCAGCATCCGGATCTGCGGGCGCGCGCACTGGAGATCGGCGAGCGCCTGGGTGTGCTGCGTGACTACCCGACGCCGCCGAACTGCACGTCGCCGTACGCGCCGGAGTGGATCGGCGAGATGGTCCGCCGCCGGGAGGCCTGACGCGCCGACCGGGCCCGCCCCGCTCGACTACCTCTCGTCCGCAGCGGAGAGTGCTTGTCGGTAGATCCGGGCGTGGGCGGCGGCGACCGCGGCGTCCTCGGACGCTCGAGCGCGCGGCGGGACCGGCGGGCCGTCGAGCGCGGCCACCAGCGCCCGGCGCAGGTCGTCGGCGGTGGGGTGGGCCGGGTCGTAGACGGCCGTGCCCGATCCGGCCGACCCCGATCCGAGCACGCCGGGGTCCCACTGCTCGGCCAGGTACCCGATCCGCGGGATGACCGGCGACAGCCCCAGGTCGCGGCACAGCTCCAGCCAGCCGGAATGGGTGCCGTGGCGGTGGGGCAGGACGAGCGCGTCGAATCCGGCCAGGGCCGCGCACAGTTCGTCGTCGGCGAGGTGGTCGTGGGCACGGACCTCGACGTCCGGGTGGGCGGTGAGCCGGTCGAGCTCGGTCGCGGCCGCGTGGCGGGGATGCTCCGGATCGCGCGCGGCGGCCAGGGCGTCCGCGCGGACCATCACCGTCAGGCGGGCACCCTCCGGCAGCGCGGTGACCAGCGGAGGCAGGAGTTCCTCGCCGGCGACGCCCGCGCGCAGCGAGCCCAGCACCACACCGACCGTGCGCCCGCCGCCGGAGCGATCGAGCCGCGCGAGCCGGTACGGCTCGGTGACCTCCGCGGCCATGAGCCGGGGATGCGGGAGGACCTGCGCGTCGACTCCCCACCGTTCGCGGATCTCCGCGGCGGCGCCGCGGGTCAGCGTGATCACCGCGGCGGCGCCCCGCACGAGGTGGCCGGTGCGCTCGAGATGGGCGGAGGGGTCGGGCTCGTGCGGGTTGGTCAGATCGTGCACGGTGACCACCAGCGGCAGGCCCCGCGACCGCAACGCCGCCACGAACTCCGCGATCTGCCCGGGGGAGCGATGCTCGTAGCCGAAGTGCACATGCACGAGGTCGGCCCCGTCGAGGACCTCGGGACGGTCGGCGGCCTCGAGCGCCGGGTGCGGCCACCACCGGGCGGGCTCGGCCGGATCCAGCACGTGGTCCGCGAGCACCGTCACGCCGGCCGCGGGCGAGATGGCGTGGCGGACGTAGTCGTGCCCGGCCGGCACGGAGCGCACCCGGACCCGCGGCGTGGGCGGCGGCGTTGACGGGCGCGAAGACGCCGACGACAGCGGCGGCGGGACCGGGGAGGAGCCAGTGTTCACCCCGCCACCGTGCCACGCCCGCCGGTTGCCGCCACCTGGGCCCCTGCATACGCTCGGCCCGGTGAGCACCCCCGACCTCCCGACCGTCATGGTGATCGGCAACTGCCAGGCGGACGTCTACCGCGACCTGCTCCGGACCTCCGCGGAGGTCCGGGTGGTGGACGTGCGGCCGGTGTACGAGATGACGGCCGACGACCTGCCCGGCCTGGAGGCGGACCTCGCCCGCACGGACGTGCTGATCGTCCAACCCGTTCGCGACGACTACCGCGACCTCCCGCTCGGACACCGCCAGCTCGCCGCGCGCTTGCCGGCCTCGGCCACGGTCGTGCTGACCCCCGTCCTGCGGTACGCCGGACTGCATCCATACCAGGTGCTGGTCCGCCCACCCCACGACCGCTCCCTGGTCCCGCCGATCGCGCCGTACCACGACCTGCGGGCGATCGTCGCCGCCGCGACCGGTGACCGGAGCGTTCTCGACGCCGCTCCGACCCCGGAGCAGGCGCGGGCCGCGGCCGCCGAGTCGGTGGAGGCGCTGCGCGTGCGCGAGCAGGCCCACGGGACGCTGGTCGCCTCGGACCTCCTCGAGGGTGCCCCGCGCTGGCACACCATCAACCACCCCGACCGGCACACGCTGGCCACGGTGTTCGACCGCATCATCGAGCGCCTGCCCGGAGGCATCCTCACCGACCCGCCCCGTATCGGCGACCGCGAGCCCCTCGGCGGCACGCGCGCGCCGGTGGAGTCGACCGTCGCACGGGCGCTCGGCGTGGAGACGGGTGATGTCGCCGGGGGCGCCCGCTCGGGCGAGTGGCTGGTCGACGGAGTCCCGGTGCCCAGCCGCGAGATCATCGACGCCCACCTCGACTGGTACGCGGCCACGCCCGGAGTGGTGGAGGAAGGCCTGCGTCGGCACGCCGCCCGCATCGAGATGCTGGGGCTGAGGTGAGCGGTGCGGGGGCCGGCGAGCAGCACGCGCCGCTGACGATCGCCCCGCTCACACTCGCCCTGGGGCCGCCCGAACACGGGGTGACCCGGTTCGCGGTGGAGTGCGCCCGCGCGGCCGGGACGGGAGTGCTCGAGGTCGCCGACGTCGCCGGGGTACGCGAGGTACTCGACGGCCGACCCGGTGTGTCGGTCCACCTGCACGTCACCGATTCCCTCTTCGGTGCCACCGCTGACGACGCCGCGATGACCGTGGAGGATCTGGCGCGCCGCCGCCGCATCGGGGTCACCCTGCACGACGTCCCCCAGCCTGCGGAGGGCGCCGAGCGGTGTCGGCGGCGCACGCGGGCCTACCAGCGCATCGCGGGCGCGGCGGGGCTCGTCGTGGTGAGCTCCGAGCACGAGCGCCACCTCTGCGCGGCGGCCGACATCGCCGTCGACGCCGTCATCCCGCTGCCCGTCCCCGACCTGGCGCCGCCCGCCGACCTGACCCCCGACGCCCGGTCGGTGGGCGTGTTCGGATTCCTGCACCCGGGCAAGGCCGTCGATGTGGTGGCCGACGCCGTCGCCGCGCTCGCCGACGCCGGTGACGAGGCCGTGTCACTACGGCTGTTGGGGACGTCCGCCGAGGGGCACGACGACTATGTCCACGCCGCGCTGGAGACCGTCCGGGCCGCTGGTGGCGGCGCGGAGGTGACGGGTCGGGTCGACGACGACGACCTCTCCCGCGTCCTCGGCGAGGTCACCGTGCCCGTCGCCCTGTTCCGGAACGTGTCGGCGTCGGGGTCACTCAACACGTGGGCCGCGGCCGGGCGACGCCCCCTGGTCTACGACTCGGACTACACCCGCGAGATGGAGCGCCGCCATCCCGGGTCCCTGCTGATCACCGACGGGGCGGATCTCGTCGGCGACCTGCGACGACTCCTCGACGACCCGTCCCCCACCCGTCGCGAGGCGGCGCCGTCGGGGATGGCCGACCTCGGCCGGGCGTACCGCCGAGCGTGGGAGGGATGGCTCGCATGACAGGCACCCCGAACAGTGACGTCCCGAGCAGTGACGTCCCCAAGAGTGTCGACGTGGTGATCCCGTTCTACGAGGACCAGCCGATGCTCGACCGGATCCTCACGTCGCTGCGCCACCAGAGCGACCCCCGACGAACCGTTCGCGTCATCGTCTCCGACGACGGCTCTCGCACCGCGCCGGTGGTCCCGCCCGAGGTCACCGTCGTGCGCCAGGATGATCGCGGCTTCCGCGCCTCGGCAGCGCGCCACCTCGGCGCCTGCGCGGGCGACGGCGACCTCCTGCTGTTCCTCGACGGCGACACCGTCCCGGGGCCCGACTTCGTGGCGACGATGTGCGCCGCGCTGGACGGCCACCCGGACCTGCTCGCAGTGGGCCGCCGGCGGTACGGCCGGTTCGCCGTCACCCGGACCGGGGACGAGCCGACCGTCGAACCGGCCGAGATCCTCCCCGACCCCGCCTGGCCTGCGGCGTTCTACGCGAACACGGCGGACCTCACCCGCGGCGAGGATCTGTGGCGGGGGGTGTTGTCCGCGGCGTGCGGCCTGCACCGCCGCCTCTACGACCTCGCCGGCGGGTTCGACCCGGACATCGTCGGCTACGGCGGCGAGGACTGGGACCTGGCGTGGCGCTGTGAACAGGCCGGCGGCCGCCTGCGTTACCTCCCCGACGCGGTGGCCTGGCACGACGGCCCCGACTGGGCCGGCCGCGCCGACGCCGACCACACCGACGGCGGTCACGCGGACGATCACCGCGACGAGTCCGACCGACTCGCGCGCAAACTCGCCCAGAAGAACGCCGAGTCCGCCCTCCTGGCCGGCCTCATCGCCTCGCCGCTCACCCGGCCGGCCGCCGGGATCTTCGCCCTGCCGTCGGTCGCGGTCCACGTCCACGCCGGCAGCCCCGAGTTCGCCGGGACCGGCTCCACCGCCGCGACCTGCCTCTCCCTGCTCGCCTGGGGCGACGTGGCCGTGACCGTCGACCCCGCCACACCCGACGCCGCCGTGGTCGCCCGACTCTTCGCCGATGACCCCCGGGTGACCCTCGGGACGCGCGGTCGGTGGTGGCGGCCCGGGACGCCGGGCGCGGGCCCTCGTCGTCGTCCCCCCGTCCTCGTCGACATCCTCCGTCCCTGTGCGCCGGGGGCGCTCGACCCGCGGCGCCTGCGCGCGCTGTGCCCACCCGTGGGGAGCGTGACCCTGGACGACGACGAGGGCTACAGCCTCGCGGAGGTCCGCAGCTCGCGGGCGCTCGCACGCGAACTCCACTGGGGCGAGCAGCCACCCGAGCCGACCGCGGTTACGGCGTCGCACGCCGGCGTCCGGGGCATCGACGACGACGGCGCGGGGGTGCGGCTCGAGAGGGTGCTCGGCGGCTGGTGAGTGCCGGGGGTGGCCAGCGGTGGCGGAGGGCCCCCCGGGGGGCCACTATCAGAGGTTCCGACATCCTCCGCACCCGCCGGGGGCGACGAGACGAGAGGGGGCCCGTGGACGCCCGCAACGAGGATCTACTCGACATCGCGGTGATCGGCCCGTCGCGGTTCCCTATCCGGGAGCCGTACGCCGGTGGGCTCGAGGTCGTGGTGGCCAAGGAGGTGCGGGCCCTGCGTGCACGGGGACACCGCGTCACGCTCTACGCCGCCGCCGGCAGTGAGGGTCACGACCGGCGCCACGAGTTCACCACCCTGGCCGCCGCCACCGGACGCGGCGACAGCTACTACCCGCCCGGCGGGTACGAGGCCGACGCCGCGGAGTTCGAGCGACTCATGGACCACGTGGCGGTGTCCGGGTTCGACGTGGTGCTCAACCACAGCCTGTCGCACGTCCCGCTCGTCCGCGCGGCCGAGATGGCCACGCCCATGATCACGACCCTGCACTGCCCGCAGCTGGCGCCCATGCAGGAGGCGTTCGACCGGCTGGGGTCGGCGACCGGCAGGGTGCTCGCCGTGAGTCACTCCGTCCTGGGGTCCTGGCGGGTGCCCCACGGTGCCGAGGTGCTGCCCAACGGGGTCGACCTGCAGATCTGGCGCCCCCGGGCAGGCGCCGGCGGGCGGACTGCCGCCCGTTCCGCCTTCCGGCCCGCCGCCGCCGGTACCGCCGGTACCGCCGGTACCGCCGCTACCGCCGCTGCGGCCCGACCGGTCGCCGGGCGCACCTCCCGGGTCGGCCTCCGGCCCACCGACCGTCCCCGCGCCGTGTGGACCGGCCGGATCGTTCCGGAGAAGGGCCCGCACCTGGCGGTCGAGGCGGCCCGGCGCACCGGGCTCCGGCTCGACCTGGCCGGCCGGGTCGGCGACGACCGGTACATGGAGAGGGTGCTCGCGCCCCGGTTGCGCGACGCCGGCGACAGCGTGCGCTACCACGGTCCGCTCGGTCGGGACGCGCTCGTCCCGCTCGTCGCCTCGGCCGCGGTCGCACTGGTGACCCCGTGCTGGGAGGAACCGTTCGGGCTCACCGCCGTCGAGGCGCTGGCCTGCGGTACCCCGGTCGTGGCCCTGGCGCGTGGCGGCATCCGGGAGATCCTCAGCGGCCAACCCGGCGTGGTGCTGGTCGAACCGGGCCGTGACCCCGCGTCCGCCCTCGCGGCCGGCATCCCCGCCGCGTTGACGCTGGACCGCGCCGCGACCGCCCGCGCGGCCGCCGCCGCGTTCTCCCACGACGCCCGCATCGACCTGCTCGAGGCCCGCCTGCGCGGGCTGCTGGTGGGCGCCGCGTCGTGATCGGGATCTACGCCCACCACCAGGGCAACGGTCACGTGCAGCGGGCGCTCTCGGTCGCCGCCGACCTGGACGACGAGGTCACCGTCCTCACCTCCGCGCGCATCCGCGACGACGCCAATCCCGACCCCGGGCGGATCCGGGTCCTCCCGCTTCCACTGGATTACGACGAGGCCGGGCCGGTGGCGGACCCGACCGCCGGAGGCAGGCTGCACTGGGTGCCGCTGGGGCAGACCGGGCTCCGTCAGCGCATGGCGATGATCGCCGGGTGGATCAACCGGACCGCGCCGGACGTGTTCTGGAGCGACATCTCCGTCGAGGTGACCCTGGCCGCGCGGTTGACCGGGACGCCCGTGGTCACCACCGTGCTGCCGGGCCGCCGCGACGACGCCCCGCACGTCCTCGCGCACGGGGTGTGTTCGGCCCTGGTCGCCGGGTGGCCGCGCGTCGCCGGTGCGCCGGCCCCCGCAGGGGCGGACCGCCCGCTGGTGCCCGTCGGCGGGGTCTCGCGCTTCGCCGACCGCGCTCCCGACCCGGGCGCCCGGGGCGGTGGCCGACCGAGGGTCCTGCATCTGCGGGGCTCCGGTGGCGCCGGCCACGACGCCCGCTGGGACGCCGTTCCCGGGCTACTCGGCGACGTCGAGTGGATCTCGCTCGGCGGGCCGGGCGGACGCTGGGTGGCCGACCCGTGGGACGAGTTGTGCCGGGCCGACGTGGTGATCACCGCCGCCGGGCAGAGTTCGATCGCCGACCTCGCCGCCGCCGACGCCCACGTCGTCGTGACTCCCGAGGAGCGCCCCTTCGGCGAGCAGGACGCCACCGCCGACACCCTCCGGACGCTGGGGCTGGCGGAGGTCGTGGGCCGCGACGACCCGGTCGAGCAGCTGGTCGACTCGATCCGGCGCACGCTCGAGCGCGCCCGCTCGACCCCGGGTGCCGGGTCGGGCCTGCGGGAGGCGTGGGAGGTCGACGGTGCGGCCGCACGCCTGGCCGGCGTGCTCACCGCCGTCGCCGCGGGTCACGAGCCGGAGGGCCAGGGGGCCGGTCACGGGGCCCGTCACGCGGCGGGCCAGGGGGCCCGTCACGCGGCAGGCCACGGTGCGGGCCAGGGGGCCCGTCACGCGGCGGAGGCCACGCTGTGACCGCCGCAGCGTCGATCGCGGTGGTGACCGTCTGCACGCCCGGTCGCGCCGAGCACCTCCGCTCACAACGTCGGGCGATGGCCCAGCACCTGCCCGGCGCCCGGCACGTCGTGGTCCTGCCCGAGCGGCCGGGCAGTGCCGACCTCGCCGAGGAACTCGCCGCTGACGGCGTCGAGGTCGTGGAGCTGGAGGCCGGCCCCGACCTGCCCGTCGCCCGGAGCCGCAATCTCGGCGGCGACAGAGCGGCCGAGCTGGGCGCGAAGCTGATCGTCTTCCTCGATGTCGACTGCATGCCGGGCCCCGACCTGGGGTGGTACTACTCCGAACTGCCCGACGGCGCCGTGGGCCTGGGCCCGGTCACCTACCTGCCCGAGTCCGCCGGTGCCCCCGACCCCGCCGAGTTGCCGGCCTTCACCGACCCGCACCCGGCACGCCCGTTCCCGGCCCGGGGCACCCGCGCGCTGGAGCCGGACGAGTTCGGGATGTTCTGGTCCCTGTCGTTCGCTCTGCGCCCGGCGCTGTGGGCGCGCCTACGCGCGGACTTCGGCGGGTTCGACGAGGCCTTCACCGGTTACGGCGCAGAGGACACCGACTTCGGGCGCAGGGTGCTGTACCGCCGCGTGCCGGTGCTGCTCGTGGCCGGCGCCCATGCCTACCACCGGTGGCACCCGGTCGCCGATCCGCCGGTCGACCACCTCGCCGACCTGTTGCGCAACGGCGCCCACTACGCCGAGCGCTGGGGTGACTGGCCGGCCCCGGGCTGGTTCGAGAAGTTCGAGCAGATGGGACTGGTGCGTCGCCGCGGCGACGGCTGGGAGGCCGCTGGCGCCGTCGAGCGCTGAGTCGCACCCCTCCCCACAGCACCACGCGCGCCGAGAAGAGGATCTCGCGCGTATCGCCCGAGAAGCGGGTGTGCGAATTCCTCTGCTCGACGGGCGGTCGGGCGGTCGGCGGCGGGGCCCGGTCGGGGTCTCCCTGCCCACCCTGGTGATGTCCAACTCGTTCACCACCTCGGTTGAGCTGTACCGTCCGCAGTTCGCCGACGACACGCTCAGTTCGCGGATGAACCTGCTGGCGATCGAACCGTACGGGCACGGCGCCACCCGCTCGCGGTACCGGCACTTCACCTACTGGGACAGCGCGATCGCCAATCTGCAGGTGCTCGACGCGTTGGGCATTGATACCGCATTCGCCCTGGGAACCTCGCAGGGCGGGTGGATCGTCACCCGGATGGCGCTGCTCGACCCCGACGCGATCCGAGGCATCGTGGTGGTCGGGACCTCGATGGACTATGAGAGCCAGGCCAGCATGGAACGCGGCTGCTGGGACGGCTCCGACTTCTGCAGCCCGGCGATCGACGCGCTCGCGGCCCCCGTCGGCGATGACTGGGTGGTCGACGACGACTTCGTCCTGGGCGTCCTCGCCGCCGGCCTCGGCGAGAACGTCTCCGACGCGGAGAAGCAGTTCTGGCTCGACACCTACCGCACCAACTATCGCGGCGACGACGGCCGGCACCGCCTGCGCACAGCCTCCATCAACCTCCGCGACCGCGACGGCCTCGAGGCCCGGCTCGACGGCGTCACCTGCCCGGTGCTGTGGCTCCAGGGCACCGCCGATCAGGTGTACTCGGTGGCCAACGCCGAGGACGGCATCACGCGCTTCACCACCTCCCCCTCCGCCGAACTGCAGATCGTCGACGACGGCCAGCACTTCCTCACGGCCTCGGATCCCGACACCGCCAACACCGCGACCCTGGCATTCGTGGAGAAGTGGAGCTGACGTCACCGCGCAGTGAGCGACTCCCCGACCGCCTGGACGTACGCGTACTCGTCCCCGAACAGCAGCTGATCGGCCTTCGCCCGCCGGAAGTAGTGATGCAGCGGATGCTCCTCAGCGCTCACGCCTTGACCGCGATCGCTAAAGGCACAGCGATGCCGTTGTCGGCCCACTTCAGCCGGTTCCGCCACCGTGGTGACCGCGGGGCGTGGGGCGAAAGCGACTTTGTCGTCGTCGTCGCTCGCTAATCAACCCGGCCCTCGGCGCCCAGGTAGGCCAGCGCCGCCACCACCTGGGCGCGCGTCGCGGTAAGCAGCGTCGGCTCCTCCAATGGCGCGAAGTGCGGCGAATGGTTGGCCGGGATCTCCTGACTCACCGCGCCGCGCGAGACCGCATCCCGGTAGCGGGCGGGATCGACCGAGCCGACGGTCCAATACGTGTACGGCACCCCGAACGCGTCCGGGATCAGCGAAAAGTCCTCCGACGCCGTGACCCGGCTGGCCTCGTACACCGCCTGCGGCCCGAAGTGGTCGACGAACGCCTCGGTGACCGTGTCCGTGACCGCCGGATCATTGCTGGTGAGCGGGTACTGATCGTAGTAGTGGAACTCCGGGTCGGCCGGGGCTCCGGCACCCGCGCATTCGGCGCGGACGATCCGCTCGATCGCCGCGATGACCTGCTCGCGCACCGTTAGATCGTAGGTGCGGATGTTGAGCAGCAATTCCGCCGAGGCCGAGATGATGTTGGCCTTGGCACCCGCCATGAGCGAGCCGACCGTGAGCACCGCGAACGTCCCCGGTTCCACCTCACGCGAGACGACGGTCTGCAAGCGCAGGACAATCGACGATGCCAGGACAACCGGGTCAACCGCCGTGTGCGGCATCGAGCCGTGAGCGCCCCGTCCGTGGATGGTGATCTTGAGCGAGTCGCCAGCCGAGAGCACCGGGCCCGTCACCGTACCGATCGTGCCGGCCGCCGCAGGCATGACGTGCTGACTCAGCGCCACGTCCGGCCGCGGGACCCGCTCGAGCAGGCCGCCATCGATCATCGCCCGGGCGCCGTCGGCCGTCTCCTCCCCCGGCTGGAACACCGCGATGTAGGTGCCCGACCAAGCGTCTCGGTGCTCGGCCAGGATGCGGGTGGCTCCCAGAAGTGCCGCCGCGTGCGCATCGTGGCCGCACGCGTGCATTACGCCTGGCGTCTGGGAGGCGTACTCCAGGCCCGTTTCCTCCTGGATCGGCAGTGCGTCGATGTCGGCGCGTGCGAGGACGGTGGGGCCTTCGGCAGGAGGGGCGTCGGCGGCGGCGGGTCTCGTGCCGGCGGGGCCCGGGTTGCTGATGACCGCGACGACGCCCGTCCCACCGATGCGCTGGGACTCCAGGCCCAGCGCGGTGAGCTCCTGCTCGATCCGGTCCGCCGTCGCGTGCTCGGCCATGCTGAGCTCCGGGTGGCGGTGGAAGTGGCGGTAGAGGTCGCGAAGCCACGGAAGGTGGGTCGAGACGGCGGACTCGAGGGTGGCGGGACTTGCGATGGTTGGCATGACTTCCACCTTCCTCCACTTCTCTCGGTCGAGTCCTCCGAAATGCGTCTCGAGCGCCCCTGTTCGGTGACTACTATCGCGAGCAGATCCAATGACTGTGCACGACGCTAACTTGAATAGATCGGACCTATCTTGACTTCTGCTGTCGCCAATATCGCCGCCTGGACTTTCGTGGCAGAATGCCCGATTCCAGAAGATATCGGGCCTCTGCTCGTTCAGGGTGAGCAGCCGATCGCCGCGTACAAGACATTCCGCGACTCGGCGATCTTCACCACCAAGCGCCTCATCGTGCGGGACGCGCAGGGACTGACAGGCAAGAAGGTCGAGATCTACTCCCTGCCGTACAACGCGATCAACATGTGGTCGTCCGAGAACGCGGGGAGGATGCTCGACTTCAACTCCGAGCTCGAACTGTGGACACGGGCCGGCCACATCAAGATCAACCTGAACCGGGGAGTCGACATCCGAAAGCTCGACCACCTCATCGCGCATGTCGTCCTGAACGGGTGACGGCTATCGCTCTCGCTCGCGGGGCCAAGTCAGGCAGCCAGTGAATCGCAAGATCAAAGGCAACAGGGCGGACGTGGACGACGAATGGGAAACAGCGTTCAGACGGATGGCCGAGCTGACCCACCAGCAAAAGAATGACCGGACGTGGCGCTCAGGTCATCGGACCCTGATGCGCGAACTCGGGCTACATCATCGCGAGGTCTACATGTGCCGTGGATTGGCGTGGCTGTTGACGCCAGACGGTTGGCATGGGCTGGGCTCCGAGTATCTCTCTGCTTTTCTCGAGTTGCTCGCCGTGTCAGTCGAGGGCGCGGAGCATGCCTCCGTCACCACAGAGGAAACTCGCGGTAATACCCGCGCGGACATTGTTGTGCGGACTGCAGCGGCGACGGTGTTGATCGAAGCGAAAATCTCGGCCCCGGAGGGCGCAAGACAAGCAGACCGACTTGCCGAGGGGTGGAGCGCCCAGGGCCCATCGTTGGTCTTCTTGACCTCGGACGGAGGCGTCCCGGTCACAGCCGTGGATAGTGTCGACCAGTGGGCAACGCTGCGGTGGGAGGACCTGGGGGCAATTGGCCGGGTTCTCATGGATCGCATCGGTCCGGAGACCATCGCCCCGGGGGCTCGAGACCTTATCGAAACGCTCGAGATGAGCGGAGGAGGGCCAGAGACAGTGGACGACTCCAAGTTGGAGTTCTACTTGAATCATCGGGAGCAGATTCTGGAATGGTCTGACTTGCATGGTCAGGCGGTTCACCAGCTATCCGCGTCATTGCGCAAGTATCTTGAGCCAGTTCAAGTGCGTCCTTCCGAGCGATTCAGTGTCTGGGAGTCATTGGAGAGCAGCATCCCCCTTATGCAGTTGAAGGTGCCGGGTCCTGACGGGTCTATCGGAGGGTTCCTAGAACTCCAGTGGCGCCCGAGCGACCTGCTTCGCCCGGGGCTGAAGTTCGAATGGCCACAGTTGATCATCTGCAGTCATCCTGACGCCGGAGCCAAGTGCCGACACGAGGTGCAGCTGGCCACTCAGGCAACGGCTACTTCTCGAGGCATGGCGCTCGAACTCAACCGGTGGTGGATCTGGCGAGCTTCTTTGGCACCCGAAAAATCGATAACTGACCTCGACGAGTACGCCCGGGACTGCGTCAGGCATCTGTTAGAGCTTTGGGAAACCGTCGGACCTGCCATTGCGGAGGCTCACACGAGGCTGGCAACTACTCCTCGCTAACGGCCCCAGCACGGGCTTCGGTCTGCTTCCCACGAGGCGTCGAGGTCCATCGACACGAAGGCCGCACTGAGGCGGTCGCTGCGCGCCGACTCAGGCGGACTTCTTGGCCGGCGTCTTGCGGGCAGCCGACTTCTTGGCGGGCGTCTTCTTGGCGGTGGACTTCGCAGTTGTCGACTTTGAGCCGCTACTGTTCGAGCCAGAGCTCTTCGACGAGCTCGAGCCGGTCTTCCTGGCAGTAGACTTCTTTGCCGCTGCCTTCTTGGCAGGAGCCTTCTTCGCCGCGGTCTTCTTGGCCGGGGTCTTCTTCGCCGAGCTCTTGGTGCTTTTCGTGGCCGACGACTTCGTCCCGGAGCCGGAGTCCTCGTCGTCGTCTTCGTCGTCGCTGGCGTCGGCGTCGCCGCCGCGGTCCTTCACACTCGCCCGCAGGGCGGCCAGCAGGTCGGCGACCTCGTCGTCACCGTCGTCGTCGGACGCTTCCTCACGCTCCTCGACGGTAAACGCCTCTCCCCCGGCCGCCTTAGCCTCGATGAGCTCCTTGAGCTGAATCTGGTAGTCGTCCTCGTACTTCTCCGGCTCGAAATCCGCCGCCATTGTCTCGATCAGCGAGGCCGCCATCTTGACCTCCTGCGGCCGGACCTTCGCCTCCTTGTCCAGGCCCTCCAGGATCGCCGGGCGGATCTCATCCGGCCACAGCAACGTCTGCAGCATGAGGATGTCCTTGTACACACGCAGCGCGCACAAGCGGGTGCGGTTGCGCAGCGTGAACGTGCAGATCGCCAGCCGGTCGGTGGACTCGAGCGCCTCGCGCATCAGCACGTACGCCCGGTTCGAGCGCGACGCCGGCTCCAGGAAGTAGGCACTGTCGAAGGCGACCGGATCGACCTGGTCGGCCGGGACGAACTCGGTGACCTCGATCTCGTGGGACTGCTCCACCGGCAGGCTCGCCAGGTCCTCCTTGGTGAGGATGACCATCTCGCCGTCCTCGGACTCGTACGCCTTGGCGATGTCGGAGAACTCGACCTCCTCGCCGTTGTCGTCGCGCACCTTCTTGTAGCGGATGCGCACGCCGTCCTTCTTGTCGACCTGCCGCGCGTGCAGATCATGGTCCTCCGTCGCCGAATACACCTTGACCGGCACGTTCACCAGACCAAAGGAGACCTCGCCCTTCCAGATGGATCGCATGGGATGAGTATGCGATATCGGGGCGTGTGGCGCCGCCGGTCGCAGGCAGGCGCACCTGGAATGCTGTGGTCCATGCCCGCCGACGTCGGTCCCCTCCTCCTGTTTGTCGCAGCGGCGTCCGTCATCCTGGGCACGGTCCTGCAGCGGGTCAGCGGGATGGGTGTCGGGCTCGTGGTCTCGCCGACGTTGGCGCTGCTCCTCGGGCCCGTCGCCGGGGTGCTGCTGACCAACATCACGACCACCGTCTCCGCGGCTCTCATCGCGATCACGCTATGGCGAGACATCGACTGGCGGCGGTACGTGAGCCTCGCGCCGCTGATCGTCGTGGGGTCCGTGCCCGGCGCCCTCCTCGTGGGCACTGCCGACCGCAGCTGGCTCGAGGTGGTGATCGGTGCTGCCCTGCTGGGCACCCTCGTCTTCACCGCTCTCGTGCGCATCCCGCAGGTGGGCGGTCGGTGGCCGGCTGCCGTGGCTGGCACGGCCGGAGGATTCCTCAACACCGCGGTGGGCGTGGCCGCGCCCGCGATGCTGGTCTACGCGCAGGCGACCGGATGGAACCAGCGGTCCTTCGCCGCCACCCTGCAGCCGATCTTCTTCACCATGGGCGCGACCTCCGTCATCACCAAGGTCGGCCTCGGCGCCGCGCCGATCTCCGGACTGCCGCCGATCGGCGTGATCGGGCTCGTCGTGGCGATGGTTCCGATCGGCATTCTCCTGGGCGGCGTGGTAGCCAAGCGAGTGTCCGCGACGGTGGGGCGACGGGTCGCCGTCGTCGTCGTCACCCTCGGGGCTCTCACCCTCCTCGGGCGAGGGATCGGGGGATTGGCCGGGGTCCTCTGAACGGTGGGCCGACCTCGCCGTGACGGCCGACGCGCCGCGGGCCTGTTCGCGCCGAGGAGACACAATGGGGCCATGGCATCCCCGGAACAGCGCGCACAGTTCGAACGATTCGCCCCGCTCCTGGTCCGAGAGGGCGTCGACGTACAGACCGCGACCGTCGCCGACCTCCAGGCCGGCATGGAACGCGCGCAGCAGCGCCACAAGGCCGCCGTCGAGCAGGTCCGGGCCGTTCTCTACGCCCACGAACGGGGCGACACCTCTGCCGCCGGCGAGCTCCTCGAAGCCCTGGAGTTGACCGCCGAGGCCTCTCCCCCGCCGATCCCCGACGCCCTGACCGTGGCCTCCCGCTTCGCGCAGCTCGCTCAGTCGGTGGCGCCGGAGCTGCCCGCCGCCGTCATCGCCACGGTCCGCGACAGCGCACGGCTTCCCGACGCCCCGGACGGCATGGCAGGCCTGTGCGATGCGGTCCTGCTCGACTGCGACGCAACCTCCGGCATGCGCACCGTGATCGGCGAACACGGGCTGGCGTCCGCCCTCTACGCGGCCGCGGCCATGACCAGCGCGGCGTTCACCCTGTGGTCGAAGCAATCGGGGCGGTCGATGGACGAGCTGATTAGTAGTCACGCCTGACCCGTCAGGCGGTTACGCGGGTCTCGGCGGCGGTGAGGCGACGGGTTGCCGTCGTCGTCGTCACCTTCGGGGCTCTCCCCCTCCTCGGGCGAGGGACGGGGGGCCCGGCCGGAATGTTCTAGTTGGGCACGTGGTTACTCGGCGGGGAAGCAGTCACTCGTACCACCAATCCAGCGGAGCCGTCCCGACTCACGGGTCCCGCGGGAAAGAGGAACAATGACCGTCTCAACCAGCACCGTCCGCGCCGTCGGAGTGACGACCTACGGGGGCCCCGACGCCCTGCAGGTCGTCGACGTCCCCGCACAGGAACTCGGGCCGACCGACGTTCGCGTGCGCGTCACGGCCGCAACCATCAACCCCACCGACACCTACACGCGCAACGGTTCCCGTTCGAAGACCGGAACCCCGCGTGGAGCTGCAGACGTCCCGGGCATGGACATCGCGGGAACCCTCGTCGAGATCGGCGAGAACGCGCAGACCTCCCTGTCGGTCGGCGACCGGGTCATGGGGATCGTGGTCCCCCGCGACGATCACGGTGCGTATCGCGAGGACATCGTCCTGCCCGCACAGTCGATCGCCGCCGCGCCCCGCGATGCCGACGACGTCGCCGCATCGACGCTCCCGATGAACGGCCTCACCGCCCGGCGCGCTCTCGACCTGCTGGGGTTGAAGCCCGGTGAGGTGCTCGCGGTCACCGGCGCGGCCGGGTCGACCGGTGGCTACGTGGTGCAGTTGGCCAAGCATGCCGGCCTGGCGGTGGTGGCCGATGCGTCCGAGGCGGACGAGGAGCTGGTCCGGTCGCTCGGTGCCGACCAGATCGTGCGGCGCGGCGACGGCGTCGCCGACCGCATCCTCGAGCTCTACCCCGACGGCGTCGACGGCCTCTTCGACGGAGCCGTGCAGGACGCCGCCGTGCTCCCCGCGGTCAAGACCGGCGGCGGAGTCGCGACGGTGCGGTGGTACCAGGGCGACGGCAGCCGTGACCTCAAGGTCCATGCCGTGAGCGTGGCCGATATGGCCGAAGAGCAGAGCAAGCTCGACGAGCTGCGGCAGTTGGCGGAAGACGGCGTCGTGACCCTGCGCGTTGCGGACAGCTACGCGCCCGAGGATGCGTGGCGCGCCCACGAGCGGCTCGAAGCCGGTGGGACTCGGGGGCGGTTGGTGATTGACTTCACGCGGTGATAGTGGGGGCGGGGGCGCCCCGGGAGGGGCGCGCCGGTGGCCCTGGCTGCCGCCCGCCCATAACGCCACCTACGGATCCACATGCGCGATGCCTGCCCAGTAGCCGCGATACCGACGGCCTGCGGATTAAAAGTCCGTACCTCTACCACCTCAGGTATAGGGCGGAGGACGGTAGCAGCCAACTATGTGCGGCACGTCAGGTTGGCCTGGCTGTCGGTCTTGCGTCTTAAGCTCGAGGTGTGGAGCTCCCCAGTAAGACGCGGATACGGAAAAGCGGCGAAGTTCTGCGCTCCGCCTTATTCGATTCTGGCTCCTCGTTCGACCTGGCTGAGCTGGACGAGGCATTCGAAGTGGTGAAGTGCTTCCGTCGCGCCCACCAAGAGCCGATGGCGAAGGTCCGCAACGGTCTGACGTCGATGGTCAACACTCTCGGTTTCGACCCGGTCATCACGCAGCGTCTCAAACGGTCCGAACGGATCATTCGCAAGCTTCACCGCTCCGTGGAGTCACCTCAGGGGCGAACCAGCTTGGACCGGCTTGAGGACATCGCTGGGGTACGGGTCATTCTTCCGGACCAGGCAGCGGTCCGTATGCTCGTTGAGCGCATCGGAGACCGTTGGGTGGTCCATCGCGACCGCGATTACGTCACAAAGCCGCAGCCAACCGGATACTGGGCTCGCCACATCATCGTGGTCCGCGATTCCAGGTTCGTCGAGATCCAACTTAGGACGCCCCTGCAACAGGAGTGGGCGAACGCCACCGAGACAGCGGACACCAGATTCGGTTTGACGCTCAAAGATGGCGTGGGGCCCATGTCGATGGTCACGTACTTCGCGCTCGCAGCCAAGCAGCTGCAGGCGCAAGAATTGGGGCATACAGTGGACCGAGCTACCCTTGAGGCCTTTCGCGAAGCCCGCGAGCTCGTGGTCCACGAGGGCTACTACAAGAAGTAGGGAGGTCAGGATGACACGGTCGCTGGTCCACTTCCTGCTCGTCTACAGCCTCGACGACAGAAAACTCATCCGGCAGGAAGCGTTCGAGGACACGGCACTCGCTGCCACCGCTTACGAGACGGCAGAGGCGAAGTACCGCAATAACACCGACGTCGTGAAGTTCGAGGTCGTCTTGGTTGGCGCCGACAGCATCGAGACGGTGAAGCGAACTCACGGGCACTACTTCCAGGACGCCGACGAGGCGATGTTCGCCGAACTGCTTGCAAGCCACTGACCTCACTCAGCTCCAAGCCTGCCTCGTCCGCAGCACACTCTTGAAGTGCCTCGCACGCCGGGGACCGAATCGCAGCCGGTCGCCGATGTCTGACCTAAGTGCCAGAGTGGACCCATGGCGAGCAAGGGCGGCAAGGAGTCGGTCGAGGTCGACGGGCGGACTATCCGGTTCACCCACCCCGACAAGGTGCTCTACGAGGCCACCGGCACCACCAAGGCCGATGTGCTGGAGTACTTCCTGGCCGTCGCCCCGCTGCTCATGACGTACGCGGGACGGCGGCCGGTGACGCGCAAGCGCTGGCCCGACGGCACCGACGACAAGTCCTTCTTCGAGAAGAACCTCCCCTCCCACGCGCCCGACTGGGTGCCGCGCGTCGCGATCGAGCACTCCTCGCGCACCGTCCGCTACCCGGTGCTGGACTCCCCCGCCGCGCTCGCGTGGTTCGCCCAGCAGGCCGCGCTCGAGCTGCACGTGCCGCAGTGGACCCTGGAGAACGACGAGCCGGGCCGGACACGACGGATCGTGATCGACCTCGATCCGGGCGAGGACGTGGATCTGGATACGACGGCGAAGGTGGCCCTCCGCGTCCGCGACCTTCTGTCCGAGGCGGGACTCGACTCCTTCCCTGTGACCTCCGGGTCCAAGGGGATCCACCTCTACGCCCGCCTGGAGAAGGCCGTCACCGCCGCCAGCGCCTCCAAGGTGGCCAAGCAGATCGCGCAGTCACTCGCCAAGCAAACCCCCGACCTGGTCACCGCCACCATGAAGCGCTCCATCCGCGAGGGCAAGGTGTTCGTCGACTGGAGCCAGAACAGCGGCGCAAAGACCACCGTCGCGCCGTACTCCCTGCGCGGGCGGGCCGAACCGTGGGTCGCCGCTCCCCGCTCGTGGGAGGAACTCGGCGACGGCGGACTCGCGCACCTGCACTGGGACGAGGTCCTGGGGCGCCTGGAGTCCGATGGCGACCTCCTCGATGGGCTCGAAGGCTCAGCCCAGAAGAAGGCCACCAAGAAGAAGTCGACCTCCTCCACCGGTTCGGCATCGCGGGCGAAGAAATCGGGTGGCAGCAAGAAGAGCTCGTCGTCGTCGTCCGATGACGAGGACCCCGAGCCCGCCGACACAGACTCCACCGACGACACTCACTCTACGGAGGTGGAGGGCTGCGACGCCGAGCCCGCCAGCGAGGACGCGGTGGTCACCAGCCTGGCCGAATACCGACGCAAGCGGGACCGTCGCAAGACACCGGAGCCGTTCGACGGCGAGGTCGAGACCGACCGCGACGACGTCGACGGCCCGATCTTCGTGATCCAGGAGCACCACGCCCGCCGACTGCACTTCGACCTGCGGCTCGAGCACCACGGGGTGCTGGCGTCGTGGGCCGTGCCCAAGAACCTGCCGACCGAGCCCAAGGACCGGCGGCTGGCCGTCAGCACCGAGGACCACCCGCTCGGCTACGAGACGTTCGAGGGCACCATCCCCAAGGGCGAATACGGCGCCGGCCACATGACCATCTGGGACCGCGGCTGGTACGAGTGCGAGAAATGGCGCGAAGACGAGATCATCGTGTGGCTGCACGGCGACAAGGTCTCCGGCCGCTACGTGCTCGTGCGCACCAGCGCGGAGAAGAACCAGTGGATCGTGCAGTACATGAAGGACCAGTCGCCGGACTCCTTCTACGGCGGGCGCGACAACCCGAAGTCGTCGTACCCCGAGGGCGACAAGCGGGCGCGCTCGGGCGGCTCGTCGTCCGGCGGCTCGTCGCGCGGCTCGGGCGGCGGGGCGTCCCGCGAGTCGGACAGCGCCGAGCGGCCTGACGCTCCCCCGCTGCCGATGATCCCCACCGCCGCCACGGTGACCAAGCTCCCCGACGACAAGTGGGCGTTCGAGGGCAAGTGGGACGGCTACAGGGTGACCATTGCGACCAGCGGAGCCGGCGGGCAGGCGCGCCTGGTCAGCCGCAACGGCAACTCGATGGACTGGCTGACCTACGGATTCCCCGGGCTGGCCGATGCGCTCGAGCGGCCCGCGGTGATCGACGCCGAACTGGTGATCCTGGGCTCCGACGGCGTCCCGGACTTCGCGTCACTGGCCAAGCAGGCCGCGGCGGAGGGGCAGGACTCGTCGCTGCCCGCCGTCGAGCTGTTCGTCTTTGACGTGCTGGAGGTCGACGGCGTGGATCTGCGAACGCAGGCGTGGGAGCGGCGCCGCGAGGTGCTGGATCTGCTGGCCCCGGCGCTGACCGGGGTGGATCGGGTGCACGTACCGGAGGTGCTCGACGGCCCCGGCGACCGCGCGCTGGCCGAGGCGGAGGAGTTCGGCTGGGAGGGCATCGTCGCCAAGCGTCGGGACTCCCGCTACGAGTCGGGCCGGCGGTCCAAGGCGTGGCTCAAGGAGAAGCTGCTCACCACCACCGAGGCCGTGGTGGGCGGCTGGCGGCCGGGCAAGGGCGGGCGCTCCGGCTCATTGGGCTCGCTGCTGCTCGGCCTACCCGCCGAGACGGGCCTCACCTACATCGGCCGTGTGGGCACCGGCTTCTCCGACAAGCAGTCCCGCGCGCTGCTCGAAGAACTCGAGCCGCTGACTCGCAAGACCAGCCCGTTCGTCGAGCAACTGCCCGCCGACGCCCGCCGCGACGCCATCTGGGTCCTGCCCAAGCTGGTCGTCGAGGTCCGCCACCAGGGCTTCACCGAGGACGGTCACATGCGCCAGTCCTCCTGGCGCGACATCCGGCGGGACAAGCTGCCGGGGGACCTATAGGAGAGCCGCGGCAGATCTGCGGAGCAGTCAGCGTCTGCAGCTGCGGGTCCGCTCCCGCCACGGCAAAGCCAGCCGGTTCGGCGCACCGAGCGAGTGAGTGGGTTGGCGGAGGCGGCCGGCCCTCGTCGTCGTCGTACCCCTCCCGGCGGGACCGGCAGCATGCGCGCCCACACCCACTGATCCCGGCCATCGGGCACTGGCCGGTTGATGAGAACTCCCCGTGACGGGCTCGATATAGCGCGGCGGACCACCTCGTGGTCGCCGAGCGTCTCTCTTCTGGACACACCGTCCAGGACGGTCGTCCAGACCGGTCTGTTCAGTATTCTGCCCACTTCAAACCTGAAGTAGACCTCATATGTCCTGGTACAGAGCGTTTGTCAGCCGATCGGGCGGATTGTGACGTTACAGACAAATGTCAACTTTCAGTTTGCTACTCGCAGGTAGGTAAGCGATAATAAATGAGATGCATCAACAAGGTGTGTTGATGCCAGGCCCTCCCTCTCAGAAAGGCTCCCCCCGATGAGCACCGCGCCCCAGACCCCCCAGCCCGCCGCCAAGAACCAGAACCGCCGCAAGAAGGTCCGCGCCGTCATGGCCTCCGGTCTCGTGCTGGGCGTCGGCGCCGCCGTGACCCTGGCCGCCTGGTCGGACACCGTGTGGGGCGAGGGCACCTTCGGTACCGAGAACACGTCCTTCAACATCGACGGCTCCTTCGACGGTGGATCCTCCTGGGCCGCCCACGTCGCCTCCGACGGCGAGGGCGCGGATGGCCCCGGCGCGATGACGTTCGCCCAGGGCGCCAACAAGCTCATCCCCAACGAGCCCGTCTACCAGCTGGTCGGACTCAAGGAGACCGAGGGCAACCTCGGAGCCGACATCGTGCTCAGCCGCACCAACTCCGACGTCTCCCCGCTCGCGGACTACGTGAGCGTCGGCGTCGCCGACGTCGGAACGAGCGCGACCGCCCCGACGTGCGACAGCTCCGTCACCTTCACCCAGACCGCCACCATCGGCGCGGCGCCCGGGGACATGCTGACCGGCGACATCGCCGCCGAGGGTTACCGCTGGGTGTGCTTCTCCGCCACCCTCGCCGATGGCGCCCCCCTCGAGGTCGGCGACGAGCTCTCCGACGCGATCCTCTGGGAGGTCACCGCCACCTCCAAGGACCCCGTCGCGTAATAACTCGTGACCGCGGTGGCGGGCGACGCTCCCGCCGCCGCACCCATCCCGCCTTCTCCCTCCCCTCCCCCCTTCGACTCCCAGCCCTCACCAGGAGAACGCCATGAGCACACCGACCGTGCAGACCCCCTCGGAAGGCCCGGCCTCAGCTGCCACCTCCCACCGGGCACCGCGCACACGGTCGGTGTGGTCGTACATCGGCGGCGGCATCGCCAATCTCCTGGCGGCGGGCGGAGTCGTGGCAGTGGGGCTCGTGATCGCCGCGGTCACGATGAACATCTCGCTGATCATGTTCAAGACCGGATCGATGAGCCCCACCATCCCCACCGGAGCCGTGGCGGTGGTCAAAGAGATCTCCGCCGACGAGATCCGCGTGGGCGACGTCATCACGGTCGACCGCGGAGAGGGCAAACTCCCGGTGACCCACCGGGTGGTGGAGGTGCACCCGCAGACGCCCGGCGAGGCGCTCGTGCAGATGAAGGGCGACGCCAACCCCAACATCGACCCCGGCATGTACCGAGTCGAGACGGTCCGCAAGGTGCTGTGGTCGGTGCCCGAGCTCGCGAACGTCATCGTCTGGTTCAGCAACCCCATGGTGCTTGGCGGCATCACCGGACTGGCCGCGCTCGGAGTGCTGTGGGCCTTCTGGCCCAAGGACGAGGACGAGGACGAGGACGAGGTCGACGGGGGGCCCGCTCATGCGTGAGTCAATCAAGCAGCCGCGCATTCTCCTTGCACTCGCCGGCGTCCTGGCGCTGCTCGCGACCCTGACTCTCGGGGCCGCCACCATGCGTCCGACCGAGGCGACGTGGCAGGACACGGTCAATGGTCAGTCGGTGTTCGGCGCGGACCCCGCCGGGATCAAGAGCTACGCGCGGGCCATCTCGGGCAACGGTGTGATCAAACGCCCCATCACCTCGGACGCCATCGGTCCGGCGCGCGCCGTCGCGAACCCGGCGACCCGGAGCGCCTCAGCTCGGTTGGCGTACGACGACAGCGGGATTTTTGACGCTTTGCCGCTGGAGATGGTTGGCAAGTCCTGCGCCAGTGTCGGCGCGCGTGATTCCGCAGAATGTGCGCCCGACGCCGCCCTGTCGGCAGGCGCTAGCCTCGCTTCATCTGAAGTAAGCCGCATACGACTATCCGGCTCCAGGCAGTACATCTCCTACGAAACATCGGAAACCCAAAAACCCATCACCGCTACTGCACAGTGCGAGCCCGGAAAAGACGGTGTGGCCAGTGTGACGGCGGGTGGCCCGATAGTACTTCGCGGGGACACTCCGCTTTATCTTCCGCCGCCTAACATGCAGACCACCGCTACCAGCCGAGTCACCTTACTTACCGGAGTAGCCGGCACTCTGCAGTACCACCGTTCGGCGGGGCCAGGGTGGGCGAAAGCCGAGGCGCGTCTCTACGTGACCAGCAACGTGTACTTCTCAGACTTCACCTTCCACGTAACGCTCGCTTCGGCAGAATGCGGTCTCGGCCGAGATCTCCCCGCTGACCCCCAGCGCCCCACCAC
>NZ_JABFAN010000121.1:0-2265 GCF_017168155.1 Dietzia sp. KRD202 | reverse complement strand
CCGCCGGGGCCGTCCCGCTCGTGCCCCCCGGATCCGCCCTCGTCGACGAGACGCCGAGGACTCGTCGACTCCTGGCCGACTACGAGTACCTGGCCCGGGATCAGATCTACTGTGGCGTCCGTATCCGGGTGGAGGCCCGGGCCTCGAGGGTGATCTCGTGGACCCCGTCACCTTCCGGGCCCGCCCCGCCACCGACGTCGTCTCGGATCTGGTGGAGTCCCTGACCGGCGAGTTGAACCGGTCGGGTGACCTCGACACCGTTCGCACCCTGCTCGACAACGCGCTCTACAACGGCAGCAGTGCGTTCCGGCAGCGCCAGGCCCTCCGTCGGCGGGGGCACCCCCACGACGTGGTCGACCTGCTCGCGGCGGAGACCGCCGGGATCAGCGGTCCCCGGTCGGCGGTCCCCGATGCCCACTCACGACTGTTCGGCGTCTACGAACCGATCGAGGGCCTCGACGCCGACCCGAGCTGGGACGAGGCGGTCGAGGAGGGGGGTGCCCCCCCGTGAGGCCTACGCTCCCGTGATGTCGGCCCTGGACCGGGCGGGCACCGTGCGGCTCCGGTCGCGACAGGTGACGGCGGAGAAGGAGGCCTCGGTGGCCGGGGTGACGTTCCGGGTCACCGGACAGGAGCGGCCCCAGGCGTTCCCCATGGATTTCGTACCCCGCATCATCTCGCCCGAGGTGTGGCGGGTGCTGGCCGCCGGCACCGAGCAGCGCGCCCGCGCCCTGGACGCCTTCCTCGACGACATCTACGGCCAGCGCGAGTTCGTGCGCGCGGGTCACCTGACGCCCGAGTCCCTGGACCGCGCCCCCGGGCACCGCAGCACGGGACGGGTGCAACGACCGGGGCGGACCCGGGCGCACATCTGCGGGATCGACCTGGTGTGCGGCGACGATGGCACGTGGTTCGTTCTGGAGGACAACGTCCGGGTGCCCTCCGGGATCGCCTTTTCCCACGCCCTGCGACAGATGACCACCTCCCTGTTCGGCGACCTCACGGGCGGGTTCGATCTCCACGCGCCCGACCAGGCGTTCGGCATGATCCGCGAGACGCTGGAAGCGGCCGCGCCGCCGGCCGCCGGGGACGGGCCGAAGCTCGCGGTGGTCTCCTCCGGGCCGACCGACTCGGCGTGGTTCGAGCACCGACTCATTGCGCAGCGCAGCGGACTGCCGCTGGTCACACCCGACCGGCTCACCTTCCGGGACGGGGTGCTGCATTATCGCGCGGGCCGCGACCTGCACCGGGTGGACGTCATGTACGCCCGGATAGATGAGGACATGCTCCTCAGCTCGCCGGGGGACGACGGCATCCCGCTGCGCGACGGGCTGCTCGACGCGCTCGGCGCCGGTCGCCTGACCATCGCCAACGCCCTCGGCAACGGGGTGGCCGACGACAAGGCCGTCTACGCCTCGGTCCCGGCCATGATCGACTTCTACCTGGGGGAGACCCCGATCCTCGAGCAGGTCCCCACCTACCTGTGCGCCGACCGGACCCAGCGGGACCTCGTGCTGGACCGCCTCGGCGAGCTCGTGGTCAAGCCGATCGACGGGTACGGCGGACTCGGGATCACCATCGGACCGGAGTGCTCGGAGGCGGAGCTGGCCGCCCGCCGGGAGGATCTGCTCACCCGGCCGGAGGGGTTCATCGCCCAGGAGGTCGTGCCCCTGTCCACGTTGCCGACCTTCGACGGCACCCGGATGCAGCGCCGACACGTGGACCTGCGTGCGTTCGCCCACGTCCGACGCGAGGGGGGCAGGACCACCGCGCACGCGGTCCCGGCCGGGCTCACCCGGGTCGCGCCGGCCGGATCGATGATCGTCAACTCCTCGAGGGGCGGCGGCGGCAAGGACACGTGGATCATGCGGTGACCCCGCGCCGGGCCCGCGGATCTGCTGCGGGTGCGGGCCCGCCCGGGTTCGCTTAGCGTGGGAATGATGACCGACGCACAGCGATGGATCAGAATCGAAGAGGAACTCCACCTCGTCGACACGAGGACCCGGCGACCAGTTCGGCGCGCCGCGGACGTGCTCGCCGCTCTCGGCGACACCGGGCAACGGGGGCAGGAGGGCCACGTCCGGCCGGAGCAACACGGCGCGATCGTGGTCGCGGACGCGGGCCCCCACACCGGGCTCGGCGAGCTCGGGGACGCCCTCCGCCGCAACCGGACCCGCCTGGCGGAGGCCGCCAACGGACTGCGGACCGGGGTGGTCGCGGCAGGGTCGCTGGCCTCGCCCGGCGTGGAGTTCGACCCCGCCCCGC
>NZ_JABFAN010000120.1:0-379 GCF_017168155.1 Dietzia sp. KRD202 | reverse complement strand
ATCTTGAATGCTCTGTCTTAAACCATGCATTGCTTGGTTAAGCGTATTCGCATTTTGTTCAATTTGATGAACTGCAGTTACTAAAGTTGCAGCTGTAACTTGGTCTTTTAATGCTGTTTTTTGAGGATCATTTAAGCTTGTTAAAGCATCAATTGCTTGCGTCGCATTTGTTTTAGCAACTTGTAAATTATGATCTCCATTTAACGCTTGAAGTGTTGTTTGAACTTTAGTAATAGCTTGTTCTACTTCTGTTTGGTTCGCATTTTGACCAGTTTGTTTGTTAATCATTGCTGCTGCTTCATTTACCGCTGTATTATAAGCAGTTTGTTTATCAGTATCAGCATTGATGAAGTTACCACGTTGTTCAACGGCTTGATGA
>NZ_JABFAN010000119.1:0-427 GCF_017168155.1 Dietzia sp. KRD202 | reverse complement strand
TTACTGACTTTCCCTGCCTCCATCGTTCTCTTAACGAGACTGATTCTTATTACACAAAACGATGGAGTGTAGGCGCTGTCATGAAACATCGTGGATGGAGTGCCGTGCGAGGCGGTCGCAAGGGGGCGCAACTGGCCCTGGGGCTGGGCCTGGTCCTGCTGGGAACGGCCGCGCTACCGCTGCATGCGCAAGACGGGGCGGACTCGGCGAGCCAGCAGCAGACCGCGCTGCGCCGGGTCCGGCTGGACATCCCGGCACAACCGCTGAACCGCGCCCTGCTGCGATTCGCCGAGCAGGCCGGGGTCCAGGTGTTCTTCGACAGCCAGCGTTTCGCCGGTCTCGGCAGCGCGGCGGTGCACGGCGAATACGTGCTGGCCGACGGCCTGAGCCAGATGCTCCAGGGCAGCCCGGTGGAATACCGCTTCTC
>NZ_JABFAN010000118.1:0-2402 GCF_017168155.1 Dietzia sp. KRD202 | reverse complement strand
CCACCCATGACGGCTCGTAAGGTGTCGGTCTGCAGATGGTTCCGTACATCGGCGAAGCCGAGTCGGGTAGGGATGCCCGCGGCCCGCAGAACCGCGGCCAGTAGCACCGCCTTGGGCACGCAGTAGGCGCGGCCGGCCTGGAGGACGTGGCTCGCCCGGTAATGCTCAGGATCCTCGGAGACCGAGTAGGGGTCGTACCAGATTTGGTCACGCACTGCAGCAAAGAGCAGGGACGCTCTCTCTCGGGGGCTCGACGCGCCGGCGATCACGTGCTGGGTGAAGTCGCGTACCGAAGCGTGGTCGTGATCGAGGAAGAAGGTCGCCTCAAGGTGCGATCCCGGCGCCGGCGTCATCGCCGCACCGCGGTGTTGACCAGACCGTCAGTCTTGAGCGCTACGGCCGTGCGCGGCCAGCCGGCCGGCTGCTCGCCGGGCACTGCCGAGATGCAGACGTCGGGCATCCGCCGCACCAGGTCACCGACCTCTTCCAGCCACCGGTCGCACACGGGGCGTCGCCGTTCCAACGCGGGACCGCTTCGACGGGCTCGAGGTGCGCCCATTCCGGGCGAGAGGTCCCTCATCGCGCGCTCAACAGAAGGTCGTTGTCCACAGCAACCCCTACGCTCTGGGCGAGATCACGCATGATCAGCCAAACTTGATGGGCGATCCGGGTGGTCACCTCTTCCTTCGACTCATCGTGGTGGTCCAGCCACCAGATGATCCCCGCGTCGACCATGCCCATCAACCCCGCCATCACGCCGTCCGGGGGATCGACCTGTACCTCGGATGTGCGCATGTATGCCGAGGCTGCGGACACCACCTCCCCGAGGAACCGTGTGCGCCCCAACCTGGCCCGGTGCGTCTCCTTGTTCTGCTGGCGCGCCGCCATGAAGCGATACAGGTTGGGATGACCGGCAGCCCATCCGATGGCAGCGCCTATCACGCCTTCGATGATGGTGGGAGCTGTACCGCTCACGCGCATGGCGGGACGAACGGTGTCGATGAGCTGATCAGCCGCGAATCGGAGCACTTCTCGTTCGAGGTCTTCCTTGCTGTCGAAGTGCCGGTAGACGTGAGGCCGCGCAACGCCTGCCCGTTCCGCGATCTGGGCAGTACCGACGCCGGGACCGTACTCCTCGATCGCACGAGCCGCGGCCACCACTATCTGCTCTCGTCGTGCCGACCGGTGCGATTCGTGCGCCGTCGATCGGCGCACCACGGCCGTGTCCACCCACCTCGCAAGATCCACCAGCACATTCTAACCCGAAAGGGACTGGCGCGGTACAGGGTGTACCCGTAGCCTTCGGGTACACCCTGTACCCGGCACATAATCTTTGGAGGACCCATGCCCAGCCGCCGTTCACCCTGGATGAACCAGGACCTCGACGACTTCCGTCAACTCGCCCGGACGTTCTGCGAGAGGGAGATCAAGCCCAACATCGAGCGGTTCATCGAACAGAAGCGCGTCGACCGCGAACTATGGACCCGCGCCGGCGAGCTCGGCCTGTTGTGCGCCTCCGTTCCCGAGGAGTACGGCGGGGGCGGCGGCAACTTCTTCCACGAGGCGATCCTTATCGAGGAGCAGGCCCGCATCGGTGACAGCAGCTGGGGGGCTGCACTCCACAGCGGCATCGTGGCGCACTACCTGCTGCACTACGGCACCGAGGAGCAGAAGCGCGAATGGCTGCCCAAGATGGCCTCCGGCGAGGTCGTGACCGCCATTGCGATGACCGAGCCGGGGACCGGTTCCGACCTCCAGGGAATCAAGACGAAGGCAGTCCGAGAAGGCGACGACTACGTCATCAACGGAGCCAAGACCTTCATCACCAACGGCTACCACGCAGACATGGTGCTCGTCGCCTGCAAGACCAGCCCGGATCAGGCTGCTGCAGGCGTCTCACTGGTCATCGTGCCGACCAGCTCCGAAGGATTTCGGCGCGGCCGTGTCCTCGACAAGATCGGCCTCAAGGGGCAAGACACCTGCGAGCTCTTCTTCGATGACGTACGTGTGCCTTCCAGCAATCTGCTCGGCACCGAGGAGGGGCAGGGCTTCGTCCAGCTCATGATGCAGCTCCCGCAGGAGCGGCTCATCGTCGCCGTCAGTTGCGCCGCGTCGATGGACTTGATGCTGGACCTGACACACGAGTACACACTCACGCGCGAGGCGTTCGGCAAACCGATCTTCGGATTCCAGAACACCAAGTTCAAGCTCGCCGAGGTCGCCACCGAAGCCCGCGTCACCCGCGCCTTCATCGACGAGTGTCTCGACCTGCATGTCAAGAGCGAACTGGACATCCCCACCGCCGCGATGGCGAAGTACTGGAGCTCCGAACGCGCTCAGCAAGTCGCCGACACCTGCCTGCAACTCCACGGCGGCTACGGCTACATGGAGGAGTATCCGAT
>NZ_JABFAN010000117.1:0-400 GCF_017168155.1 Dietzia sp. KRD202 | reverse complement strand
CCCAGCCCCTGGTCGTCTACCTCACCCAGTCCACCGAGCTCGGCACGGTCTACACCCCGGACGAGGTCAAGGCCATCACGGACTACGCCCACGAGCACGGGATGCGCGTCTACATGGACGGCGCCCGCATCGCCAATGCCGCGGCCTCCCTGGGCCTGCCGCTGCGCGCCTTCACCACCGACGTCGGCGTGGACGTGCTCTCCCTCGGCGGCACCAAGAACGGGGCGCTGCTGGCCGAGGCCGTCGTCGTGCTCGACCCGGACGCCGCGGACGGCCTCGTGTACCTGCGCAAGAACCAGATGCAGCTGGCCTCGAAGATGCGCTTCGTCTCGGCGCAGCTGCTCGCGCTGTTCGACGGCGACCTGTACCTGCGCTCCGCCCGCCACGCCAACGCCATGGC
>NZ_JABFAN010000116.1:0-382 GCF_017168155.1 Dietzia sp. KRD202 | reverse complement strand
TCTCACTTATGTGTAATATATTCATGCTTTTGATCACTACATCGTCAGCAAGTGTTTTCGTGGCATCCCCAACGGCATGTTCGCCTCTACCGCGTGGCTGGCTGATGCGACGCCCATTCCCCACCCGCTTAATCAATTATTGATGGACTGTTTCAAAGCTATTCTGCTGCAGCCAGCAGGCGATCAGCCTAGCGAGCTGTTTCAGCATTCGGTGCAAGTGGATAAAAAACTTGGACAGCTCTATTACAGTAAACCCGAAGAGCTCTGCGCACGCGCCTTTGAAGGGTTTGTGCAAGATGCGGCCATCACCAATCACTTCCTGGTCAAAGGCACCAAGGCCTCTCCTGAAGCGGAAAGAGGTCTTTACCCACGGGGCGCACAG
>NZ_JABFAN010000115.1:0-449 GCF_017168155.1 Dietzia sp. KRD202 | reverse complement strand
ACGAAGACCATGGCGGGCATGGTGGCCACGAGGGCCACGCAGACCACGGCGGGCACGAGGGCCACGAAGACCATGGCGGGCATGGTGGCCACGAGGGCCACGCAGACCACGGCGGGCACGAGGGCCACGAAGACTATGGCGGGCATGGTGGCCACGAGGGCCACGCAGACCACGGCGGGCACGAGGGCCACGAAGACCATGGCGGGCATGGTGGCCACGAGGGCCACGCAGACCACGGCGGGCACGAGGGCCACGAAGACCATGGCGGGCATGGTGGCCACGAGGGCCACGCAGACCACGGCGGGCACGAGGGCCACGAAGACCATGGCGGGCATGGTGGCCACGAGGGCCACGCAGACCACGGCGGGCACGAGGGCCACGAAGACCATGGCGGGCATGGTGGCCACGAGGGCCACGCAGACCACGGCGGGCACGAGGGCCACGAAGAC
>NZ_JABFAN010000114.1:0-404 GCF_017168155.1 Dietzia sp. KRD202 | reverse complement strand
TTCTTCACCCAGGCGAATACCCTTATCCTTCATGGCAATGATGCCTTCGATCTGGTCGCGCACTTGCTGGTGGTATTCCTGGGCACGGAGTACGACGCGCATCATTTCTTCATCGCCAGTGGCCTGCGTTGCTGGCTTAAACATTTCTGCAAACTGCTCGTTAGCTGACATTTATTTGTCTCCTTGCTTGTTCTGGTCAGAGCCCTTAGCTGGCGCTGGCTGTTTGAAAATTCGGTCGAATGCGGCTTGGTCAATCATGTGATTCCCTAGATGATTCGGCCTAAAGCGGCGTAAATGAGGCGATCAACTAGCTCTAAAGCGCGTTCGTCGTTGCCGTTCCTGCGCGCTTCAAACAGTGCATCTGCTAGCTCTGCCGTGCCTTTCCCGCTTACAGGGTCATACCC
>NZ_JABFAN010000113.1:0-481 GCF_017168155.1 Dietzia sp. KRD202 | reverse complement strand
TCGTCGGGGTCTGCTGCCTGAGCCTGGTGACCGTGCTTTTCAGCCGCAGGACCGTGTCCG
Source organism: Dietzia sp. KRD202 (assembly GCF_017168155.1). Lineage (NCBI taxonomy): Bacteria > Bacillati > Actinomycetota > Actinomycetes > Mycobacteriales > Dietziaceae > Dietzia > Dietzia sp. KRD202. Next base: position 421 of record NZ_JABFAN010000113.1, on the reverse strand, counting down.
GGCGGGTGCGCCAGCGTCTCGTCTCGCTCTGCGCGGCGACGCTGGCGCTGGTCGCTGCGCGGCATGCCGGTGCGGCTGACGGGGAACTGGAGCGCCGTCGCCGGACGCTGGCCGGCGAGGTCTACGCGGTAGACGACCTGCTGGGTGTCGGTCGCGCCGAGTCGCGGGCGCTGAGCGCTGCGCTCCCGGCGATCCGCGGTGGCCTGGCGGCGCTGTTTTCCACGCTGATGGAGTTCCGCTTCGCCGGCGAGACGCATTGGGCCCGGCGCTTGGCGGAGCGTGGACTGGCGCTGCCGATGGCCGACGACCTGCGCCTGCTGGGCGGCCAACTGGATCGCGGCGAGCTCGACTTCGCCGGCGCCGCGCGACGGCTCGCGAGCTTGCGCGGTCGCCTGGCGGCGATTCGGCGCGGACTTCCGAC
>NZ_JABFAN010000012.1:150887-225287 GCF_017168155.1 Dietzia sp. KRD202 | reverse complement strand
GGCCGGGGTGGCCGGGGTGGCCGGATCGACTCTCGCGGGTTCGGGTGGCCTGTCGGGCATGCGTTCGGATGGCGGAGCGGGCGACCTCGGCCGTCCGTTGGACGGCTCGCGTCAGCGACTGCTCGCTCTGGGGCCGGAGGGTTTCGCGGCGGATCTGCGTTCTGACCCCCGGCTCGGCGTGACCGACACGACGTTCCGCGATGCGCACCAGTCCCTACTGGCGACCCGGCTGCGGACCAACGACCTGCTGGAGGTGGCGCCCTATGTCGCCTCGCTGACCCCGGAGCTGCTGTCGGTGGAGTGCTGGGGAGGGGCGACCTACGACGTGGCGCTCCGGTTCCTCAAGGAAGATCCCTGGGAGCGGTTGGCGCGGTTGCGGGAGGCCATCCCCAACATCTGCCTGCAGATGCTGCTGCGCGGGGCCAACACGGTCGGCTATACGCACTACCCGCCGAAGGTGACCTCGGCGTTCGTCGATGAGGCCGCCACGGTCGGCGTGGACATCTTCCGGATCTTCGACGCGCTCAACAACGTGGAGGCCATGCGTCCGGCCATCGACGCCGTCCGCGAGACCGGCACCGCCGTCGCGGAGGTCGCGATGGGCTACACCGGTGATCTGATGGATCCGCGCGAGGACCTCTACACGCTCGACTATTATCTGCGCCTGGCCGAGAAGATCGTGGCCTCCGGCGCGCACGTGTTGGCGATCAAGGACATGGCCGGCCTGTTGCGGGCGCCGGCCGCGGCGACACTCGTCGGGGCGCTTCGGTCCGAGTTCGACCTGCCGATCCACGTGCACACCCACGACACCCCGGGCGGCCAGTTGGCCACCTACCTCGCGGCGTGGGAGGCGGGCGCCGACGCCGTCGACGGCGCCAGTGCCGCGCTGGCAGGCACGACCAGTCAGCCGGCGCTCTCGGCGATCGTCGCCGCCACCGCCCACACCGAGCGCGACACCGGTCTGGATCTGGAGTCGGTGTGCGCACTGGAGCCGTACTGGGAGGCGGTGCGCAAGGTGTACTCGCCGTTCGAGTCGGGGCTGCCGTCGCCGACCGGGCGGGTCTACACACATGAGATCCCCGGCGGGCAGTTGTCCAACCTGCGGCAACAGGCACACTCGCTGGGGCTGGCCGACCGGTTCGAGGAGGTGGAGGCGGCCTACGCGGGCGCCGATCGCGTCCTGGGGCGGCTGATCAAGGTCACGCCGTCGTCAAAGGTGGTCGGTGACCTGGCACTGACCCTGGTGGGCCGCGGGATCACGGCGGCCGAGTTCGCGCGGAACCCGCGCGAGTACGACATCCCCGACTCGGTGATCGGCTTCCTCGGCGGGGAACTGGGAGACCCGGCCGGCGGGTGGCCCGAGCCGCTGCGCACCACCGCCCTGGCGGGCCGGACGGCCACCCGGGAGACGGCCGCACTGAGCGCCGAGGACCACTCCGCGCTGGACGAGCCCGGCCCCGATCGGCGCCGCCGGCTCAACCAGCTGCTCTTTCCTGGCCCGACCGCGGAGTACCAGGACCACCGGGCCCGATACGGGGACACCTCCACCATCTCCTCGAACCAGTTCTTCTACGGACTACGCGACAGGGATGAGCACCGGGTCCGGCTCGAGCCGGGCGTGGAACTGCTCATCGGACTCGAGGCGATCGGCGAGGCCGACGAGCACGGGTACCGCACCGTCATGTGCATCCTCAACGGCCAGCTCCGACCGGTGCAGGTGCTGGACCGGTCGGTGGCCGTGAAGGCCCCGGTGGCGGAGAAGGCGGACCCGGACGACGACGGCCACGTAGCCGCCCCCTTCGCAGGCGTGGTGACCGTCGCCGTGGAACCCGGGGACCGCGTCGAGGCCGGTGGCACGGTCGCGACCATCGAAGCCATGAAAATGGAAGCCGCGATCACCAGCCCCCGCGGTGGCACCGTGTCCCGCGTCGCGCTAGCCGGGACCACACAGGTCGAGGCCGGAGACCTCGTCCTTGCCCTCGACGACTAGGGATCCTCCTATGTTTGTCAAGAAGGAGCCCTAGCTGGCGGCGTGGTGGTCCGCCTATGGCAAGGGGTGCCAAGCACGGGTGGGCATGGAGCGGATAACACTCCGATCTAGTGCGTGTCTCCCATAATTGAGTGGTGACCCGCGAGACCGAGGCCCTATGGCACAGACGATGTCACGTTTTCGCCAGTTCACCGACGAGCAGTGGAACGGATTGAGCCCCTGCTGCCTTCGAATGAAGGGCGGCGGGGACATCCGTTTGGCGACAACCGAAAGGTCGTCGAGGGGATCATCTACCGCTATCGAGCAGACATCCCTTGGCGAGACCTGCCCCGGGAGAGGTTCGGCGGGTGGCAGACAGTCTGGAATCGACACGCCCGCTGCGCCCGCGACGGAACCTGGGACCGCGTGCTGCAGGTCGTCCTGGCCGATGCTGACGCTCCCGGGTTGATCGATTGGAACGTCTCGGTCGATGCCACCGTCTGCCACGCTCATCAACACGGCACGAACACCACCCGCCCCGATCAGGGTCACAGGGGGCACGATCGAATCACCAGAAACGCCCCTTCCGGGACTGTGAACCCGCAGATCACGGCATTGGTCGCTCCCATGGCGGGCTGACGACCAAGATAAATCGCGCGGTCGACGGGCGCGGCAGGCCGTTGGCGAATGTGGTCACCGGCGGGCAGCGCAGGCGACGGCTCGATGCTTGAGCAGGTACTGGCCGACCTTCACGTCCCCGGGAACGGCCGAGTCCGACCCCGCGCCCGCCCGGACGCGGTGATCGCCGACAAGGCGTACTCGTCCGGCACGGTCCGCCGCCAGCTCCGCGGCCACGGTATCGCCGCTGCCATCCCAGAGAGCAGCGACGCCATCGCCGCCCGCAAACACCAAGAAAGCCGCGGCGACAGACCTCCGAAACTCGACGCCCCTGAGCGGCAGGATGGTTGTGAACCGGGATCAGGGAGTTGATGTCAATGAGCGTGACGGTCGAACCTCGACGGTTTACGCCGGATCAGATCCGAGAACACGTGTTGGCGTACACGCAGGCCAAGCATGGGACGAAACGGGCGTACCTGGACAAGCATGAGATCGGGAAAGACCAGATGTACCGGTGGCGGGCTGCGTTCACCGACGGGGACCTCGACTCCGGCAAGATCCCGCGCCAGTCTGGTCGTATGACGCACAAGGACATCTCTGAGATCGAGCGGCTCAAGCGCTTGCTCGCCGAGCGTGATTCCCAGATCGGCGAGCTCGAAGGTGAGATCGACCGCTCCAGGAAGGTGGCTGATGCGCTGGGAAAAGCTATCGGCGTCATGCACTCACATGGCGTCGAACCCGACAAGGCGGAAAATGACTAACCGAGCAGCAGCAGGCCCGGTTCGACGAGCTCGTCGCTGCCGAGGATCGACTACTGGCCGAGCTCACCGCCGCGGGCACGACCAAGACTGCCGCGATGGCGTTGATCGGTTTGGCCAAGTCGGCGCTGCATTACCGGCGCAATCCCCGGCCGGGCGTGGCCGAACCGGTTGCGCACCGTGACCGGCGCCAGCCTCCGGCTATCACCGACCAGGAGCGGTCATGGGTCATCGACCAGCTCAATGCCAATGAGGGGGTGCCGGTCGAGCAGGTCTATTACCTGAGCCTGGATTCCGGCGAAGCCGGGTTCGTCAGCCTGGCCACGTTCCACCGCGTCGCCCGGGCGATCGAGCGATCGTCGTGCCGGAGGCAGCGCCGGGCGGGCACCCCGGATTCGGCTCGGCGTCCGGCCCCGGACCTGCGGGCCACAGGCCCTGGGCAGGTGCTGTGCTGGGACATCACAGTCTTGCCTGGGCAATACCGGGGACAGTCGTTCGCCCTGTACGCGGTAATCGACCTGTTCAGCCGCAAGATCGTAGGCCACACCGTGCAACCGCGTGAGGACCACATCGTGGCCGCGAAATGGATGGGCAACGTGCTCGACTCCCTCGGCGGACGCACCAGGGTCGTGCACTCCGACAACGGCGCGGCAATGACCTCCAACAAGATGAAAAACCTGCTGGGAAAACGTGGCGTCACCCAATCGCTATCTCGGCCCGCGGTCAGTAACGACAACCCCCACATCGAGTCCTGGTTCTCCACCGTCAAGTACCACCGCCGGTACCCACAACTGTTCGACGACGTCCACGATGCAGCCCGCTGGTGCGATGAGTTCATCGAGTTCTACAACAGCGCCCAGCGGCATTCCGGGCTGAACGGATACACCCCTGACCAGGTCTTCTCCGGAACCTGGCGTGACGTACACGAGCGCCGGCAAGCAGCCGCCGAGCAGGCTTTCCGGAACAAGCCCATCCGATTCCGTAGGGCACCAGTTGTGCCCGCACCGCCAGAGCACACCCGCCTGGCCATCACCGCACGGAAAGCACCCGCCGCAACGAGCACAGTCGAACAACTACTCGCCGCGTAGAACTAACAAAAGTTCAAAAGAGGTTGACACCGAGCGGCTGACCTACAAAAAGACCGAAAAGTCGTCGAGAGATCCTTCGTACTAGCAAAGCAGTGGCGACCGCGCCGCCGTCACCCTTTGCGCAGTCTTAACCTGGCTACGCCGATTGGGAGACACGCTCTAGACAACCGTAAGTTCAGCGCTCCCTAGGCTCCTCTCGATCGGAGATGACAGATTCCTGCGAATCGAGTGACACGCCAGTGAGAAATTGACAGATTGTTTGAGAACCGACAGGTGATGTCGGTTCTCGAAGAGCGTGTCAGTAAGAGGACGAACTACCAGTTCGTTGTCACCAAGTTGTCAGTCGAGGGTTGTCACTAAGCTGGCATTATCCGCACCACTGATTGCATGTGGCAAAGTCCAACCCCAACTCGACGAGTCAACTTCCGAACGCACTTTCCGGGGAAGCAGCTGGCGGCTCGCTGGCGGTCAGCCAGGAACGGGCACCGGCGCGGTGCACGACCGTGTAGTCGTCGACCTCGGAGAGCTCCCACCGCCGGGGCTTCGTCGACCTCAGCCCAAGCGCGTACTTGGAGGGGCGCACTCAGAATCTGGTGCGTCAGTTCGGGGCGAATCCGGGTATGCGGCAGCACCGCACAACTAAGCAGTCCGCACAAGAGCCAGCATCTACCCCAGGCACCTCCACCGACAACCGCACCGAAAGCCTCACACGTCGACCCTGCCCGAAAAGTCCCCGGATTAAGCTAGAGGTCTGTGGACCGGATCGTCCCCGGGCGCAACTCATGCCGATTTGTCGGCTCCGGAACCCCGCGAAGGGCCTGCGCCAAGCGCTGCCATATTGTCTGCCCGGAGGGCGATTGCACTACCGGCGACGCGCCCTTCGTGTTGCCAGGTCTGGCTTCCGAGCAACTCTCGCATTGGGGAAACTCGGTCGGCCGGCACTCGAACTTGGTGTCCTTATGCTCGAACTTCGACGACTCGACAAGGGACGCGAAGCTAGCTTCGGTAGCAGTCGTGAACGCTCGGCTAAGTGAGAGGCGGGAGTCGTCAAATAAGGCTCCGCTCGTAACTATCGTAGCGACGAGGTGAGCCGCCTCGAACGAAACGTTGCACCTGTGAAACCTCGCTTTCGCGAACGAGACAGATGTTCCGTTGAAATGCACTGATTTGAAGTTCGCATTGCGCATGTCAATGTCGGCGCTATTAAAGCTGACCTCTTTCCCGGTGAAATCCGCAGAATCAAACACCAACCAGTTGCCCTCAAACTGTATTCTGTCGAACTTTGTGAACGAGGACATGAAGAAGGCCCCCGCAAAGGAGACCCAGTCCGCTTCCAGGCGAGCACTTTCAAACGAGATGAGGTTTGCGCTCACACGTGATCCGTCAAAACTGATGGAGTCTGCCCTGAACTGGACCCCGTCGAAGACGACGCTCTGACCACAGAAGTGCGTTCTGGCGAACACTATCTGACTCGTGGTGCAGCGGGCGTCCTGGAAGGACACTCGCTTCCCGGAGAAGTGTGTATCGACGAAAGACAGCAGCTTCCCGCTGAAGTGGGTTCTATCGAAAGAGACGATGTCCCCTTCGCATACTCGGCCCTGAAGAACGAATTCGTGGAGGTGGCAGCCGTCGAAGACGAGGTCAAATGAGGACCAGGCGCCTCCTAGAGGATAGCCTTTGATGGCCTCACCCAGTCTCGAACTGATGATCTTCTGGATCACCTGCTTGAAGGCAACTTGCTCGGGATTGTGTGAAGACTCTCCCGGGGCGCTAATAGGATCGCGAAGCTGTGAGATCAGAACGTCGATGCACACCTGCTGCTCGGATTTAGCTTCATGTGAGCCCACACCGTAGAACGCTCCCCAATCGTCGGCTAGGGCAGCGAGCGCGTACGACGCCCCCTCTCGTGACCGGAGGTCATCCCCGGAAAGAAGCTTTATCAATTCGTGGAACCGATCACGGAGTGTGCGCTCAGTGGCTTCAAGCCTCTCCGCTTCCCAACGCGCGTGCTCCAATCTGCGGGCGAGATGCGCGCCCCTGACACCCCACCAGGCCGTTGTAATTGCAACGACCGCCGCTATAGAAGCAGCGATCGGAGTAGCTAGATACTCTGCTCGGAAACCGGCCCACCAAGGCAAGCCCTGCAGCCAACTGTGACGTACGGTTGCCCACCCGCTGAGAGCCAGCAATGCGACGACGGTTAACGCCAGCGCGACCCACCCCGCACCCTGCAGTAGCGCCGTTCCTGTCCGGCGTGTCCGGGTCATTCCTCGCCCCTCGCCTTCCACCTAGTTCGGCACCTGGCCGTACCTCGGCACCGGCGGTTACCGCCCCAGTCACCTGAAGTGCATCTCCGCCCACAACAACCCGGCCGACTCTCGGCACACACCCAGCCCGAAGGCTGTCGACCTCGCGATCAAGATCCAAAACCGCTTCCAAGAGTTGACCAACTCACACCGCCTGAGTCCAAACCGTCACAGAAGCTCGCCCACCTGATCTACCAAGACACCTATTGGCAACGAAGCTGGATATCCCAGATAAGACGAGGGCCCCTTGAGGAGCCCCGCCGGGCGATGTTCCGACATCGACCCGTTGTATCCCAAGTACTACCCCGCCACACCGATTCGCCCAGTATTGCCCAGATAGGTGTAAGCCTGCGGGACTCTCAGCGTCTACGGAAGCTCACGGTGCTGATCAGTGGGAGTTGCTGGCGTGCCACGACGCCGGCGGCAAATCGAGGGATTGATTCATGCCTGCTGACCCAGACGCAGCCAAACCACCTGACCTGAAGCGCGCGTTGCTCTCGCGCAGCGAGCGTGTACGCATTGTTACGACTCAGCAGGTAGAGGCGGCCTAGGGAAACTGCCCTCCAATCTAGCCGCCACCGAGTCTTAGTATCCTCTGGGGTTCTTCCCACACGAGTGCCCTCCACGGGACGAAGTCCGTTGCTGCAACAAGCCCCGCGACGGGCTCCTTCCCGCGGGATATCAACGTCCCGAAAGGCGGATCGCAATTAGATTCACCCCCTACTAGTTCGAGGCATTCGCGCCCCACGGGGCCCCTCAGTCCGCGTAGATTATTCTTTAATCTACTCGTGCATCGGCTGCCTGGGACAACAGCTTTTTCGCCTTGCTGCCTGGGGCTTGTCGATGCGATCAAATGTTTCCGGAAGAAGCGCATGAAGATCCGCCTCGGGCCCGACGGTACGCATCTGTTCGATCGGCGGACCGGCCTGAACGTCCTCCTCAACGAGATCGCGCCGCCGGAGCGAGAGTGGTCCGCTGCGCCACGTCAGGTCTCGATAGCTGTGACCAACGCGTGCGACCTCGCTTGCTCATACTGCTACGCCCCCAAGCACCGCGCGGTCCTCGATAAGAGCCGGCTGCTCAGATGGATCGACGAGCTCGATCAAGCTGGAGCACTCGGCATAGGTTTCGGCGGCGGCGAGCCGACCTTGTACCGGCACCTTCCGGAGGTCTGCGCATACGCCACTGTGAATACGGACCTCGCGGTGACCATGACGACCCACGGCCTCCGATGGAACGCCGACCTGAGTTCGCGCCTTCGAGGCACTGTGAACTTCGTGCGGGTCAGCGTCGACGGGGTCGGAAGGACCTACGAACGCCTCCGCGGGCGAAGCTTCACACATCTGCGGTCGGCCCTGGAAACGATCGCCGGTGACTTCCAGTGGGGCCTGAACGCCGTGATCAACCAGGACACAGTGGGAGAACTCGACGCAATTGTCGCGATCGCTGCAGAGTACGGGGCGTCCGAAGTTCTGTTGCTACCGGAGCAACCGACCGCGAACACCACCGGAGCTGGCGAAGAGACCGTACGTGTGCTGAAGAGCTGGGTTGGCACGTACTCCGGCACAATTCGGCTGGCCACCTCGTCCGAGACTGAACTTGGCGTCCCACTTGCGGACGCTCTTCCGAGAGAGGTGGGTCTCCGCTCGTACGCACACATCGACGCGAGCGGAACGGCTCGCACCTCGTCTTACGCCCCCGGTGGCGTTCGGGTAGGCGAAGATGGTGTTATCGCTGCCTTAAAGCAGCTCGCGCAGGTGGAGGCGGCATGAAGATTTGGCACGGTTACGGGACCGAACACTCCATGAACCTCAGGCTGATCGGGCACTTCGCGAACAGAGAGGAAGCGAAATCAACGGTTGACGCCATAACGGCCCTGACCGCAGCGGCACTAACCGAGCATGAGGCCGGACGCCTCGAGCACGGCGAGCCACCTCAAATGTTTAGCGACGAGCTCCTCGCTGTGCTGAGCGAGGTGGAGATCCACAGCCTCGGCACCACCGACGTCGAGCAGTTCCTGTACGACGTCGATGTCGAGACAGATGGGTCCCAAGTCGTAGTTCAGACCGACGAGATAGACGTGATTGCATTCGTCAAGGTGCTTCTCGCCCGTGGTGCCAAAGTGGAGATGTATTCCATGCACAACCACAGCACCGGATTGGGAGATCGGTAGTGCTGTCTGCACGTACTGAGCCACGCGATGAAGAACCGGCCGTGAAGGCAGCCTCGTGACCGCGCTTGACTGGAGCGGATTCGAGGACCTGCCAGGGGACCCGGCCGCCAATTTCGAACTGCTGTGGCGCGGTGCGGTGCGTCGCACGTACGGCAGGTACGGACACTTTCAGGCCCGAGCCCAGCAGCCTGGAGTCGAGTTCCACCTCAAGCTCGAAAACGACTGCCCACTCGGAGATGCTGGTGACTGGTTCGGCTGGCAGACCAAGTGGTGGCCGGGCCTTCAGCAGGGTCGGTCGATCGGCAAGTCCCGGAAGAACGACGTGGAAGACTCGCTCGAAAAGACGAAGACCCACTTACCCGAGCTCACCGACTGGGTTCTGTGCACGCGCCGCCCGCTCCCGCCGATAGATGAACCCTGGTGGGGCGACCTGAGTGTGACCGAGCCGTTCAAGCTCGACCATCAGGTCGCAGAGGACCTCGGCAACTTACTCACCGGCGACGCCGAACTGCTCCGTCAGACGTACTTCGGCGACCTGGTACTCACTCCTGGCCGACTGGAAACGAACAAAGACTACGCTCTGGCCGAAGTCCGGGAGCGCTGGTTTCCTGAGGTGCACCAGACCAGCGTGGCCGAAATGACTCTTCGGCGCATGCTCGCCGAGCCTGGAGCGTGGGAGCAAATCGAAGTGCTCGGCACCGCAATCACCACTCTTATGGCGATCATCGAAGGCGACGTTGCGGCCGCTGCTTTGGAGGAAGCAATCCAGGCGGACCTGGATGCGCTTATGACGACCGCCCTAACGATTCGGCAGCTGCTCACGGATGCACGTGAGCACCTCGCCCCAGGCGGTGACCACACCTGGCGCGAACTCGGCGAAGCCACCGTTCCGGACAGGCCGAAACCTGTGCCGGCGGTCCTTCGCAAGCTTCGAGCAGCCAATCACCCGGCTGCGCTCGCCTGCACCAACTTAGTCTTCCACACCCGCATAGCTGCTGCGTTGGCCGAGAGTATCTACGGCGAACTCGCGGTTCGGTGCGTCACCGTCACTGGCAACGCCGGCTACGGCAAGACTCAGCTCGCAGCTGCTATCGCAAGCGCTACCAAGTTTCGCCCGGCTGGCGTGCTGCTTTTCGGCCGCCAACTGCGGAGCCGAGACGACCTAGACGATCTAGCCCAACGGCTGTCAGTTAACGGTAAGAAGGTCGAGACTTTCGAAGCACTGGTTGCATCCGTCGATGCGGCCGCCGCGCGCGCTCAGTGCCGCCTCCCCATCGTCATTGACGGACTCAACGAGGCCGAGGACCCGGGGGACTGGAAGCCGCTTCTGGAGCGGGCACAGCTCCTGCTCGTCGACTATCCGTCAGTCCTTCTCGTCTGCACCACTAGGTCGGCGTTCGTAGACCGGGCAATCCCCACGTCGCTGGTCAACTCTATTGATCTAGATGGATTCGGTGAGGACGTCGAATTGGCGGTCGAGAAGTACTTCGACCACTTCAACATTGACGCTAGCGGCATCGACTTGCCCCTCGAGCGCCTCGATCACCCGATCGCGCTGCGGGTTTTCTGCTCGGTCACAAATCCGACCAGGGAGGACCGTGTTCATCTCGTTGGCCGATCCCTGTCGCTAAACGCCATGTTTGACAGTTATCTCGCTGAAGCCGCAAAACGTATCGAGACCCTCACTAGCTCGCGCATACGAGCCATAGATGTTCATCACGCCCTTCGGCACCTCGGCGTCGAGATGTGGAAAACCAAGTCACGAGAGATTAGTGAAAAGCGCGCGAAGGAGATCTTTGGCGACACTAACCGACTTTGGGACGACAGCATTCTCAATGCCCTCCAGGGAGAGGGCATTCTCATCCGACAGACAGCCCACGAGATCGACGAGCACTTGGTTGCTCCGGGCATCCCGGATGCAGCAAGCCACCGCGAAGACCTCGCTGTCGCGGTCGTCTACGACCTCCTGGCCGGCCACGTCGTCGCCTCGGCGTTGGCCGACACCAGCGGCGCGGTGTTTGCGACGTCGCTCAAGTCGCCGGAGGTTGAAGCCCTATTTACCGACAAGAAAACTGGGGTGCACCCACTGGCTGTCGATATCTTCGACGCCCTCGCCTTCGTGCTACCCCAACGCGACTTGGGTCATCTCTGGAAGCACGTACCAAAATCCCTGTTCCGTGCTGCCCTTCTCAGGACCACCGAGCTCGCGCCCGAGCAAATCGACAGAGAAACCGTGGCCGCCTGGAACCAACACCTGCCGATACTGTCAGGACTGCCCGACTTCTGGTCGCGGCTCAGGTCCGTACGTGCCATTTCGAACCATCCATTCAACGCAGCTTTCGCCGACAGCGTCTTGCGGTCGCTGAGCGTCGCCACCCGCGACCTCACATGGACCGAATGGCTCCGCAGCTCGACCCAGCGTTACCAGCGCCCGGGCCCGGGAACGGATGCGAGCGCGATGGCGGACCTCCGGTCGTGGACCGCCCGGTGGCGCGAAACCGACAAACGAACAGCAGCTGACTCACTCCGAGCGCGGTGGTTCATGTGGATGCTTACGAGCACGGTCCGAGATCTCCGCGACGCCGCGACGGCCGCGCTGTATTGGTTCGGCCGCGGTGACGCTGCCTCGCTTTTCGAACTGGCGGCGGACGCGTTGAAAATCAACGACCCGTACGTCGGCGAGAGAGCCACCGCTGCCGCATACGGCCTGGCCACCGCGCACCAGCTCGCAGACGAGGAGTTCGGAAACCACCTCGGGATCTACCTAGAGGCCGTCGTCTCCGCAACTGCAGGAGACGAAGCAACAACGCCCACGTACCACCGGCTCATCCGGTATTACATCGCCGGGACTGTCGAATTCGGACGTCTCCACTACCCGGCCGCGGTCCCCGAAGCGGCTGCCAACGGGATCGAATTCGCCGCGGGGAAACTGCCCCACGCCCTCCCTGAAGGAGACGAACGACGCGACGAAGTCAAACACACCATCCACATGGACTTCGGAAATTACACCGTAGGGCGACTGTTCGACGACCGCGCCAACTACGACTACAAACACGTGGGTCACCGCGCTGCGATCGACCAAATCCTGGGGATCATCTACGACCTCGGCTGGCGCGAGGAAGAGTTCTCGTCGATCGACAACGTGCTTGGTCGCCAGGCGACAGACAGGAACCCAGGCCGCGTCGAGCGGTACGGAAAGAAGTACAGCTGGGTCGGTCTGTACATGGTGGCCGGCGCTCTTCACGCACGCGGGGACCGCGCTTACGGCCTCCAGGTCGACATTGACCCGAGCTTCCCCCAAGTCTCGTCGCCTCTGCCGCTCTCTATCCCCACCTGGGTCCGGCCGACACCCGCGGATGACCGGGCTTGGCTTACCAACGGGATCGTCCAGGTCCCCGAGGACATCATGTACGCCCAGACCTTGGCAGGAGCCGAAGGACCGTGGGTCCTTGTTCACGCAGAAATTGACGCGAAGGACAATCTCACGGGACGAAAGACGTTCGGGTTGTTCAACACGATCGCCATCGCCCCCGACAGCCTCAATGCTTTTCTGCGTACGTGGGAGGCAGAAAGCCACCCCGGCCGAGACCTCATCGATCTCCCCAAAGCTCATTACCTCTTCGCCGGCGAGATCCCGTGGCACAACCGAATGGTGACCTCGGGCGACGACATCGCGGGCACGGGCATGCGTTCAATCGAACGCGACGAGGACGATGGGTGGAGGGACCCACACGACCGAGAGGATCCGTACATCGACCACATCCGGATGGGCCTGCCCGCTGCCGACGGCTGGAAAACAGACGCGGGAGATCCGAGCGGCGTACTGCCGGCTCATGTTGAGGGCGCGTCCGAGGACCACCTGAAGGAACCGGAGTACATCGACGATTTGTTCGCAACTCAGGTCAGGACGGACGCGCACCTCGGGACTATGCAGCCGCGCGCGATGCTTGAGTTTGAGTCGATGGCACACGAGTTCGCGTGGGAGGGGCACAACAGCTCAGAAAATCAAGCGTTCGCGTACGTACCGAGCCAAAGACTCTCCCAGCACTCGAACCTAAGCTCGGTGGCCGCTGGGTTCGACCAAGTCGATCCCAGAGGTCGACCAGCAGCGATGAGCTTCACCGCGCCGGACGGTTTCACCGGTCACCTCCTTTACATCCGAGAGGATGTCGTGAAGGCGTACGCCGGTCAACGAACCGTCGTCACATTGGGGTGGGGGGAGCGAGAGATCCACACATCCTGGCCCGAGAAGGTCACCGAACGCTTGCTAGAGGTTTACCGGGCGAACCTCAACACCTGGCGCACCCATCGGGTCGTCGCCGAAGGATCGCAGGAACCGAACGGTGGAAAACGGGACGACGGAAGTTCGTCCGCGTAGCGGCGGTAAGGCCGCCAACCAAACGCTCCTACCCTTCGCAAGTGAGAATCGGTTGATTCACGACCAGACTGGAGATGAGAGACGATTAGTTGTCGGTGACGTCAACGAACGCTGCAGTAGCGCACATCAACTGCTTGAACTTGCCGTCAGCAATCGCCATGAACGGCGCCTGCCCATCCGAGCGAAGGTTCGCCCTGATGAACCTAGCTCGGGCGACGTCCGCTCTCTCGGCCGTGGCCACGGCCACCCACGCCCGGTGTGCGACCTGCAGCCGCTGAAGTGCCTTCTTTTCAACAGTTGCTTCGTTCGGAGTCTCTCAACGCACGGAATGCCGAAAACCTGCTGAATGACCGCAACTTGCGTTCATCTGATGGCTTACTGGGCCCAGCGTGACGCAACGCCTGCCGCTAGCGACTCGGCCAGCTCTGCTGGATGCTCGTTGTCGATCCACTGCCGCGGGGACTGGTTGTCCAGGTCGGGGTGTGGGGCGCATATCCAGAGCAGAGCGGTCCACGCGTCGGCGCTCTTGATCAGCACCCTCCACAGATCTAGGAATTCGGGACGTACCTGGCTGTTCGTGAGCTGCCATGTCGGACACACCCAGGCACCGTCTGCCAGCTGGGCGCCCAGCACTTCCCCTGCCTCAAGCCTGCGCATGGTCTCTGACAGCGAAATATCCAAGACCTCGGCCATCGAAGCGGTGGTGTAGAACGGCCCGATCTTCGAGTCCAGTGCACCGTCACGTCCGGTGTCCCCCGAGCCATCGGTCACCGGTGACGGGTCCATGAGTGCCATTGTCACCCCGAGCAAGTTGCCGTGCAGCCGGATGACGTTCCCGACGGTCTCGGGGTCGGTTTGGGACTGGCTTCTGGCACCACTCTTGATCCATCGGCGGTTCCGAAAAAGCAAGGGAGTCGAGGGCCCTCGTTCGTCAATACGGCTGTCCGCATCTTCACTGGCTGCAAGTCGATCAGTACGGGAGAATCAGGTTTCTAGCGTCTGTCGTAGCCGTCTGGTGTCATCCGTTGACAGGCGGCCGCGGTCTCAGCTCACAGCCGGAGGGTTGATTCCAGGTCGTGGTTGGACCGACGGGCCGAGAAGGAGGCCACCGATGCAACTCCAGACGAGCAGCGACCCGCTAGGTGAGGCGACCACTGTCACCGTTGACCTGCCGCGGCAAGACTTGGGCCACTTCAGACCGTGGGACGAACTTGCCGCACTGCACACGGCGGGCCTGGAGTCCACGTCCGCAGTGTTCATCGACGCACCCACCGAAGAACTCGACACCTGGCCGGCAGCCGATGCCGCCTTCCTCCACGCGATCGCCGACAGCGACCCAGAGGCGACGGTAACGCCGCTGGTGTGGGCGCGGATACTCACCGCGCCCCGCTATCCCTCACTCCGCGAGGTGAAGGCGGAGAAGTTCCCGTTTCATGCCAAGCAGCCGGTCCCGCGAGAATCGACATGGCCGCCCGATTTCAGCGGCGTCCCCACTGAAAAGCTAACCAGCACCCAGCGCGATGAGCCAGGATCACGGCTCGTGCTTCACATCCCGCCAGGTGACGGCTGGCACCGCGTCGCCTGGGTCCGCCAAGACATCGACGGGCTCAGCATGTCGTCCCTGTTGTGCGAGTGCTCTCTGCAGCACGTAGTCAAAGCTGGAGGTGGCACGATCAGCTTCCGCGGCGATGCTGACTGCGCGTACCGCCCAGTGACCGCCTACCTCCGGGCACTGTCACTACGGCCACTTTTTCCAGAGGCCACAACCGAGGCTCTGCGGACGATGGTCGATGCCGCCCTGGCCGGCATGTGGCTCGGTCAACGACACGGGGACGACCTGTGGGGCTCAAACCTGTATCTGCAGACAGTGTCGGCGGTGCTCGATGTGCCGATGCCCTGGGAGTTGGCGCACGCCGCCGTCGAAGAGGGGTTAATCAGCCTCGACGGTGCTGTCCTCGGCCTGCCCCACCCGATCCGCACCGCGCCTGTCGGACCGGTCATGGACTGGGACAGCACCGAGCCCACCGACGGCGATTGGGTCGTGTGGTGGCCCCGCCTCGACGACCGCTACCAAGTCGAAGTCACTCGCGACCCCGACAACACCCGCCGCGCGAAGTTGACCATCTACGATCACGCAGACAACAACATCGAGGTTCATGCCGAGCAGGTCGATCTGGCGTACGGGGCCGTCTTCGGACCAGACACGGGCGATGTCGACCAGTGGACGGCTATCGCCTCGGGAGTCGTGAGCTGACCGCGCTGTTGGGGGTTCGGCGCTGGCCGGTGTTCGTGCTGCCGGCCAGCGCCGAGCCTTTCGCTAGCGAGCTACTCGGTACGCCTCGAGGCGTCTGCCCTGACCTGTAGAAGTGCTCGGAAGACCGTTGACTGCGTTCTCCACCAGTTGGTCGAAGAGCATGAAGTCGGCGTGTAGAGCCTCGTCGAAGACTGCCTCGGCATCCGCTATGGCGTCGGCCGGGAAGTCGTCGGCACGGTCTTGCACCCACATCTGTTCGAGTGGCCTGTACGGCGTGATGCTCTGGATGAGAAGGCGGCCGTCGTCCCTGTCGTAGCTAGACGGCTTACTCGCTCCGGGGCGCACGACCCCGGTAGCAGGGTCGATGAAGCTGCGATGCCAGCGTTGAACGAAGTTCACGAACCTCCCGAATGCCAACGGCTCTTCGATCCGTCCCTTCTCCAGGTACCAAGTGACCAGCGAATTCGAGTCAGATGCTTGATGAAGGTCGCGATGATGGGGATCGACTCGTTTGTCAGATGGCTCGTGCGGCACGGCGCGGTGCCGCGATGGCCGCCCGTCAATGGATGGCTCCCACTGGGCGGGCTCGTCGATTCCGGCGGTATCGAGTGCTCTAGTGGCCGCAGACTCGATCGCGTGCCGTAGTGGCGCCCCGAACCTGTTGTGAAACGCTCGATACTCCGTCCGCTTGCGACCCGGCGCCAAAAGTGGCCCCAAAGCCGTGAAGCGCGCATCGCTTCCGGTCAGTGTTTCCCACAGCCGTACGGACACGAAGTGCCGCGTCGTCTCCGTCGTCGCCACGTCCAGCCGGGTGAGCTCCCGGTCGAGGTCAGTGTCGAGCGCTGGCGGTCGCCGAAAGACCCATCTCCGCTGGTCATAGTCAATCGGCGGAGGCGAGCATGCGAGCACGTCCCAGTAGTGATCCAACATAGTAAGCGTGTGGTCGAGCAGGTCCCCTTCAGCCAAGCGTTGCAGGTGGGTGCTGACGGTCCGAGCACTCGAAGACGACAGTTGAAGCTGTGCCGCGAGTTCAAACCATCTGGTGTGCGTGCCCATACGCGCCAAGATCAACGAACTGCTGACCGCTTGGGCCCCGGTGTCCTTCTGAGTCAGACGCGGCAGGGTCACCGTGAGTGAAGGCCAGAGTGCTTGAGGCAGATGCTTCGGCTCCAGATTTCGCAAGGATGACTCTGCGGCGGGCCAGGCGGCGGGAGCGCCAAGACGTCTCGGCTTGCGCGGCACCAGGCTGTACATCCGGTAGGACAGTTGATCGGCGACCTTCATCGTGTCGCGGTCTCGCGTGAGAGTGATCGCGGTGGCCAGCGCACTATCTGAGCGATCCTGCTGGCGGATGAAGGGCCTGGTGAATGGTGCACCGTAGGCCGGAGGCGAATGCTTGAGGTCCTCGTAGCGCTCCAGGGCTTGAGCCGCAGCCTCGAGGTGGGGCGCACTGAGGATGTCGGCTGCGGCAGCCAACTGCACCCCGTACTGAGCCGCACTGAGATGCGCGGCGAATATCGGTCCCGGACCAGCGGCGTGTTCGGAAAGCCGGTATCCCGTACCCGCGCTGATTCTGCGCCCGGGTGCGAGATGGGCGGCTACTGCGTCTGCGAGGTCCACTTGCCACATCGATAGCCAGTTCACGATACGCACCAGCGCATTGAGAACCACCGTCGCCGGAACCAAAAGGCCACAGGCCGTGACCTGGTCACCGGACACCAACGCGGTGAGGACCTGGTCAACCATCCGTTGAGCGGCGATAACCGGGTGCCCGTGGTCGACGCCGCGCGCCGCTGCGCTGGTCAGATCTGTCCCGCACCGCGCCGGACGGCCTGGGCGTTTCGCATCCTTGCTGAGTGCCTTCGGGTGCTGACAGCGAGTCGCATCAGCTGGCACTGCAGTCAGACGCTTCTCCCCGGAGTGCGGTACTCGACCGCACCCCGGGCAGGCGTCGACCAGAAGCACCAGGTGTTTCGTGCACGCCACGGCCGTTGGCAGATACCAACGCAGCTTCCACGCGCCGTCTCGGTCAACCAAACAGGCAGGGCAGTACCGGGCTCCGGAGCGCCGTAGACGCTGGTCTCGCCGATGCCCCTGCCGTTGGTAGGCCTCGGGGTTGATCCAACTCTCGGCGATCGCAACCTCAGAGGGGATGCTCTGGAAGGTGGCCGACCGCAGCGACTCTGCGCCAATGCTTAGAGCGTGCCCGATCCGGGCCCAGTCGATTTCGGGGCCTGACAGCAGGTCGTATGGCCCCTGAGGCGCCTTCTCTCCGTAGGCGCGCAGCAACTCGCTGACCGAGAGGGAGTTGTCGCCAGCGACTAACTCAAGGAAGCTCTGCAGGTCCTGGCCAGATCGCATCGTGCGCGTGACAGCCAGGGGTGCACTGGGGAACTCATGCTCCACGACGTTTCCCCTTTGCTGCCTTGCCCTTCCGGGCGCGTTGTTCTCCGGCAGCGGCTCTGCGTGCTGCGACGGCTCCGATGTCAAGGGGGGTCTGATCGATCACGCCTTCATCAACCCGCTCCGCGCCGCTGACGATCGCAATGGCGGCGGCGCGTTTGAGTAACTCAGTCAGCGAACCCACGCTGCCAGTAGTGCATTCATAAAGCAGGTCAGCGTGACTAGCCAAATAGCCGTACTCGTGATTGCACAGCGCGAGTTGAGACTCCAACGTCGCGACCAGACTCTTCCACTCCTTTCGCCCCTCCGCATCGGCGAGGGAGATCCGGTCACCGCGAACCAGGGTCCACCGCCGGGCGGTCTGGTCGATACGACCGCGGGTTCTCCTGCCGCTGGTGTCATAGAGACCCTTATCGGCCAAGTCCACGCCGGCGTACACACAGGTGCCGGCGAAGTCGTCAAGTATCCGCTTGAGATGGTCAGTCAAGGCCTGCCCATCGCGGCTACCGGCGTTGAGACAGTGCAGGTCATCGACTATCAGCAGTTCGGTTTCAGCCTTCTCGAGTGCCCCCATCGCGGCCGCTGTCCACCTCTCAGTGGTGAGATTCAGCCCCTCGGGGACCCCGAGAAATGTTGCTATCGACCGTGAGAACGCCTTGATCGAGGGACTTCCGCTCAAGCCGATCCGGGCGGTCGGTATGCGGTGCGCGCCAGTGGCGGTTCTGTCACCGTTGAGGCGGCGGGAGCGCCGATCCACGGCTCGAGCGACATGGTTGATCGCCGTTGTCTTGCCGACCGTCGGCGCGCCGTCGATGACGACCGCGTTGCGTGCTGCGTACCCACCGACCGGATTCGTCGCTCGAACCAACTGAACTACCTGGCGGATTTCTTTGAGGAACGCGGTCTCCACCGGCGTCATGAAGGTGTGGTAGCGGATCCGCAGCTTTTGATACTCCTCCAGCGCGTCCTCCTCCATATCCGCGAGTTCTGGGGCGGTCTTGAGGTCTGGCCGTTGCAGATACGGTGTGTCGCAGAAGGCTTGCCACCCCTGCCAACTTCTGCGCGAAATCTCAGTAGTCATAGCCCCAAGCCCGTCCAGTCATCATCCGACTCATCGCTGTCCTCAGAGATCGCCAGAAGAACGACATCGTCGAAATCTGCGTCCGGATCATCGAGATCGTCTTCGAACGCGTCCTCGGATGTTGGCCGCTGATCGTCCGGTTTCGCTTCGGCCCACGCGCGATCGGCGGCAGCGAGCTTGTCTAGCACGCTCGGCAACCGGGAATCGTCTTCGTAGATGCGCGAGCGCAGCTTGCGATCCTTGCCCATTGCTTTCAGTGCTGCGTCGACGAATTCCCGTTCGTGGTGCCATCGATCGGGCAGGTCCTCGGCCCCGATGGTGCGGACCATCTGCATCGTGGCGTCGCTGAACGGTGCGTCGAGACCATGTGCTTCCGTCCACCACAATGTGTGGATCTCATTGGTCTCGGGATCTTGGAAGTAGATTTTGCGGATGTCCTGCGGGTCAACAGCGAATCGAAACTTCTCCGCCCGGTTGACACGGGGCTCTGTCGACCGGCGATGACGGTAGGCGTCCAGAGCTGGGCCGTCGTAGATGCGGTGGTCGTGCTGCACTCCGTAGTGCTGAATCGTTCTGGCGACCTTGGGCAGGAACTTGAACCAGTCGTCGGGCCTGACCAGCAACTGCGGCAGCCCATGCACGGCAATCGATGCGGAATACATTTCTGCCGGTGACATCTCCCGCTGATGCAGACCCGGGAAGGTCAGGCGGCTCTGCGCGTTGTGGTGGTACACCTCGCACACCCATCGGCGCAGGACTGTATCGAGTTGGTCAATAGTCAGTAGCTGTTCCTTGTCGACGTCTAGTCCGCGCTGGGTTGGGTCACTGCCGACATAACCGGGCAGACGTGAGAACAGGCTGTCGTTGGCGGTGCGGAAAAACCGCTCCAACGTTGCCTTATCGGTCGGTTTGTACGGCTGAGCTGCGTACACAGAGATGCCCAGGCCCTCGCACACCGACACCACGTGCTCAGAGACGTACGGCTTTCCGCGATCGGTGAGGATCGCCTCGGGGCCCACGTACGGCATGCCCCACACCTGCCCTTCCGGCACCGCGATCTGCTGTGGGATTCCGTGGAATCGCCACGTGGACTCAATCGGGGTGCCCTCGGGTGCAGGCATCGGAGTACATGCCTGCATGATGACGTTCCCGACGTCCACGCGATCGGTGGCCGGGCTCACCTGAATTCCGACGATGGCTCGGGTGTAGTAATCCTGCGCAACCGAGATCTCGACCCGCGTGACGAGGTCTTTGTGCAACCTGGACCCCGGCATCACGACGAGGATGTCCACCCGGTGCGAGTCCAGCACCACCAATTGCCCTGGCCGGGTGATGTCCATTCGCCCATGTGCGATCTTGGGGGAGTTGGCCACCGACTCACGTCGCTTGGTGCCGGCGAAGGTTGCTGCACCCTTCGCGCATTCCTCCAGCCTTCGATACTGGGTCCGCTGACTGGGCAAGTCAGCTGAGTCACCGAGCTCCCACAGGAACAGCTCGTTAATCTCCTCGAGCAGGAGTTTGCGGCTTCGTGTGGTGTCTCGCACGTGGCTGGCGAGAACCTCGCGGGCAATCTCGCTCCATCGTTGATCAGTTCGGATGAGGCGCCGCCTCTTGAGGTTGCCGGAAACGAGGCCGTCGGCTCCTTGTTCGCGGTAGGTCTTCAGCAGTCGGTACACGGTCCGCATGGACTTTTCCCGGGCAGATGCGATCGCCTCGACACGTTCTTCAAGTGAGGCGGGGGCGCTCGCGTCGTCGAGCGGATCGATAATCCACGACAGCTCACGCACTAGCGTCTCGAGCTTGTCTCGCTCGTTGGCCGTGAGTAAATCCAGCCCCGTCACCATCGAGCTTTGCTGCACTGGGTGGACTTGCTCGACAACCGTCAGGAACTCAACGATCCCGATCGTTGACATCCTGTTGGAGACGACTGCCCGCAGAACTATGTCGGTGCCGGTAATCTCCACGATCGTCACCAGCTCCCCGCGGACTTTCACCGTCATACCTACTGCAGGTACCCACGTGGTGCTCATCAAGCCACCGCCTCATCCGCATCGGCGCCACGTGCGTGAAGCACGGTGTCCAGGCGAAGCTTCGTGGCCCAATCCAGGCTGACGTGGCCATGCCACGCCAGATGAAGAGCGGCGGGGACGATACGAGGTCGATCCACTCGCGGCGGGAGGTCGCTGAGCAACTGGCGGACCGACACTCCATACGCGGGAATTGACTCCAGAACGATGTCCAAGTCCTCGGCCGCGACGAGCCGTGGATTGCGGTAGCCCGCCGCATGACGAAGCGTGCGTAGCCGCACCGGGTCATCACCCGTCCATAGTCGGTAGCGCCAGCCGCGCAGGAGACAGACATGTCGCAACCAGCCGGTCGCTTCTTGAACTCGGTCGGTCCTCGCTCTATTCGGGGTAGACACATCCACCAATTCAACTGATCCGTCGGCGTAGGCCAGCAGATAATCTGGGATCCGGTCGCGCTCCCGTTCGCTGACCACGTCTGGACCGGTGAGCTTCATAGGCTGGGACGAGATATGCACGACCTCGGGGTCTGAATCTGCGGTGATCAGGAATGCCCGTTCGTGCAGTGATTCAAATCCGACAAGCGACCGCGTGGTTGATGACCACCACAACCCGTCGTAGTGCCTGCGGCCCTTGTAGGCGCGAAAAGTGCGGGCTGGACGCGCATCAGCGACGTCATGCCAGGTCACATCCGCCAAGCTCACCTCACGGACAGATCGATCGCTTTGATGCAACTGAGCGACCACACCCTCGAGAGAGGTGATTCTCAAGGTCTTCGCGGGAGGCGTAGCGCTGTCGAGATTCTGGTCGCCATTGACCGGCGTCTGGGAATGCGTCATCATGACGGGGACTCCTTCAGGAGAAATGATGAGAGTGAAGCCTGAGCGCTTCGCATGATCACGAGCCGGGTTGCCCCCCGGCTCGTGGCGATTTCGCTGCAGGAGTCACCAAGACAACTCGCTGACACAGGCCAGCTAGCGACTTGGTGTGCTGAGGAATTTCGATGCGCGCCCCGACGCGATCCGACTAGGGCCCGTCTGGCGACTCCGGGGGTTCCGAGATACCGAGGTACTCCGCAAGCGCCAGCGACGCAACGGAAGACAGAGCCCGGTGGTCCCTGCGCGCGGCGCTGTACAGCTCGCGCGCGACCCAACCGGGTATGGAGAGATGGACACTGACGGCAGTGTGGTCGTCAACTGTCCTGGGTACACGCCGAGGCGCCCCAAGTCTGGCCGAAGGAAGATTCGACATATCGGAATAACCGCCGTGCCCGACCGAGATCGACTCACGGTGCCACGATCAGTGGCTCGGTCGACCTCCTTCCGTAGTGTCGGGGCCCCTTCTGGCTGCGTACTCCGATGCCCTTGAGGCAACCACACCACCGCGAACTGGTCAAGGTTTCACAGCATTGCGCAATGCTGTCCATCAACAGGCATTGCGTGTCCGCAGACGCCCGACGCTGCACTAGGCCAGAATGTTGGTCATGTCATCGTTTGCTCAGGTCATCGACGCATTCCGCCAGGCTCCAAATACTGTGGAGATGGGGACGAAGTTCGAGCAACTAATGGTGCGCTACTTCGAACTCGACCCGACTCTGTCGCGGGAGTACGACGCGGTATGGCGGTGGATCGACTGGCCTGACCGAGACGGCAAGCCCGACAACGGGATCGACCTGGTAGCTCGCGTACGTGATACCGGTGAGTACGCGGCGATACAGTGCAAGTTCTACGCACCAGACCACACCTTGACCAAGGCGAACATCGACTCGTTCTTCACCGAGTCGGGCAAGGCACCATTCTCGCGGCGGATCATCATCTCCACGACCAACAAGTGGGGCAAGAACGCACTCGCAGCGCTTGAGGGGCAGACCGTGTCGGTGCAGCGGATCGGCACCGAGCATCTCGAGGCCGCTCCGATC
Source organism: Dietzia sp. KRD202 (assembly GCF_017168155.1). NCBI lineage: Bacteria > Bacillati > Actinomycetota > Actinomycetes > Mycobacteriales > Dietziaceae > Dietzia > Dietzia sp. KRD202. The sequence goes on along the minus strand of NZ_JABFAN010000012.1, from coordinate 202,317 downwards.
GACTGGGACATCGCCTGGCCCAAGGGTGAACTCTCTATCGACCTGTCCCCGTCAACGCCGCACGAACTTCGCCCGCACCAGCAGACGGCGGTGGACAAGGTGTTCAACGGCTTCAACGAGGGCAACGACCGGGGAAAGCTCGTCATGGCCTGCGGCACTGGCAAGACCTTCACGGCCCTGAAAATCGCTGAGCGCACCGCAGCCGACAATGGAGGCCGAGCCAGGATCCTCTTCGCAGTCCCGTCGATCTCACTGCTGTCACAGACACTGCGGGAGTGGTCAGCCCAGTGCCAGCTCGACATGCGCTCGTTCGCCGTCTGCTCAGACAACAAAGTATCCCGCGCTGCGGAGGACTACGCCACCGAAGACGTGGCCATCCCGGTGACCACCGACCCTGCTGAGCTGGCCGAAAGGATGGGTAAAGGCAAACGCGCCGCCGGCCTGACAGTCGTCTTCACCACCTACCAGTCCCTCCCCGCGGTCGCGGCTGCACAGTCCGAGCACGGGGTCGACCCATTCGATCTGGTGATCTGCGACGAAGCGCACCGCACCACCGGCGTCACCCTTGCCGGCGACGACCCGTCAAACTTCACCCGCGTTCACGACGCGGAGTTCCTTAGAGCCCACCGCAGGCTCTACATGACGGCGACCCCGCGCCTGTTCGACGACACCACCAAAGCCAAGGCCGAAGAGCACTCCGCGGAGATTTCCTCCATGGACGACCTCGAGATCTTCGGCCCCGAATTCCACCGCCTCGGATTCGGAGAGGCCGTCGACAAGGGCCTGCTCACCGACTACAAAGTGCTCGTGCTGACCGTGGACGAATCCGTGATGGCCCCACGGATGCAGGACCAGTTCGCCGTCGACGGCGAACTCACCCTAGACGACGCCTCAAAGATCGTGGGCTGCTGGAACGGCCTGGCCAAACGCGCCGGCGCCACCGCGTCGGGAGAATCCTTTCCGCCCGGTGCGCAGCCAATGAAAAGGGCCGTCGCGTTCGCCAAAGACATCGCCTCGTCCAAACAGATCGAAGCAATGTTCCCCGCCGTCGTGGACGCCTACCAGGACCTGCTCGACGACGCCGAAGACGACGGCCGCGAAATCCTAGAGACGAACCGCAATCTGAGCTGCCAAGTCCACCACGTCGACGGCACCTACAACGCAATGCGCCGCAATGAAGAACTGTCCTGGCTCAAAGCACCCATCGACGACGACGAGTGTCGCATCCTGACCAACGCCCGCTGCCTGTCCGAAGGCGTCGACGTACCCGCGCTGGATGCGGTGCTATTTCTGCACCCCCGCAACTCAGTAGTCGACGTCGTCCAATCCGTCGGCCGCGTCATGCGCAAATCCGCCGGCAAAGACTACGGCTACATCATCCTGCCCGTCGCAGTCCCCGCCGACACCCCACCCTCCCAGGCATTGGCAGACAACAAACGGTTCAAGACCGTGTGGCAGGTCCTCAACGCCCTACGCGCCCACGACGAACGCTTCAACGCGATGGTCAACTCCATCGCCCTCAACACCAGCAACGCCGACAAGGAGCTCGGCAAGGGCACCTCCCAGCTCCTCGCCGGCAACATCTCCGCGGCCACCGACCACGTCGACGGCCAAGAAACCACAGAGACAGAGAAGAAGAACGACGACAAGGCCGCCGCGACGCAGATGGCATTGTTCTCCCTGTCCGAATGGCAGGAAGCCATCTACACCCGCATCGTCGACAAGGTCGGCACCCGCACCTACTGGGAAGACTGGGCCTCAGACGTCTCCGACATCTCAGCTCGCCTCATCACCCGTATCAACGCCATCCTCGACGCCGCCGACCCGGCTCTCACCCATAGGTTCGAGGACTTCGTACAAGGACTCAAAGACAACCTCAACGACTCCATCGGACGCGAAGACGCGGTGTCGATGCTGGCCCAGCATCTGATCACCAAGCCCGTCTTCGACGCCCTCTTCGAAGGCCACGACTTCGCCGCCCACAACCCGGTCTCCCGCGTCATGCAAACCATGGTCGACGCCCTATCCGACAGCGGCTTGGATTCAGAAACCAACTCTCTAGAAAAGTTCTACGCCTCCGTACGCGTGCGTGCGTCCGAGGTGTCGTCTGCTGAAGGCAAGCAGCAGGTGATTGCCGAACTCTACGAACGCTTCTTCAAACTCGGCTTCGCCAAACAAGCCGACGCCCTCGGCATCGTCTACACCCCAGTGCAGATCGTCGACTTTATTCTGCGGGCCGCCGACCAAGCCTCCCGCGATGCCTTCGGCCGCGGCCTGACCGACGAAGGGGTGCACATCCTCGACGGATTCACCGGCACCGGCACCTTCATGACCCGCCTCCTGCAATCCGGCCTCATCCACTCCGATGACCTCGCCCGCAAGTACGCCAGCGAACTGCACGCCAACGAGATCATGCTGCTCGCCTACTACATCGCCGCAGTCAACATCGAAACCACCTACCACGCCCTCACCGACGCCAACGTTGACGACTACGAGCCGTTCCCCGGCATCGTGCTGGCAGATACTTTCCAGATCTCCGAAGCGGACGACGGTCTCGACCTGCAGGTATTTCCTGCGAACAACGACCGCATTACTCGTCAGCTCAACACCACGATCAACGTCATCATCGGCAACCCGCCCTACTCGGTCGGGCAGGGCTCGGCCAACGACCTCAATGCCAACATGTCGTACCCCACTATCGACGGCCGGGTCGCCGACACCTACGCCAGACTCTCCACTGGCGCGAACAAGAACAGCCTGTACGACTCCTATCTGCGAGCCTTCCGCTGGGCCACCGACCGCATTGGCAATCAAGGAATCGTCGCCTTTGTCGCCAACGGCGGGTGGATTGAGAACAACACCTCGGACGGAATTCGCCTATCCCTCGCGCAGGACTACGATCGAATCTACGTCTACAACCTTCGCGGAAACATGCGAAAGTCCAATTGGAAAGAAGAGGGAGGTCAGATCTTCGGCGGAGGTTCCCAAACTACGATCGCCATCTGGATCGGAGTGAAAGACCCGTCGCACAACGGCGACTGCGAAATTCTCTATCGCAGCATCGGCGACTACCTCTCTCGCGACGAGAAACTCGCCACCATTGACACCGCCACTCTCGAAAATCTCGACTGGCATACCATCACCCCCAACGCACATGGTGATTGGATCGGCCAACGCGACGACGCATACGGCGCCTGGCCTGTCCTCGGCACCAAGAAAACCGGCGACACCTCAACCCGCTACTTCCACACCTATTCCGCAGGACTGCAAACCAACCGAGATCCATGGGTGTACAGCTACTCGCGCCGGCGGCTCGAAGATCAAGTTCGAACTCTCATCGACAACTACAACCAGGCCGCCGCCGACTTCTCTGCGTACAAGCAGAAACAGGGCTTGACCAGGGCGAACGAGAAGAACGTCACCGCGTTTCTCGCCACGTATCCCGAGCATGCGAGGGAAACAACGATCAAATGGTCTCGAAGCCTGCGCACGCACGCTGCCCGAGGAGTTGAACTCTCGTACGATCCCGAGAAGATCGTCCCTAGCCTCTACCGGCCCTTCAGCCAACAGTTCGCCTACTTCGATAAGTATCTCAACCATGAGCGCGGACGCACACCGTCGATGTTCCCCACCCCACACCACCACAACATGGGCTTTTACGTGGTTGGCGCTGGCAGCGACAAGCCATTCAGTCTGCTCATGTCAGATCGCATCGTCGACCTCGCACTGTGGGGGTCCAGCAGTGGTCAGTTCTTCCCTCGGTGGATGTATGTGCCCGCCGGGTCATCTGATGGCGGGTTTGATCTCAGCGACCAGGGGCCAGTCGACGAGTTCGGCTATCGGCGAGTGGACAACATCACCGACGACATCGCTGCGGTGTACTCGCAAGCACTCGGCGGCCCAGTGGAGAAAGACGGCATCTACTATTCTGTCTACGCTCAACTCCACGACCCCGGCTACCGCACCCGCTACGCCGCGGACCTCAAGAAGACGCTGCCGCACCTACCACCGCCCTCCTCACGCGAACGGTTTGATCAGCTCGCCAATTGGGGGAGGCAGCTTGCAAACCTGCACGTCGGGTACGAGAACGTCGAACCGTGGCCACTAGACGTGACCGTCAAACCGGGCGTCGACGACTGTGACCGCACCACCTGGCGAGTTGAGAAGCTGAAGTTCAAGTCCAAGACCGACCACACCACGATCATCTACAACCGCCACGTCACCATTTCCGGCATCCCCGACGACGCCGAGCGCTACCTCCTCGGCTCACGCACGGCGCTGGCCTGGCTTGTCGACAGGTACCAGGTCAAGTCGGACAAGGCCTCAGGGATCGTCAACGACCCCAACGACTGGGCCGACGAACACGACGACCATCTCTACATCGTCAACCTGATCGCCAAAGTCACTCGGGTTTCAATTGAGACGGCGATGATCGTCGACATGATCACGGAAGAGTCTCAGTTCAGCTAACCCCGCTCTGTTCTTCGACGGACGAAAATGGTGATCTGATGGATGTCACTACTTGGACGGCTATTGGTGCCGTCGCGACTGCAGTTACGGCAGTCATGGCTATATGGACGTTGTGGGCCCTTCGGCAAGACAGCCGGGATCGAACACGTCCAGTTATGGTGGCAATGCTCAAACAGGCGGTTTTGACGAGAAACTATGAGCTACACATTGTGAACTTGGGAAGCTCAGTAGCCAAAAATATTCAAGTTACGTTTGAGCCGGAGCTTCCAAATCTCAGCGGCACCATTCTTGAGAATGCCCAGTCATTTGCCGTTTGGAGCATCCAACGTCGGTACGAAAAACCGATTCCTTCGCTTCCTCCGGGACAAGTGTTCGATAATCTATATCAAGATGCCGAGAATAACGACCAACCAGTACCTGACACGATCGCTGTAAGTTTCAACTACCGCGACGACCGAAATCGTAAGTACTTCGATAAGTACGAACTATCCACGTACGTGTTGGGTCTTCAGACGGGCGCATACCCTTCTACCGATTCCGAAGAGGGAATGAATAGACGGCTCGTCAAGGCGGTCGAGAGCATCGCGCGCGGGCTCGGGCATCCGTGAGACAGATCAATACGCTTAAGTTGAACCCGCCCTACGGCGGTCCGGCGCCAGGGACACCCCATCATCTCGAGCGTGAAGTTCTGGCCTGCAGCCGCCACTGACAAATTAGTGGCACGCTACTGACACAGGTTTGGCAAACTGACAAACTGTTTGGCAACCGACACGAGAGCTACAGCCCCCGCGCCATGTCCACGAAACGCGAGTAATGGAGCTGATGCGCCACCGTGATCGTGGACGTGGGACCACCGCGGTGCTTGCCCAGGATCAGGTCCGCCTCGCCGGCCCGAGGGTCGTCGCGCTCGGAGGCGTCCGGGCGGTGCAGCAGCATGACGATGTCGGCGTCCTGCTCCAGTGAGCCGGACTCACGCAGGTCGGACACCTGGGGCCGCTTGTCGGTTCGCTGCTCGGGGCCACGGTTCAGCTGGGAGATCGCGATCAATGGGACGTCGATCTCCTTGGCCAACAGCTTGAGCTGACGAGAGAACTCGGAGACCTCCTGCTGACGGGACTCCACCTTCTTGCCCGACGACATCAGCTGCAGGTAGTCCACCACGATCAGCCGCAGGTCGTGCTTCTGCTTGAGCCGGCGGGCCTTGGCGCGGATCTCCATCATCGTCATGTTGGGCGAGTCATCGATGAACAGCGGCGCCTCGGAGATCTCCCCCATGCGCCGCGCCATCCGGGTCCAGTCCTCATCGCTCATCTTGCCCGACTTCATATCGGACAACTTCACGCGCGCCTCCGCGCTCATGAGGCGCATGACGATCTCCGTACGGCTCATCTCCAGCGAGAACACCACCGAGGAGAGCCCGTGCTTGATGGAGCAGGACCGCATGATGTCCAGGCCGATGGTCGAGTTGTGCGTGGGGATCGCGGTGGGCCCGGCCAGATACAGGTGATTGGCGGCGGCGACCTCGATGCACCTGACCGGGACGCTCTCCGCACTGCGCACGTCGGTGATGAGCCGGGCCGCCCGGCCGGAGCCGGGATTCTCGGGGACGACGATGCCGAAGTCGCAGACCAGCATGAGGGTGTCGAGTGACTTGGTGGTGACGACCTGCTCGGTGCCGCCCATTTCGATACGCCACTCGTGCTCGGCGTCGGCGACCAGCTCGGTGCCGTCGTTGAACCGCACTGTGAAGCACGGGCGGTCCTGCCACACCTCGGTCACGGCGACGACCTCGGTGGGCTGCCCGTCGGCATCCAGCACCCGGTCCCCCACGGCGACCTCGCCCATGGTGGTCTGCCCGTCGGGCGTGGGCAGGACGGTGTCGAGGGCCAGCGCCTTACCCACGCCGGGGCGGGCGGCGATGATGATCATCTGGCCACCGTGCAGACCGTTGGTCACGGCGTCCAGGTCGGCGAATCCGGTGGGCACACCCTGGGCGAGCCCACCAGCGGTGTGGATCGCGTCGATCTCGTCCATCGTGGGCTGCAGCAGCTCCTCGATGATCACGAAGTCCTCGGTGGTGCGTCGCTCGGTGACCTCGAAGATCTCCGCCTGGGCGCGGTCCACCACTTCGGCGACGTCCGCGCCCTCGGACCCCGAGTAGCCGAACTGCACGATCCGGGTGCCGGCGTCGACCAGGCGGCGCAGCACCGCCTTCTCCGCGACGATCTGCGCGTAGTACCCGGCGTTGGCCGCGGTGGGGACGGTGGAGATGAGCGTGTGCAGGTACGGGGCACCGCCGGCACGGCGGAGGTCGCCCCGGCGGTCGAGCTCGGCGGCCACGGTGACGGCGTCGGCCGGCTCACCGCGTGCGTACAGGTCGAGGATGACGTCGTAGATCGCCTGGTGCGCGGGCTTGTAGAAGTCGCCCGGCTGGATCTCCTCCACCACGTCCGCGATGGCGTCCTTGCTCAACAGCATCCCGCCGAGCACGGACTGCTCGGCGGTGAGATCCTGCGGCGGGGTGCGGCCGAACTCCCCGCCGCCACCCTCATCCGGCGGAGGCGGCATCTCGCCGGGACCGCTGAATCCCCCCTGCGCCATGACCGCTCCTCTCCGCTGTAGAACTCGTACCGCCACCGACCCCGATCAGGCACCGACCCGAACGGGCACCGACCCTGAACAGGCGCCGAGCGACCCCTCCACTGTAGGTCACCGGACCGACACGCCCGGCGTCCCGCCCACCCGGTTATCCACAGGTTTGTCCACATTTGCGAGAGAGCACCTGTGGACAACTGTGAATGGATGTGGGTTACGCAGGGCCGATGGGCGTATCACTGTGGACAACCGGTGGAAACCGCTGGCCACTTTCAGCAAAACCGCAGTTCACCATCATCGTCGCAGGTCGCGGCGCCGGTGGAGAACGGCGCTTACCACGTCACAAACAGGGACACAATGGATAACGAAAGATGAACGGCACTGATCCGAGAACCGTCCGGACCCTAGGCATTACAACTAGTTATCCACAGGCCGTCCACAAAAGCGAGGGCCCCGACCGTCACTGTGACGATCGGGGCCCTTCGCGGTGAATCAGGCGGGGACGACCTCGACCGCGACGCGCGCGGTGGTGTCGTGACCCAGGTCGACGACGACGCTGTGGGCGCCGGTCGACTTGATGTGCTCCTTGGGCATCTCGACGGCACGCTTGTCGAGAGTCGGTCCGCCCGCGGCCTTGATGGCAGAGGCGACATCGCCCGCGGTGACCGAGCCGAACAGCTTGCCGGTGTCCGAGGTCTTGACCGCGACCTTGACGTCGGCCAGCGACTCGAGCTTCTGCTTGAGCTCGTTGGCGTGGTCCGAGTCGCGCACCTCACGAGCCTCCTGGGCCCGCTTGATGGAGTCGACCTGGCGCTCGGCGCCACGGGTGGCCACGATGGCCAGCCCGCGCGGGAGCAGGAAGTTACGACCGTATCCGCCCTTGACCTCGACGATGTCGCCCGGCGCACCGAGCTTGTCGACGTCGGCGGTGAGGATCAGCTTCATGATCCGTCTACCTTTCTTTCCTCCGACGGACCCGACCTGGGCCGGGATGTCGCGAGGTCATGTCTCATGCTTATGGGGTGGGACGCGGGTGGCGCCCCGGGGAATTCGACGCGCTCTAGAACGGGGGCTCGTCGTCCATACCACCGAAGCCACCGGAACCGCCGGCCTGCGGGGCGCTGCCCCACGGGTCGTCGTTCTGCTGACCACGGCCCTGGCCGCCGCCGTAACCGCCCTGCGGCTGACCGCCACCCTGGAAGCCGCCGCCCTGCTGGCCGCCACCCTGGAAACCGCCGCCCTGCTGGCCGCCGCCCCCGCCGCCTTCACGGTTGGTGCGGGTCACCTTGGCGGTGGCGTACTTGAGCGACGGGCCGACCTCGTCGACCTCCACCTCGTAGACGGTGCGCTTCTCGCCCTCACGGGTTTCATACGACCGCTGGCGCAGCCGACCGTTGACGATGACGCGCATGCCCTTCTGGAGCGACTCGGCGACGTTTTCCGCCGCCTGCCGCCAGACGTTGCAGGTGAGGAACAGGCCTTCGCCGTCCTCCCACTGGTTGGTCTGCGAATTGAAGCGACGTGGCGTGGAGGCGATCCGGAAGTTCGCCACCGCGGCACCCGACGGCGTGAACCGCAGCTCGGGGTCCGCGACGATGTTCCCGACCACTGTGATAGGGGTGTCGCCCTGTGCCATGCGCTTGTCCTCCGTGTTGAAGCCGGCGTATTACAGCCTGAGGTGGATGGTGATCGAAGGCCGACCGACCGCGCCCAGATTACCGGTGCGGTCGGACACTCCGGGTCACTTGTCGGCGCGGAGCACCTTGGTGCGGAGAACGTTCTCGTTCAGACCGAGCTGACGATCCAGCTCCTTGACCGCGTCCGGCTCGGACTTGATCTGCGCGACGGCGTAGATGCCCTCGGTCTGCTTGTTGATCTCGTAGGCGAAGCGGCGCTTCCCCCAGACATCGACCTTGTCGACCGATCCGCCCTCTTGCCGGATCACGTTGAGGAACGTGTCCAGCGACGGCGCCACGGTGCGCTCGTCGAGACTCGGATCGAGGATGACCATCACTTCGTATTGACGCATGGGACCTCATCACCTCCTGTGGACTACAGATTCGGCCACGGTGTCTCCGTGGCAGGAGGGTCGTTGCGTCAGCAACCGCTCAAGGCTACCCCGGTGACCTCGGCAGACGAAATCACCGTCGGCGGCGGCAGCACCGTCGCACGGGCGCGCCACCCCCTCACAGGTCGTCGAGTCTGACGTAGCCGTCCTCCACCGCTCGCAGCAGCAACCGGACCTTGGTCCGCGCGGGCCGGCCGACGGCGTCGTACTTGGAGCGCACCCGCTGGATGTAGGTGCTGACGGTGGAGTCGGCCAGGAACAGCCGCTCGGTGACCTCGCGCTTGCTGTCCGAGGCGAGCCAGGCGATGAGGACCTCGACCTCCCGGTCACTGAGGTCCGGACGGGCCGCGGCGGGGCGGAAAGGAATCGTGGCGGTCATGGCGCCCTCTCGTTCGATGAGTTCCGATTCATTCTGGCGACGGCCGGTCACGGCGTGAACTTCCCCCGAATTGTCAGTACAAGTCCGTACGGATGCGTCCTACGATCGTATGAAACCCCAGCACATGACCTCCGAATCCCTTCCGTACGCCGGTCGCCCGGCCGTACGATGTTGACCGTGCACACCCCCCGCGAGCCCGTCGAGGGCGCAGTTGGACGATCAGCTCCTTCTCAGATTCAGACTCGGGAGGAGCTCGGCACCGCGCTCACCGCTCTCCGGGTGACGGCCGGTCTCTCGGTCCGCGACGTTGTGCGGCTGGTCCCCTCCCTGACCCTCGGGACCGCCTCCGGCTGGTTCTCGGGCCAGCACGTGCCGACCCGCGCGAGCGAGGCGACGCTCGTGGAGCTGCTCCGCCTGCTCGGTGTCGGCGGGGACGCGGGCTCGGATACGGACCCGGCCGGCACGGGCCCTGTCGGCACGGGCACTGCCGGCACGGACCCCGCCCGCGCAGACTCCGCCGCCGCGGCCACCATCGACGAGTGGCGGGCGGCCGTCGAGCGGGTCCGGATGCGTCCGGGGCCCCGGCGCACCACCCGCCGCACGCAGAACGGCACCCGCCCCGGGGAGGCCGGATCGTCGACGGACCCCGCTGCCCCGACCGGGACCGACCCGACCGACGCCCGACCGACGCCCCGCTCGGCCGTGCCCCAGCCCGATGACACCGGCAGCCCGTATGTCGGCCTGCGCTCGTACCTCAGTGACGACGCCGCCCTCTTCCACGGTCGCGGGGCCGAGATCGACCAGGTCCTGGCCCGCGTGACCGCCTCACGGACGCGGCCGCTCGTCGTGGTGGGCGCATCCGGCTCGGGCAAGTCGTCGCTGCTCGCCGCCGGGCTCGCCCCGCGATGGGTCGCCGAGGGCTCGACCGTGGCGATCGTGCGCCCGGCCGGGATCACCACCGAGGTCGCGAACAGCACCGGCCACCTCGTCGTCGACCAGCTCGAGGAGCTCTGGGCGGACGAGGTGGGCCCCGCACGCCGCGCGGAGGTGCTCGACGCGCTGGCCACCCGCGCCGCCGAGGGCCGGCCGACGATCCTCGCCCTGCGCGCGGACTTCTTCCAGCCCGCCCTCGCCGAGCCCGTCCTGCGCGACGCCCTCGACGACCCGGTGGTGATCGGCCCGCCCAGCCGCGAGCAGCTCGCCGAGATCATCGTCGAGCCGGCACGCTCCCTCGGCTACACGGTGGAGCCGTCGCTGGTGAACCTGCTGCTCGACGCGGTCGCCCCCGCCGACGGCGGCGCCGACGAGCGCTCCCTCCTGCCGCTGCTGTCCCACGTGCTGCTGGTGTGCTGGGAGCGCAGCCGCCGCCGTCGCATCACCGTGGACGACTACTACTCTTCCGGCGGGGTGGAAGGCGCCGTCCGCGCGTCGGCGGAATCCGTCTACCAGGAACTGGATCCGGCCGGCCGGGCCGCGTGCAGGACCCTGTTCCTCCGGCTGGTCGACGTCCGTTCCGTCCGTCCCGTCCGCCGCCACGCCCCGCTCGCCGAGCTGTCCGAGGACCTCCTCGTCGTCGCCACCCCCTTCGCCCACGCGGGCCTGCTCACCGTCGACGGCGAGGCGGTGACCCCCACCCACGAGGTGCTCTTCTCCTCGTGGCCGCGCCTGGTCGACTGGATCGACGCGGACCGGGAGGGCCTGCGCACCCTGGCGCGCGTGCGCTCCGCCGCCGCCGACTGGGAGGGGTCGGGGCGCGACGAGTCCGCGTTGCCCCCCGCGTCGGCGACCGCGGACTACCTGAGGTGGAGGGACGACGACGACGGCCCCAGCGCCCACCTGGCGGAATCGGAGCGGCAGTTCCTCGCCGCCGCCGAATCCCATCACCGATCCGTCGCCCGGAGGGACCGCAGGCGCATCCGCACGCTGACCGTGCTGGCGGCGTCGTTGGCGGTGGTGACCGTCCTGGCCCTGGTCGCGAGCGGTGTCGCACTCCGCGCCGGCGCGGACGCCCGCCACACCCGCGACGTGGCCCTGTCCCGCTCCGGCTCGGTCTCCTCCACCACCGCCTTCTCCCGCGACCCCGGCCTGGGCCGCGCGTTGGCCCTGGCCGCCTACCGGATCCACCCCACCACCGAGGCGCGCTCGGCGCTGCTCAACACCAGCCGCGCCGACGTGCCACTGCGGTTCGAGGCCGCCCCCGGCAGTGGACGGGTCATCGCGCTGCCGGACGACGGCGGTGTCGCCGCCGTCAGCTCGGACGGCGTCCTGCGTATCTTCCGCGCGGGCGACCCCGCCGCGGTCGCGACCCTCGCCCTGGGCGCCGGGGAGCGCCACGAGCTGTACGCCGCCGCCCTGTCGCCGGGCGGCTCGGTCCTCGGGGTCGCCGGACAGGGCGCGGTGCACCTGGTCGACCTGCGCGATCCCACCGAGCCCACGATCCTGGCCGCCCTCGAGGAGGGTGCCGGGCCGTTCCACTCCGTCGCCTTCTCCCCCGACGGCACCACCCTCGCGGCCGGCACCGGTGACGGCCGTGTCCTGCGGTGGCCGCTGGGCATGCGCGGCGGGGCGCTGGCCGTCACCGACCAGCGGGCGCGGGTCGCCGTCCCCGAACCCGGGGCCGAGGTCGCCAAGCCCGTCGAGGCACTGGCATGGCTGCCCGACTCCCAGACCCTGCTGGCGGCCAACCGCACCGCGGGCGTCAAGACGCTGCTCGACGCCGACGCGTCCGGCCGGGGTCACCGCGGACCGGACCTCGACACCGGGCCGGTCGCGATCCCGCTCGCCCTCGCGGTGAGCCCCGACGGGACCCGGATCGCGGCCGGGACCACCGACCGGTCCGTGCAGCGCTGGCAGCTGGACGGCGCCGGTGGCGCTGACGGCGGTGCCGAGGTCCTCGAGGGTGCCCGCCCGCTGCCCGAACTGACCGGATGGAACGCCTACGTCCACGACGTCACCTACGACGACCGGGGACGGCTCGCCGCCGCCGGATCCGACGAGCGGGTCCGCGTCTACGACCCCGTCGGGCGGATGCTCACCGAATTGCCGGCCTCGCAGGTCGCGACCGGGGTCCGCTTCACCGACTCCGACCACCTCGTGACGTATTCGGTCGACGGCCTCGTCCGGCTCTGGCCGCTGGGGCGCCTAGGGGCGGCCTCGGAGTCCAACTCGATCTTCCAGACCGCGTCCTCGGCGGATCGGACCACCGGGGTCCTCGGCGTCACCGCCGCGGAACTGCACCACACCGTCGTCGACACCACCGGCCCGGTCCCGCGCGAGACCGGCCGCGTCGTCCCCGACGCCGGGACCCGGTTCTCCGGCTCCCTGGCCATGTCCCCCGACGGCCGCGTCGTCTACGCCGCGCTCGCCGACGGGGGCCTGCAGGTGTTCACCGCGCCGTTCGGGCCCGCCACCCGCCCGGTGGCGGCCCTGCCCGTGACCTCCGGGGTGGTGGTGGCCAGCCCGCTCAGCCCCGACGGGCGCACCCTGGCCGTGTGCAGCGACACCAGCCCCGACCTGGGACTGGTCGACGTCACCGATCCCGCCGAGCCCACGCTCCGGGTCACGGTGCCGCTGCCCGACCCGTGCGTCGTCGCCGAGTTCTCGGCCGATTCCGGGCAACTCGTCGTGCCGACCCTCGGGCCCGAGACGGTCGTCCTCGACACCACCGACCCCGACCGGCCGACCGTCGCCCACCGGCTCACCACCGGGATCGGCGCCTCGCCGTCGGCCGGGTACGCGCACGGCTCGCCACTGCTGGCCACCTCCGGCGGGGACAAGACGATCCGACTGTGGGACATGGCCGACGCGACCGCGCCCCGCGAACTGTCCTCGTTCACCGCGCCGCCCGGGGAGATCTACTGGACCGCGTTCTCCGCGGACGACGACCTGCTCATGCTCACCTCGAGCACCGGCCAGGTCACCGTGGTGGACGTGTCCGACCCTGCCGGGCCGCAACCGTGGGCGGTTCTGGGATCGACCACCGATCCCCTGCTCTACCAGGGCCGCAGCGCCTCGCCCACGGGCGGCCTGCTCGCGGTGGGCGTCGAGGGCGCCATGTGGATGTGGCAGCTCGACCCGGACCGGGTGGTGAGCGAGGCCTGCGCCGATGGCGCCGTTGGCGTGGGCGTCGCGAGCGGACTCGTCGGGGAATGCATCGAAGATCCAGAAGGTGTCGGCGTGGGTCCTGACCGCGAACCAGACAATCGTTCCTGCTTCTTCGTTGGCGTGCGGGGGCGGTCAGCCGTGTTGGAGGCCGATCGTCAACGCCTGCGTGACCGGGATGACGGTGAGGAACAGGAAGGCCGCCACCGTCCAGCCGATCCACACGGGTTGGCGCCACCCTGCCCGGTAGCCGCCGGCAGCGGTGACCATGCAGATGAAGCCGATCAGGATGCAGACGAACATCCAGATCATGGAGTTGGTGCTCATGGGGCGGCGTCCTCTTTCCGGGGGGCGTCGACGGGGTCGCGCCTCGCGGGCGGGGCGACGACGAGGGGTTCGTCCGGGTCGGCGAGCACCCCGGCCAGCGGGTCCGGGCCCTCGGGCGTGCCCTGGTGCGTCATGCGGACGCGGTCCAGGTGGGGGCGGTAGATCTCGAGGATGACCACGGCGCAGATCGCCACGACCAGCAGGTCGCGGACCAGGACGAGTGGGTGGAACACGTCCGCGCCGATCCCCTTGTTGTCGACGCCGTGGAAGTACGACATGTGCGCCACCCAGAGCAGGGCGTCGAACGCCATCCACGGCAGCAGGAGCCGCACGCGGGGGACGGCGAGCACCGCGAGGGGCACCAGCCAGAGCGAGTACTGCGGACTCCACACCTTGTTCGTGAGCAGGAAGAACGCCACGATGAGGAACGCCAACTGCGCGACCCGGGGGGTGACGGGCGCAGTGAGTCCGATGACGAGCACCGCGATGCAGCCGAGCGCGAACAACCCCAACGACACCAGGTTGAGGGTCGCGGGGGCCTCCCCCGCCGCGCGGGCCGCGTCGAAGCCCTGCCACCCGGTGAGGGTCTGGATGACCGCGTAGATGCTCTCGGGATTGGCGGGCCTGTCCGAGTTGAGTCGGTAGAACTCCCGCCAGCCCTCGGGGAACGGGATCATGATCGGCAGGTTCACGGCCAGCCAGGCCACCACCGCCGCCGCGGCCGCCTTACCCAGCTCGGCGAAGCGCCGACGGCGCAGGGCCACCACCAGAAGTGCGCCGAACAGGAACAGCGGGTACAGCTTCGCCGCCACGCCCAGGCCCAGCACGACCCCGGCCCAGACCGGGCGCGAACGGGCCCACAGCAACAGCGCGACGGAGGCGAACGCGATCGCCATCAGGTCGTAGTTGGTGAAGGCCTGGAAGATGATGAGCGGGCTGGCCGCCATGAGCAGCGTGTCCCAGGGCCTGCGCCCCGCGGACTGGTAGGTGGCCCATACGGCGATCATCCACGCCATCGCGAGCAGGACGCTGCCCAGGACGAAGTACTTGGCCACCTCGATGAGCCCGCCGGGGAAGGCCGCGTGCCAGGCCTGGGCCGCCTGGGCCGTGACGTACTGGAACATCCCGGACAACACCGGGTACTCCATGTAGCGGACCTCGCCGTTGTCGGCGATCCACATGTACTTGTACGGGAAGGCGCCGGTGTCCAACCCCTCGGCCGAGTACAGCGGCAGCGGGTCCGCGTAACACGCCTTGTAGTACTGGCGGCCGTCCCAGTTGAGGCCCGGCTGCGAACCGTCGGTGGGGTGGGTGGTCTCCAGGCAGGCGGACTTGGAGAAGAACCCGAACGCCAGGAAGATCACGGCGAACAGCATGATCACGCGCAGCGGCGTCCAGAACCGTTGACGGCCGACCACCGCGTGACGACCGACCGGCCCACCCCACGCCGCGATGGCCTCCGCGCCGACCCCGTCACCGGGGCGGACCCGCTCGTGCGGCTCCAGGGAGCGGAGGTCGTCGTCGAGCGGCAGCGGGGAGATACGGCCGTTGCTCTGCACGGTCACACCCTAGCGGCGGGGGCGGGGGCCGGTCGCCCGGGATCAGGCCCCGTCGTCCCCGCCGCCTGCGCCACCGGTGCCTCCGTCTCCGCCGGTGCCGCCACCGGCATCAGCACCACCGCCGCCGGGGACCGGGGCGGGCTCGGGCGCGGGCGCCGGGGCGGGTGCGGGTGCCGGCGCACCGGCGCCCGGGATGACGATCTCCGGCAGTCCGGGGACCTGGAGCGTGAGCGGGCCGGGAGCCTGCGGCGCCGGCGCGGGCTGGACCGGGGCCGGGGCCTGACTGGCCTGGGGGACGTAGTCATCGGTGCCGGCACCGGTACCGGTCCCGCCCGTGGTGCCCGAACCGCTCCCGTAGGACTGCCCCTGGGACGCGCCGGCCTGGCCGCCGATGTACCCGGGCTCGGGGAAGCTCTCCCATTCCGTGCCGGACAGGGCGCCGTCCATCGTGGACTTCCAGATGTCGGCGGGCAGCGACGCGCCGTACATGGTGCCGCCCCAGGCGTTGAGCAGCGGCTGGTTGTCGTCGGTCCCCACCCAGACGGCCGTCGCGATCGACGGGGTGTAGCCGACGAACCAGGCGTCCTTGTTGTACCCGGTCTCGCCGAGCTGGGTGGTGCCCGATTTCGAGGCCGAGGGCCGCCCGCCGGCCAGCGAGTGACCGTTCGAATAGGCGGCGATGGGCTGCATCGCGGAGGTGAGGTTGTTGGCGACGTCGGGGTCGACCACCTCCTCGCCCTCGATCGAGGAGTTGTCCAGCAGCACCTCGCCGTCGGCGGTCTCGACCCGCTCGATGAAGTGGGTCGGCCGGTGGACGCCCTCTGCGGCGAAGGTCGCCAGGCCGGTCGCCATGTCCCGCACGCGGATCGGGTACTGGCCCAGGATGAGGCCGTCGTAGGGATCCTCGCCCTGCTCGCTCAGCGTCTCCCACGGTAGACCCGGGATCTGCTTGGGGATGCCGGTGCGGTGGGCCATGTCGCGGACGTCGTTGGCCCCGTTGTCCAGCATGCGCTGGAGCCGGATGAACGAGGTGTTGAGCGACAGCAGCAACGCCTGGGAGATGGAGCACGAGCCACACGACCGGCCGTCGACGTTGGTGACCGTGACGTTGCCGGTGGTCACCGGCGCGGACGAGATCTGGGTCCCCAGGCCGATGCCCTGGTCAAGAGCGGCGGCGACGCCGAAGATCTTGAACGTCGAACCGGTCTGCAGGGGGGCGTTGGCGTAGTCCCAGCCCTCGGCCTCCTCGCCGCCGTAGTACCCGATCACGCCGCCCGTCTTGGGATTGATCGAGACGATGGCGGTCCGGTTCTCCGGCCTCTCGCCCTGCATGTTCGACCGGGCGGCGTCGACGACCGCCGACTGGGTCTGGGGGTCGATCGTCGTGGTGATCTTCAGGCCCCGCGTGTTGAGCATCTGCTCGTCGATCCCGGCGGCCGCGAGCTCGCCCAGCACCTGACGGCGGATGGGTCCGTTGCTCGGGTCGCCGACGTTCTGCTCGATCGCCTGCGGGTCTTCGACGACCTGAGGGAACGCCGCGTTGCCGCGCTGCTGGGCGTCGATCGCGCCCATCTCCCGCATCCCGTCCATGACGTAGTTCCAGCGGCCCTCGGCCGCGGCCCGGTTGTTGAGCGGGTCGAGCGCCGACGGCGACTGGATGACGCCGGCGAGCAGCGCGCCCTCCTCGATCGTGAGCGCCTCGACCGGCTTGTTGAAGTAGGCGGTGGACGCGGCGGCGATGCCGTAGGCGCCGCGGCCGAAGTAGATGGTGTTGAGGTACGCCTCGAGGATCTGGTCCTTGGACCACTCGTTCGTCATCTTGGCCGCGATGACGATCTCCTTGGCCTTGCGTTGGTACGTGGGGGCGTCGCCGACCATCGTGTTCTTGACGTACTGCTGGGTGATGGTCGAGCCACCGCCCGCACCGGCCTCGCCGGTGATCTGCCCGATCGCCGCGCGACCGATGCCGGTGGGGTCGTACCCCTCGTTGGTGTAGAAACTGCGGTCCTCGGCGGCGATCACCGCGTTGCGCACGTGCACGGGGATCGCGTCGAGCTCGATGAGCGTGCGGTTGCCCTCCGGGGGCACGATACGACCGATCATCGTCGTGCCGTCGCTGGAGTAGATCTCGGAGATCTGTTCGGTGCGGACGCTGCCGGGGCTGGGGATCTCGGTGCGGTTGTACATCACCCCCGCGATGGCCAGGGGGATCACGAGGACGACGACGGCGAGGAGGATCACCGTCGTCCAGATCGGATGGCGACGGGCCCAGCCGCGCCGGTCCGAGCTGGTGCTCCGGCCCTCGTCGGCGGACCGGTTCGTCCTGCCATTCTGCGACATGTTCTACCCTCCTGCGAGCCGACCCGTCTGGCCCGGGAGTCCCCCGGTTGCGGTGCTCTGGCGACCATTGTGTACGAAATCGCGACCGATTCTGTACTCCGGAACCCGCGTCGGGCACTCCGGGCGGGCGTCAGCTGTGTCGGCGGAGCTCTCGCGCCGCTCGTCGCACGCGCTTTCCGGCACCCGGGGTGAGCCCCACCTCGTAGGAGAGGATGAGGTGGTTCCAGGAGCAGCTGCGGCACACCTCCACCACGTGGACGGTGAACCCGTCGTGGGTCAACGCGAGGTGGTCTATCTCGTCCTGACCGCGGGCCGACCCGGACGCCGGCCCCAGGTCGTCACCGAACACCCAGGAGACCTCCGTGAGGTTCTCCTTGCGGCACACCGGGCAGACCGTCTCCGTCTCCACGCCGTGGAAACCGGCGGCCCGCAGGAGGTAGACGTCCGCGTCGCACACCTCGCGCAGCGAGAGCGCGCCCTCGCGCAGGCCCCCCAGGACACCGCGGCGGCGCAGGGCGAAGTCCACCACCCGTCGACGCTGGAGCGCCGCACGGCCGGTGGGGTCCTCGGGCCCCGGCGCGGGGCCGGGTCGCGGGGAGCGGGAGTCGGCCTGGTCCACGTCCTCCAGCCTACGGCCCCCGCCGCGGGCCCGAGCCCGAGCGAGCCGCAGAGCGCGCCGACACGTCGGGCCGATGCCACCGCTCGGTATATCGGCTCGATACATCAGCAGGTGTACAGTGTGAATCCGTCGCATGACGCACGGCGCGCGACGCGCACAGGCACGATTCGCGGGAAGGGGGAGGTGGAGTGCTCGAACTGGCAATCCTGGGTCTGCTCGACGAGCGGCCGATGCACGGCTACGAGCTGCGCAAGCGACTCTCCGAGATGCTCGGGACGGTCCGGACCGTGTCCTTCGGCTCCCTCTACCCCACTCTGCGCCGCCTCCAGCAGCAGGGCGACATCGTCGAGGACTCCTCGGCCGCCACCGCCACCAGGCCGCCCGCCACCACGCGGCGCGGGCGCAAGACCTACCGCATCACCACCCGCGGCAAGGGGACGTTGGCGGCCCTGCTCGACGAGCCGGTGACGGCGTCGTTCGCCGACGACGGTTTCGGCGTCCACCTCGCGTTCTTCGACCGCACTCCCGGGCCCGCCCGGGTGCGCCTTCTCGAGGGCCGGCGTCGGGTGCTGGAGGAGCGTCGCGAGAGCCAACGCGACGCCGCCACCCGCGCCGGACCCACCGAACTGCGCTACGCCCGGCAACTCACGTTGCTCGGGCTGGAGACCAGCGAGCGCGAGCTGCGCTGGATCAATGAACTCATCCGGACAGAGAACCCATCACAAGGAGATCCCCAATGACCGACAAGAAGGTGCGCGTCGCGATCGTCGGCGTCGGCAACTGCGCGTCCTCGCTCGTGCAGGGCGTCGAGTTCTACGCCGGCGCCGCGATCGACCAGACCGTCCCCGGACTCATGCACGTCAAGTTCGGCGACTACCACGTGGGCGACGTCGAGTTCGTCGCCGCGTTCGACGTGGACGGCAAGAAGGTCGGCATGGACCTCGCCGAGGCGATCAACGCCTCCGAGAACAACACCCTGAAGCTGTGCGACGTGCCGCCGACCGGCGTCACCGTGCAGCGCGGACCCACCCTCGACGGCCTGGGCAAGTACTACCGCGAGACCATCGAGGAGTCCGCCGCCGAGCCCGTCGACGTGGTGCAGGCCCTGCGTGACGCCGAGGTCGACGTCCTGGTCAGCTACCTGCCCGTCGGTTCGGAAGAGGCCGACAAGTTCTACGCGCAGTGCTGCATCGACGCGGGCGTCGCGTTCGTCAACGCCCTGCCCGTGTTCATCGCCTCCGACCCGGAGTGGGCCGAGAAGTTCCGCAGCGCCGGCGTCCCGATCGTCGGCGACGACATCAAGAGCCAGGTCGGTGCCACCATCACCCACCGCGTCATGGCCAAGCTCTTCGAGGACCGCGGCGTCGCGCTGGACCGCACGTACCAGCTCAACGTCGGCGGCAACATGGACTTCAAGAACATGCTCGAGCGCGACCGCCTGGAATCCAAGAAGGTCTCCAAGACCCAGGCGGTGACCTCCAACCTGGAGGGGTCGCTCAAGGACAAGATCCACGACCGCAACGTCCACATCGGCCCCTCCGACTACGTGGAGTGGCTCGACGACCGCAAGTGGGCGTACGTTCGTCTCGAGGGACGCGCGTTCGGTGACGCCCCGATCAACCTCGAGTACAAGCTCGAGGTGTGGGACTCCCCCAACTCGGCGGGCATCATCATCGACGCCGTCCGCGCGGCCAAGATCGCCAAGGACCGCGGCATCGGGGGACCGATCCTGCCCGCCTCGGCGTACCTGATGAAGTCGCCGCCGGAGCAGATGGCGGACGACAAGGCCCGCGCCGAGCTCGAGGCCTTCATCATCGGGGCCTGACCAGCGCAGCAGAAGGATCGTATGAACACAGCGACGAACCACCCGCACACCACCCCGGGGCGTCGTCGTGTCCCGGCCGTCATCGCACTCGCGATGGCGGCCGGTGTCGCACTCGCGGCCTGTTCCGCCGACACCGCGGACGACTCCGCCACCTCGCCGACGACGCGGCCCGACACCTCGTCGTCGTCGTCGTCATCCTCGACTCCCGCCCCCACCACCATGGCTCCCGAGACCGCGAGGCCCTCCTGCGCCCCGACTGCCCGCCAACGTCGTCGGCACCGGTGGGCCCTGCCAGATGCTCGGCGAGGTCGCCCAGGCCGAGGACGGTTCCGCCCTGTTCTGCACCGAGGACCCCGGGGGCGCCGGCCCCCTGTGGCTGCCGCAGGGCGGCACGGGTGGGACCGGCGGGGCCGCGGTCGCGGACGCCACCGGACAGGCGCGACCCGGCGGACCGTGCGCCCAGGAGGGCCTCGCGGTCACCTCCGCCGACGGCGACGTGCTCACCTGCCGTCTCACCGGCGGCGGCGACGTCCCCGGCGGCCTCTACTGGCAGTAAGCCCCGGGGCGCCGGCCCGGCCGGGCCCGATGGGACCGCATCCGGTTGCAGGTGGGGCGCTTCGCCGATTGACTGGACAACATCTGTCCCGAAGATCAACCGGAGGCCCGATGACCCAGACCCGGTTCACCCATATCGAGGTCGACGACGGTGTCTACGCGCCCCAGGACGACTCCTGGCTCATCTGTGAGGCGCTCGACCAGTGCGATCTGGTCGCCGGGCGGCGGGTCCTCGACATCTGTACAGGCAGCGGCATCCTCGCCATCGAGACCGCGCTCAAGGGCGCACGGGAAGTATTCGCCTACGACATCTCCCCCGCCGCCGTCGCGTGCGCGTCCCGCAACGCCGACCGGGCCGGAGTGCAGGTGGACGTCCGGCTCGGCACCCTCGACGACGCCCGCCGGGCCGGCCCCTACGACGTGGTGGTCTCCAACCCGCCGTACGTCCCGTCCGACGCCCCGCTCGAGGGCACCGGACCCAACCGGGCGTGGGACGCCGGCGCCAACGGCCGCGTGGTGCTGGACCAGCTGTGCGACCTCGCCCCGGACCTAGTCTCGCCCGGCGGGAGCATGATGATCGTGCACTCGGAGTTCTCGGACCCCCCGCAGACCATCCGCAAGCTCGAGCAGTCGGGATTCACCGCGCGGACCGTCGCCACCCGCGTCGTGGACTTCGGTCCCGTCATGACCTCGTACGCCGGGCGACTCGAGGCCGCCGGCCTGCTCGAGCCCGGTCGCCGCGAAGAGGAGCTGGTGGTGATCCGCGTTGACCGCGTCTGACGCCCGGCGGGTGCGGATCGTGCCCGGGGGACCGATGCTCATCGAGGGCCCGGTCGACATGACGACGCCCGACGGCGAGCGCGTCTGCTCGGACCGCTTCATGGTGGCCGTGTGCACGTGTCGGCGCAGCAAGACCTACCCGTTGTGCGACACGAGTCACCGCCGCAAGGTCCGGCCGACCGACCCGGCCCGCGACGGCGACTGAGCGCTGTCCCGGGGCGGCGGCGGACCCCTTCCCGCGAATCCGCTACCCGGAATCGGGATCTGCTACCCCGATGCGCATAGCGGATCCCGATTCGGAGTAGCCGATTTTCCGGGGCGGTGGGGCGGGCGGCTCGCCGGGAGAGTGGCCGGGAGAGTGTCAGGACAGGAGCGAGGACTCGCCGCGCTTCCACGCGGCGAGCATCTTCTCCGCGGCCAGGTCGTCGAGATAGTCCAGCGCGCGCATACCGAACACCACGTCGGCGGCCAGTTCCGGCTCGCGGCGCACCAGATCGCCCACGACGTCGTGCCGCATGACCTGCTCGTGGACCGCATCGGCCTCCACGTGCTCGGCGTAGAAGTGGACGCACTCCTCGGGAGCGCCCAGCCGACGCAGTCCGGCCACCAGTCGGGCCGATCCCGGCGACGAGGTGATCTCGATGGCCGCGAAGTGGCCGATCGCCGCGCCCCGCAGCGACCGGTGCAGGCCGAACATCGACATGAGGTTGACCGTTGACAACGTCTCGGCCGAGACCCGGTCGAGGTAACCCAGGTAGGTCGGGTCCAGCTCGGCGGCGCTCATGAGGTCGGCCCACAACTGCTGGTGCACGCGCTCACCCCGCCCACCGCCGAACTCGTCGAACTCCACCGCGACGAACGAGGCCTTGGCCTGACCCTGCAGACGCGGGATGGTGAACGCGTGCGGGTCGCCCTCCTTGAGGTGGTACAGGGACCGGTGGGCGAAGTACTCGCGCAACTGGTCCCACGACCCCTCGTCCTTGAAGTACCAGGACGGGCCGGTGCCGGAGGTCGCCTCGACCGACAGTGCGTCCATCTCTGCCACGGGGTCGTCGCCCGGCTCGACGGCCGACCGCAGGTGCCCGAGGAAGACCCGCTCGAGGTCCCGCCGCAGCCGCAGCACGTCCGGCTCCCACTCCAGCTCCGCGTCGACCCCGTCGAAACCCCGGTAGTGCAGTTCGTACAGCGTGTACAGGGCGAGCTGCAGGTCCCGGCCCAGCGGATCGGTGTCCGCCGGTACCGGCGGCAGGTCCTGCACGGCGCCAGACGACAACGCCGCGACGACCGCCTCGGACAGTGGACCACAGGCGACGGGAAGCGACGGCGCGGTCGTGGCCGAGTCCTGCGCGGTCGTGGCGGAGCCCTGCGCGGGGGCGGCGTCGATCGGTGCAGCTGTCATATCCCTTGTCTACCCCCTCGGCCGGTCGTCCTCCACCTCGCGCGGCCCCCCGTCGCGGGAGCTCTGGCTCCCGTTCCCGCTCTCGCCGCCGTCGTCGTTGTCGTCGCCCTCGTCCCCGCTCTCGCCGTCGTCGTCGTCGTTCTCGTCGTCGTTCTCGTCGTCGTCGTCGTACTCGCGCTCGATCCGCTCCTGTTCCTCCTGCTCGTCGCTGTCGGCATCCCCACTCTCGTAGCTGTCGAACATCTTGCGGCGTTCGTGCCAACGCAGGCTGTAGGTGGCTTCGCGGACGGCGTCCTCGTCGTCGAAGTTCGACCCGAGCGCCCCGGCGAAGGCGCCGAGACAACTGGACAGCCAGGCCAGGTGGACGTAGTCCCAGATTGAGACGGGCCGCTCGAGCTGCGTCTCCAGGTATCCGGCGTCCATCACGGCGATCGCCAGCACGAACATGGCGGCCAGCAGGCCGAGGTACATGATGCCGACGCCGGTACCGACCGTCAGGACGGTGGCCGCGTTGTCCATCCGCCGGTTGCTCGCCGTGAGCCCGTCATCCGGGCGGGTCCACAGGCCGTTGCGGAGGATGAGCCACACCACCAGGGTGAGCACGCCCATCACGCTGATCAGCAGCAGCCGGAGCGGATGCAACGCCACCGCGAGCGAGGCGATACTCCCGTAGAAGATGCCGAAGGCGCCGGTCCCCGCTCCGGCGGCCACGACACCGGTCAGCGCCGTCATCATCCGGGTCGGCCGGTTGTTGCGCACCATCCCCGTCAGCAACCGGGCCTTGTTGAGGAAGCCTCGGCAGTGCTCGGGGGGCAGGTCGTCCGTCGCGGGTGCGCCCAGCCCACTCTGGTGGGTGCCCGCACGCACCAGCTTCAGGACGAGCTTGCGGACCTTCGAACGCACTCTGACGACGCCGAACACCGGGATACACACCAGCGCCGCGGTGGTCGAGCCGCTCACGTCGTAGAGCAGCGGGTCCCCGTCGGAACGAGTGGCGAGGTCCGTCAGATAGAGCACGAAATCCCAGTCGTGTTCCTGCAGCAGCCGGGGAGCGTGCTCGGTGAGCCGGATCTCGCCGTCCGGTCCGAGCGGGAGGGTCTCCTGGTCGACCTCCACCCGCCACCGACCCCCGAGTTCGCTGGACAGGTCCTCCGCGAGATCGTCCGCGATCGCCACCGCGACCCTCCGGGGCACGCCCGGATCGGCCATGAGACCGACGGTCGCCCACACCTCGTCCTCGTTCCATCTCTGCTCGTCCACCCCACCATCATGCGCGCGGCAGGCGTTTCACCAAATCGGTTGCGACGGTCATTGTGCTGGCGTTACATGGGAGCGAAACCCACGTGGTGCGGACAGGAGAACTGGAGGTGGCGATGTCGGAACAGGCGAGGTCGGAACAGGCGAGGTCGGAACACCAGCCCGACCCCGGTCGGCCGCGCGCGTCGCGGCCGGAACTGGCCCGCCGCGGTTCACCGCTGAACTGGCCCGTGTGGCGACAGTTCAGCGGAAACGATCTGCTCGGTCGCGGCTCCGCGACCCGTTCCCGGCGTTCACTCGAGATCACCCCCCGCACCACCACCGCCGACAAGGTGGTCAAGAGCGTCTGCCCGTTCTGTGCGGTCGGGTGCGCCCAGGACGTCTACGTCTCCGGTGGCAAGGTCACCCAGATCGAGGGCGACGACGACAGCCCCATCTCCCGCGGCCGCCTGTGCCCCAAGGGTTCGGCGAGCAAGCAGCTCGTCACCAACCCGGACCGCATCACCACGGTGCTCCACCGCAAGCCGTACGCGACAGACTGGGAGGAACTCGACCTCGACACGGCCCTGGAGATGGTCGCCGACCGCGTGCTGGAGTCGCGGAAGGAGTTCTGGGAGGAGACGGACTCGAACGGAGACACCGTCCGGCGCACCCGGGGTCTCGCCAGCCTGGGCGGGGCGACGCTGGACAACGAGGAAAACTACCTCATGAAGAAGCTCTACACGGCGCTCGGCGCCATCGAGGTGGAGAACCAGGCGCGCATTTGACACTCCTCCACCGTTCCCGGTCTGGGAACCTCATTCGGGCGTGGTGGTGCCACGAACTACCAGCAGGACCTCGCGAACGCCGACTGCATCGTCATCCAGGGTTCGAACATGGCCGAGGCGCACCCGGTCGGCTTCCAGTGGGTGATGGAGGCCAAGCAGCGTGGCGCCACGATCATCCATGTCGATCCCCGGTTCACGCGCACCAGCGCGCTCGCTGACCAGCACGTACCCATCCGTGCGGGATCGGACATCGCGTTCCTCGGCGGGCTGATCAACCACGTCCTCACCAACGACGCCTGGTTCCACGAGTACGTGCTGGCCTACACCAATGCAGCGACGATCATCGCCGACGACTTCCTGGACACCGAGGACCTCGGTGGGCTGTTCTCCGGGTTCGATGCCGACGGCCGCGAGTACGACGTCGAGTCGTGGCAGTACGCGGGTCCCGAGAACGAGATGCCCGATGAGAGCGGGAGCCGCTCCGACAAGGCCGAGGACGAACCCTCCGAGGCTCCCGGGTCAGGCGGCGCCCGCGCGTCCGCCACGACCCGGGCGCGGAAACGCGACGAGACGCTGCAGGATCCGCGCTGCGTGTTCCAGATCCTCAAACGGCACTTCAGCCGCTACACCCCGGAGATGGTCGAACGCACCTGCGGTGTCGCCGTCGACGACTTCCTCCGCGTCGCCCGAGCCCTGACCGAGAACTCAGGACGCGAGCGCACCTCCGCGTTCTGCTACGCCGTCGGCTGGACTCAGCACACGGTGGGAGTGCAGTACATCCGCACGGCGTCGATCCTGCAGTTGCTGCTGGGCAACATCGGCCGCCCCGGCGGCGGGATCATGGCGCTGCGCGGCCACGCGAGCATCCAGGGCTCCACCGACATCCCCACGCTGTACGACCTCATGCCGGGGTACCTGCCCACGCCGAACGCCGCCGAGCAACCGGACCTGGACAGCTACATCAGCACCGACGACGAGGCCCAGGGCTTCTGGGGCCACATGAGGTCCTACACCGTCAGCCTGCTCAAGGCGTGGTGGGGCGACGCGGCCACCGCGGACAACGACTTCGCCTACGGCTACCTGCCCAAGCTCACGGGCAAGCACGACTCGACCGCGACGGTCCAGCGGCAGGTCAACGAAGGCGGCGGCGGGTACTTCCTCGTCGGAGAGAACCCCGCCGTGGGTACCGCCAACGGGCGGATGCAGCGCGCCGGGCTGGCCAATCTCGACTGGCTGGTCGTCCGCGACCTCGTGATGATCGAGAGCGCCGACTTCTGGCGCAGGGGCCCGGAGATCGAGACCGGTGAGATGCGCCCGGAGGAGATCGGCACCGAGGTCTTCTTCTTCCCGGCCGCCAATCACGTGGAGAAGAAGGGCACGTTCACCAACACACAGCGGTTGCTGCAGTGGCGCCACCAGGCCGTCGAGCCACCGGGGGACGCGCGCAGTGAACTGTGGTTCTACTTCCACCTCGGACGCCGTCTGAAGGAGAAGCTGGCCGACTCCACGGACCCCCGCGACCGGCCGCTGCTGGACCTGACCTGGGACTACCCGATGGAGCCGGGGACGGACGACGAGCCCGACGCCGAGGCCGTGCTGGCCGAGATCAACGGCCGTGGAGCGGACGGCGAACCTTTGTCGACGTACACCCAGCTCGAGCCGGACGGCTCGACCTCGTGTGGGTGTTGGATCTACTGCGGGGTCTACGCCGACGGCGTCAACCAGGCCGCGCGACGCAAGTCCCGCCACGAGCAGAGTCCGGTGGCCCCGGAGTGGGGATGGGCGTGGCCGGCGAACCGTCGCATCCTCTACAACCGTGCCTCCGCGGACCCGGAGGGTCGGCCGTGGAGCGAGCGCAAGGCACTCATCAGCTGGGATCCCGACGCCGCCGACGGCGCCGGCCGGTGGGTGGGTGAGGACGTGCCCGACTTCGAGGCCGACAAGGCCCCCGACTACATCCCGCCCGAGGGCGCGGTGGCCCAGGACGCCATCGGTGGGGCACACCCGTTCATCATGCAGGACGACGGCCGCGGCTGGCTCTATGCACCGCGCGGTCTGGCCGACGGTCCGCTGCCGGCGCACTACGAGCCGCCCGAGTCACCCGTGGCGAACCCGATCTACCCGGGTCACGACGCCAATCCCGCCCGCGCGATACGCCCCGGCCGCTACAACGAGACCCAGCCGGGCCACGGGGAGCCGGGCAGCGAAGTGTTCCCGTTCGTCTTCACCACCTACCGCCTGACCGAGCACCACACGGCGGGGGCCATGAGCCGGACGCTGCCGTACCTGTCCGAGCTGCAGCCGGAGTTCTTCTGCGAGATCAGCCCCGAGCTGGCGCGGGAGCGGGGCCTGGTCAACGGCGGCTGGGCGACGATCGTCACCTCCCGCTCCGCGATCGAGGCGCGGGTCCTGGTGACCAGGCGGATGACGCCACTGCTCATCGACGGTCGCACCCTGCACCAGATCGGGCTGCCCTATCACTGGGGCGGCAACGGCGTGAGCATCGGCGACCCGGCGAACGACCTGCTCGCCCAGTCCCTCGATCCCAACGTGTCCATTCCCGCGACCAAGGCGACGAGCTGTGACATCGTCGCGGGACGCCGACCGCGTGGACCGGCGCTGCTGGAGTTCGTCGAGGGCTACCGCCGGCGTGCGGGAGTCATCACCGAACCGGGAACGGAGAGCTGAATCATGTCCGCCTTCCTGTCCGATCTCGGGCGGTCCTTCTTCGGGGACATCGACCCCGCCGAGGACAACGGCTACTCGGACCCGCCGCCCCGCAAGGGCTTCTTCACCGACACCAGCGTGTGCATCGGCTGCAAGGCCTGCGAGGTGGCGTGCAAGGAGTGGAACCTCATCCCCTCCGACGGCCTCGAGCTCACCGGTATGTCCTACGACAACACACAGGCGCTGGGTGCGTCGACGTGGCGGCACGTCGCGTTCATCGAGCAGGAGGTGCCGGCCCGGTCCGGTGCGCACGCCGGCGCGCCGTCAGCACCCGGCGCCCCCGCCGCCGGGCCGTCCGCGCCCGTCGATCTGGGCATGCCGGCCCCGACCCTGCCGGGCGACTCCCCCGACGCCGGGGAGCCCACCGACTTCCGGTGGCTCATGGAGTCCGACGTGTGCAAGCACTGCACGCACGCCGCCTGCGTGGACGTCTGCCCGACGGGCGCGCTCATGCACACCGAATTCGGCACCGTGGTGGTGCAGAGCGACATCTGCAACGGCTGCGGGTACTGCGTGAGCGCATGCCCGTACGGCGTGATCGAGCGCCGCTCGGGCCCTGCGGGCGACCCCGCCGTGGGCATCGCCC
Source organism: Dietzia sp. KRD202 (assembly GCF_017168155.1). NCBI lineage: Bacteria > Bacillati > Actinomycetota > Actinomycetes > Mycobacteriales > Dietziaceae > Dietzia > Dietzia sp. KRD202. The sequence goes on along the minus strand of NZ_JABFAN010000012.1, from coordinate 173,963 downwards.
AGAAGTGCACGCTCTGCTACGACCGGCTCACCGAGGGCCAGACCCCCGCCTGCGCCAAGGCGTGCCCCACGGAGTCGATCCAGTTCGGCGACCTCGACGAACTCCGCGAGCGCGCGGCCGGGCGCCTGGACCAGCTGGTCGAGGCGGGCGAGCCGAACGCCCAGCTCTACGGGCACGACTCGAACAACGGAGTCGGCGGCACGGGCGCGTTCTTCCTCCTGCTGGACGACCCGGAGGTGTACGGACTGCCGCCGGATCCGGTGTTGACGACCCGGTTCGTGGGGAAGATGTGGCAGCAGGCCGCTCTGGCCGCGGTGACGCTGCTCGGCGGCGCGGTGGCCGCCTTCACCGTGGGAGGCGGGGCCTGATGAGCGACGGCGACGGGACCGACCACAACCCAGCCGACCACAACCGGGCCGACCACAACCGAGCCGACGACGACAAGGCGAGCATCCCCGGAGGACTGGGGCAGCAGACCCGGACCCGCCGAAAGGGCAAGGGGGGACGCGAGCAGCTCGTGGTGCCCCCCGCGGAATTCCGCTCGTACTACGGCACACCGATCGTCAAGGCCCCGCCGTGGGAGTACGACATCGCGGCTTATCTCTTCCTCGGCGGTCTGGCCGGTGGATCGTCACTGCTCGCGGCCGGGGCCGACCTGGCGGGCCTGCCGAGCCAGCGCCGCTCGGCGCGGATCGTCGCTCTCGGCGGAATCACCGGCAGCCTGTACTACCTGGTCCGCGACCTGGGGCGCCCGGAGCGGTTCCACCACATGCTGCGGGTGCTCAAGCTGACCTCGCCAATGAGCGTGGGCACCTGGCTCCTGTCGGCGTACGGCCCGTTCGTGGGGCTGGCCCTGGGGCAGGAGATCGTGCCGCTGCTGCCCACCCGCCTCGCGCGTCGCCTGCCCACCGACCTCATCACCCGCGCGTCGCGACCGGCCGGGATCGTCGCCGCCCTCGTGGCGCCGGCGGTCGCCTCGTACACGGCGGTACTGCTCACCGACACCGCCGCCCCCAGCTGGAGCGCCGCCCGCCGGGAGCTGCCGTTCGTCTTCGTCGGCAGCGCCGCGGCCGCGTCCGGCGGGGTGGGCCTGCTGCTCAACCCGCTCCACGAGACGGGCCCCGCCCGACGGCTGGCCGTGGGCGGCGCGACGCTCGAGCTCGCCGCCGACCGGATCATGCAGCAGTCGATGGGCATCACCGCCGAACCGCTCCACGAGGGCCGGGCCGGGGCGTACCACCGCGCCGCCCAGATCCTCACCACCGCCGGCGCGGTGGGCGCCGTGCTCGGGCGACGCAACCGCGCGCTGTCCGCGGTCGCGGGCTTCTCGCTGGCGGCGGGGTCGGCGTGCACCCGGTGGGCGGTGTTCCACGCCGGGATGGCCTCCACGCGCGACCCGAAGTACGTGGTCATCCCCCAGCGCGAGCGGCGCGACGCCCGCGGTGGCGGGGAGGCCTACGCGGGCGAGCGGTAACCGGACCTACCCGCGGGCTCGTCCGGCCGGCGGGGTCCGGGGCGGCCCGGCGCGGCAACCGACAGGTCGGGTCAGACAATGGCGTGGCCGTCGTCGCCCTCGCGGCGGGTGAGCCCGCGTTCGGCGAGCACCTCGAGCAGCGGCATCACCACACGCCTCGAGGTGTCGAGGTGGGTGCGCGCGCCGCTCGGGGTGAACGGCTGCGGTAGTTCACGGAGCCGCCGTACCGCCTCCCCGATCGCGCCCGGACCCAGCCACACGCCGGGTCCGACGCCGGTGAGGAGCCCGGCCCGCTCGCAGGCGGCGAGCTCACGCGGTCCGAGGCCCAGCCCGGCCAACTCCCCGGCGGTCGGGGCGTCGAACGGCCCGACCCGGAACCGCTCGCCCAGGGTGCCCGCTGCCGCGCGGACCGCCGGGGGCAGGCCCGGCCCGTCGCCTTCGACCACCCGGCCTCCCTCCGCCCGCAGCGAGGCCGCGGCCGGGTGATCGAGGACGGCCATGAGCAGGGATGCGTCGGGCAGCCCGAGCGCGCGGCGGGCGGCCTCGGTGGGCAGGCCCGGATCGAGCGGATCGGCGCGGTCGTGCTCGCGCACGGCCTCGACGAGGGTCTCGGCGAGGACGGCGACGCGCCCGGGGTCGATCAGCCACCCGCGGTGGGACTGGTCGCGGACCGGGATGGCGATCCCCCATGCGCGCAGGTCATCGACGTGGGCCACGCCGCGCCGACGCAGCTCCGAGGGCAGGTCGGGGCGCTCCGGTGTCGCCGCCAACTCCTCGGCGCGGTGGCGGGCCGCACCGCGGCGACGCAGCGCCGGCGGGGCGGGATCCAGCACGACGGCGCCCGCCGGGATACGGTCGGCTCCCGGCTCGCGCAGGATGAGCCGGTCCCCCACCCGCAGCGGCAGCGGGTCCGCGAGCGCGAGGCGGGCATGACCCTCGTCGAGGGGCCGCACGCGAGCGGCTGTCGAGGCGGATCCGATGTGCACCATCACCTGCTCCGGCAGCGCGCCCGTCCGCCCGTCGACGCGCACGTCGAGGGTCCCGACCGAGCGCCACCGTCGCGGGGTGACCAGAGTGCTACCCCGCGGGATCTCGTCCGCGGCGACCCCGCGCAGATTCACGGCGACCCGCGCCACCGCCGCCACCTCGTCGCGCCGGTGCCCGAGCGACTGCAGACCACGGACGGTGACCTGGGGACCGCCCGGGCCCAGTTCCAGCGTGTCACCCGCCCGTATGGTGCCCGCGGGAAGCGTGCCGGTGACGACGGTGCCGGCTCCGCCGATGCTGAACGACCGGTCCACCCACAGCCGCACGTCGGCGCCGCGATCGGCCTCCGGCAGCAGCGTGCCCAGCCGGGCGAGATCCCCGCGCAGCGCGTCCATCCCGGCGCCGGTGACGGCCGAGACGCACACCGCCGGTATGTCCGCCAGGGGTGTGCCGGCCATCGCGTCACGGGCCTCCGCCAGCGCGAGGTCCGGGTCCAACAGGTCGCTGCGCGTGATGACGAGGACGCCGTGCTCGACGCGCAGCGCGGTGAGCGCGTCGAGGTGTTCGGCGGACTGCGGCATCCACCCGTCGTCGGCGGCCACGACGAACATCACCGCGGGCACCGGCCCGACCCCGGCCAGCATGGTGGGGACGAACCGCCGGTGGCCGGGCACGTCGACGAACGCGACCGTGCGGCCGTCGTCGAGGGTGGTCGAGGCGTACCCCAGACCGATGGTCAGGCCGCGGCGGCGTTCCTCGTCCCACCGGTCGGGCTCCTCGCCGGTGAGCGCGCGGACGAGCGTCGACTTCCCGTGATCGACGTGGCCGGCGGTGGCGACGACGAACATCAGGCGGGCGCCTCCGCCCGGAGCACGAGCCGCGCCAGCTCGTCGTCGTCCCCCGGCGGCACTGCACGCAGATCCAGGAGGCACCGGCCGTCGGTCACGCGCCCCAGGACGGCGGGGCGTCCCGCGCGCAACGTCTCGGCACAGCGCTCCGGCAGGGACACCGCGGCGCTCGAAAGGTCGACACCGGGCGCGCCCCCACCGCCGACGGCGGCGACGGACCGGACGGCCTCCGCATCCAGCCCCGCCGCGCGCAGTCGTGCGGCGATCCGCTCGGCCCGCTCCCACAGTTCGGCGGGGTCGGCCTCGAGACCGGCGACAACGGGCGGACGCGGACCGCGCAGCGTCGCCTCGAGAGCGGCCAGCGTGAGCTTGTCGACGCGCAACGCGCGGGCGAGCGGATGGCGACGCAGGCGCTGCACGAGCGCGGCGTCGCCGGCCATGATCCCGGCCTGCGGGCCACCGAGGAGCTTGTCGCCGCTGGACGTCACGAGGTCGGCGCCCGCCGCGAGCGTCGTGGTCATGTCCGGCTCGTCCGGCAGCGTGGGGTGGGGGGCGAGCAGCCCCGAGCCGATGTCCACCACCAGCGGCACCCCGAGATCCCGCAGTTCGGCGGGCGGGACGGACGAGGTGAAGCCGCTCACCACGAAGTTGGAGGGGTGGACCTTGAGGACGAAGGCAGTGGTGTCGTCGATCGCGCGGGAGTAGTCCTCGGCGTTGACCCGGTTGGTCGTGCCGACCTCCCGCAACCGGGTCCCCGTGGATTCCAGCAGCTCCGGCAGGCGGAACCCGTCGCCGATCTCCACCATCTCCCCGCGCGCGATGACGATCGTCCGCCCCGGCCCGCCCAGCGCGGTCGCGGCGAGGGCCAGGGCGGCCGCGCCGTTGTTCACCACGTGGACGTCGCCCGCCGTGGGCACGGCGGCCCGCAGGGCGTCGAGGGCGCCGCGGCCCCGCCTGCCCCGGCGGCCCGTCGCCAGGTCCAGCTCCACGTCATTGGTGCCCGCGGCCTCGGCGAGCGCGCGGACGGCGGCGTCCGACAGCGGCGCCCGGCCGAGGTTGGTGTGCAGCAGGACGCCACTGGCGTTGAGGACGGGCGTCAGCGTCACGGGCGCGCCGGGCAGCGCGTCGAGCACCGCGTCGACGATCTCGGCGGGCGGGAGCGCTCCCGCCCGGGCGCGGTCCTGCGCGCCGCGGATCTCACCCTTGACCAGCTCGCGGCCCAGCCCGTCGACCGCCGCAGCGAGCCGGGGATCGCGGAGCAGGACGTCGGTGGACGGGATGAGACGACGCGGATCGGGCGACGGCGCCCCCGACCCCTTCCGCGGCTGCTCGGTGATCGTCCGTTCCCCTTTTCGGATCGGTGCCGGTGACGGTGAGGTTGTGGCGGAGGCGGACGGGAATCGAACCCGCCTGACCGAGATGCTCGGCCACGTCGGTTTTGAAGACCGCGGGGACCACCAGGTGCCCGGACGCCTCCCTGCCCCCACGAGACTAGGCGGTGTTTCCCGGCCGCGCCCACCGATCGGCGCCGCGTCGTTAGGGTCGGACCATGGCCACCGAACCCATCTCGCCCACCGCCCGGCTCACCTCCTACGCACACGGTGGCGGGTGTGCCTGCAAGATCCCGCCCGGCGCGTTGGAGAACGTGGTGGCCGACCTCATCGGGGCCCCGGTCCGGGAGCCGGCCGCGGAGCTCATCGTGGGCCTCGACGACGGTGACGACGCGGCGGCGGTGCGGATCACCGGGGGTCGGGCCGTCATCAGCACCGCCGACTTCTTCACCCCCGTCGTCGACGACCCGTACGACTGGGGGCGCATCGCCGCGGCCAACGCTCTCTCCGACGTCTACGCGATGGGCGGGACGCCGATCATGGCGATCAACCTGCTGTGCTGGCCGATGGACGTCCTGCCGTACGAGATGGCCGGACAGGTGCTCCGCGGTGCCCAGGAGGTGGCCGGCGCCGCCGGCTGTCACGTGGCCGGCGGGCACAGCGTGGACGACCCCGAGCCCAAGTACGGCATGGCCGTCACCGGGCTGGCGGACCCGGACCGGCTGCTGCGCAACGACGCGGGCCGGGCCGGGGTGCCGCTGTCGCTCACCAAGCCGCTGGGGATCGGGATGCTCAACTGTCGGCACAAGAACACCGGGGAGGTGAGCCGCGAGGCGATCGAGACGATGACCACCCTCAACGACGTCGCCTCCCGCGACGCCCTGGCCGCCGGGGTCGAGTGCACCACGGACGTCACCGGATTCGGCCTGCTCGGCCACCTGTACAAGATGGCCCGGGCCAGCGGCGTCTCGGCCGTGATCGACCCCGCCGCGGTGCCCTACCTCGAGGGCGCCCGTCAGGCGCTCGCCGACGGATACGTCAGCGGCGGGACGCGCCGCAACCTCGACTGGGTGCGTCCACACCTCGCGGCCGACGTGGACGAGGACGAACTGCTCCTGCTCGCCGACGCCCAGACCTCCGGCGGGCTGCTCGTCGCCGGGGAGATCCCGGGGGGCACCGTGATCGGCGAACTCGTCCCCGCCGGTGACGCGGCGATCACCGTGCGCTGACGAGGCCGGTTTCCCCGCACCTCGCCGAGCAGAGGATTTCGCACACCCGCTCTCGGGCGATACCGGCGAAATCCTCTGCTCGGCGGGAGGGTGAGCGCACGAGGGCGGGAGGGTGAGCGCGCGCGGCCGGGATCCGCCCCGCCAGCTCAGGCGGGGCGGTCGAGGCGGGCGAACGCGTCGAAGATGCGGGCACCGTGGGCCAGCGCCCGCTCGTCCAGCACGAAGCCCGGATGGTGGAGATCCGTCTCCTCGGACTCGCCGTCCCACACCCCCAACCGCAGGTAGACGCCGGGGATCTCCTCGGTGTACCAGGCGAAGTCCTCGCCGCCGCTGGACTGGTCGGCGGTGCCCACCCCGTCGGTTCCGAGCACCGATTCGACGGCCTTCGCCGCGAGGTCGGCGCACTCGTCGTCGTTCACCACGGGCGGCACACCCTGGATGTACTCGACCTCAGTGCGCGCCCCGTACAGGGCACCGATCCGCTCGACCGTCTCGCGGACCAGCGGCTCGACGGTCGCCCACACGTCCCGGTCCGCGCTGCGCAGCGTGCCCCAGATCTCGCCCGAGTCGGGGATGACGTTGGGCGCGGACCCGCCGGCCTTGATCGAGGCCCACGTGAGCACGGTGCCGGACCGCGGGTCGATCCGCCGGTCGATCACGCCCGTGACGCCCGTGACGATCTGGGCGAGGGTGAAGACGGTGTCCTGGGTCTCGTGCGGACGCGCGGTGTGCCCGCCGTCCGAGTGGATGGTGATGCCGATCTTGGCGTTGGACGAGGTGATGGCCCCGCCGGTCACGCCCACCTCGCCGACCGGGCGGTGCGGGTCGCAGTGCAGCGCGAGGATGCGGTCGACGCCCTTGACCACGCCCTCCTCGACGCAGTCCTTGGCACCGCCGGGCATCGTCTCCTCGGCCGGCTGGAAAATTAGGCGCACCGGGCGGGGCGGCGGGTCGGCGACCAGCATCTCGGCGGCGCCCAGCAGCATCGCCGTGTGGCCGTCGTGCCCGCAGGAGTGGCTGACGCCCTCGACCTCGGAGGAGAAGGACTCGCCGGACTCCTCGCTCATGGCCAGCGCGTCGATGTCCGCGCGCAGCGCCACCACGTCTGTCGACGTGGCCCCGTCGGCGGCCGCGACGTCGCACCACAGCCCGGTGCCCACCTCGAACCGCTCGGGCTTGAGCCCCATCGAGCGGAGCTCGCCCTCGATGTACTCGGTCGTCTCCCGCTCCTCGTAGGACAGCTCGGGGTGGGCGTGGATGTGCCGCCGCCATCCGACGAGCCGGCCCTCGAACCCGGTCGGGTCGGGGGTCTCATTCTTCTTGCGTCCGAACATCGAACACCTCCTGGCAGAACTGGACCACCCGGTCGCCGAGACGCTGCCGGTTGGCCAATTTCACGAATTCATGACCTTCGTCCTCGAACAGCAGGACGTCCACCGGTACGCCGCGCCGGCGCAGGAACTCCACGGCCTGATCGGTCTCGCTGAGCGGCACATTGGTGTCGTGCGCGCCGTGGACGAAGAGCATCGGGACGTCCACGTGGTGGTACCGCCGTAGGGGCGAGGCCTCCCGCAGTAGCTCACGTTCCTGGAGCGGGTTGCCGTACTTGGGGTAGGCAGCCGCGGCGATCCACGGCTCGGTGGTGCGGTAGAAGGTCTGCAGGTCGCTCATCCCGCACGCGGCGATTCCGCCTCGCCACCTGCCGGGGTGGCGGACCAGCGTGGCGTTGACCAGGTAGCCGCCGTAGGACCGGCCCGAGACCACCGCCCGGCCTGGATCGGCGATGCCCTCGTCGATCAGGTGCAGCAACGCGTCCTCGACGTCGTCGATGCCGGAGAAGCGACCGTAGCGGTCGTCGGCGTGACTGAAGAAACGACCCGAGCCGGTCGACCCGCGCACGTTGGGCAGGAAGTAGTTCACGCCGATGTCGAGGTAGCGGCGGGCGATGTCGTTGTACCCGGGGCGCGACTGCCCCTCGGGACCGCCGTGGAGGTGGACCACGGTCGGGCCCGGTTCGTCAGCGATGTCGGGACGGTACAGCCAGCCGCTGAGCTGGAGTCCGTCACGGGCGGTGAACTCGACCAACGTCGGCGCGGGGTCGGGTTGCTCGGGCGGCCGCCCGGTCCACCTGCGGTTGTCCACGTCGTACATCACCACGCGCGGCGGCTGGTCGAGGCTCTCGATGGTGAGCGCGAGCAACCGGCCGTCTGCGGTGAGCGTGGGTGAGGTCGCCACGACCTCGGGCAGCGGTGGCCGAACGATCACGCGGGGGCGCTCCGGCCGTAGGTCGAGTACCTCGATCTCCGACAGACCACCGCGCACGTTCCACAGCAGCACCGCGGTCGAGCGGTCCAGGCTCACCTCGACGCGGTCGAGATCGGCGTCGGTGCGGAACGCCACCGGCCAGGACTCGGTGGAGTCCTCGTCCGCCTCGACCGCGAGCAGGCCCATCCGGTCCGCCGAATGGTCGCTGCGGACGACCATCCGCATGGGACGGTCGTCGTCCCCCGCGTCGAGGATGACCCCGGCGTCCGTGGTGGAGCCGGTGTCGACGGGCAGCAATGGCCACCACCGGCCGTCGGGGACGATGCGCAGCAACTCGCGGTTACCGCGGGCACCCACCCGGAACAGCGCGGCTCCGTCCCACGCGTGGACCAGTGCACCGCCCATCCGTCGATCGACGACGGTGTGCTCCCCGGTCTCGGGGTCCACGAGGCGGCCCTCGGCCAGGCCCTCGGAGTCGAACGCCGTCACCGCGAGCAGGTCGCCGTCCCAGCCGACGATCTGGACGGTGGCGTCGCCCGCGGTGTCGACGGGGTAGACGTCGTGATCGTCGGGGTCGGTGGTGACCAGCCAGATCCGTTCGCGCTCGCCGCCGTCCGGGGCGACCTCGCAGGCGAGCCACCTGCCGTTGGGCGAGTAGGCCACGCGGCGCACGGGGCCGTCGACGGGCAGCACGACGTCGCGCTCCGGCCCGGCCCCGTCCAGCCCACCCGGCCCCAGCGGCCGCTGCACGGCGCGCGGGTAGCCGGTGCGCTCGGTGACCACGCACGCCAACATCGACCCGTCCGGCGACAGGTTGGGGGACGTAGTGTGGCGGATCTGGGTGGGCCCCCCGGCGGCGTCGTCGGGTGGTCCCGCGACGTCGCGGGACTCGGCCTCCTCGGTGACCTCGACGTCGACCTCGGTGGTGTCAGGCACGGTGAATCCAGGTGTCCTTTCCGCCGCCTCCGCTCGAGGCGTTGACGACCATGGTGCCCGCCGGGGCCACGCGCGTCAGTGCGACAGGCGGGGCCGTGGCGGCGATCTCTCCCCCCTCACCGTGCCGCAACATGACGAACGCCCGCATGTCGACGTGGCGTCGCTGCAGTTCGCGGCCGTCGAACGTCGGCAGGGTGGACAGTGGCTGCACCTCCTGCGCGACGAACCGGTCGCCGTGGCGGCGCAGCTCGTCCCGACGCTCGTCGAGCTCGCGGGGTGAGCACTCCGGACCCACGGTGATGTCGGACCCGCCGTAGCCGTCGATCGGCTTGACGACCAGCTCGCCGAGCCGATCGAGGACCTGTCGACGCTGGTCCGGGTCGGCGCACAGGTACGTGTCGACCTGGCCGATGAGGGGCTTCTCGCCCAGGTAGAAATCGATGATCTTCGGGACCATCGCGTAGATCGCCTTGTCGTCAGCGGCGCCGTTGCCGGGCGCGTTGACCACGGCGACGCCGTGCTCCGCCATCGCGCTCAGCAGTCCACTGCGCAGCGCCGCACCATCTGCACCCGTAGAGGACAGGAGCATCTCCTCGTCCATACGGACGTAGAGCACGTCGATCTTCTGCCGCTCCCCGCCCTCGACCCGCCACAGGGCGGAGTCCTCGCACACCAGGTCCGAGGGGGTCACCAGTGTCCCGCGGACCGCCTCGGTGACGCTGTTGAGGTCGAACGCCTCGAGCTCGTCCTCGGCGATCACCACGGCGATCGCGGGATCGTCGACGCCCTCCGGTGCGGCCGCCCGCAGGGTGTCGGTCAGCATCGCCAGCGCCTCGCGGGGGTCGTGGACCTCCGACCGCGCACCGAACTCGGGGAAACCCTCGGCGATCCGGTCGCGCAGTGCGACCGCCATCGCCATCCCCCCGGGCATCCGCAGGTTGTCCTCGAGCACGATCCACTCGCCCGGCGCCGTGGAGACCAGGTCCACGCCACACACCGGGGCGTGGAGGACGCCCTCGGGCACCGCGCGTCCGGTGGGACGGAACCCCGGTGCGCGCTGGAGCGCCTCGGCGGGGACCACGCCGGCCCGGCTGATCTCGCCCGCCCCGTAGATGTCGCGCAGGAACATCTCCATCGCGCGCGCCCGCTGCTCGATGCCTGCGGAGATCCGCGCCCATTGGTCAGCCGGGACGATCCGCGGGACGGAGTCCAGCGGGAAGACCTGCGGCTCGTCCTTGCCGTACACCTTGAGCGTGATGCCCATGGAGCGCAGTCTGTCGTCCACCTGCTCCTTGCGCTCGCACAGGACCTCGGGGCCCATGTCGGACACGGCCTTGAGCACGTCCACGTACTCGGGCCGCGGGTTGCCGTCCTCGGAGATGGCCTCGTCGTGCACCTCCTCGGTGACCGCCTCCCCGAGCGGCGAGTAGGAGGCGAGCATGTGTCGCATCCCGCGGTCGTCGGCGGTGTCCCGGGGGCGGATCCGCTCGACGGTCTCGGCCAGCAGGACGGCGATCACGTCGCTGCGGCGTCCCCGTCGGCGGTGCGCCGCGCGTTGGCGGGTGGCCGAGGTCGCGGAACCGCGGACCCCGTCGAGCAGGTTCAGCACCAGGTCGAGTTCGCTTCCGGACCGGAGGTGGTCGACGTGGTCGTCGACCAGTCCGGTGAGCACCTCGGTGGCGGGGCGGGGGCGCCCGGTCGCCACGTCCACGAGGTCCCCCTCGAGTCCGGAGCGTGCGGCGCGCCAGAACGCCGCGGCCAGCACGGCGTCGGAGGGTCCGTCCCACCCACCGGATCCGGAGTCCTGACCGGCGTCCCGTTCGGCGAGGACGCGGTCGACCGCCGCGCGGAACAGGGCGGCGACGACGACGAGGGTGTCGATGGTGCTGCAGGAGTCGCAGGCCACGAGTTCGATCCCGTCGCCGTCCCGGGAGGGGCGGACGTCGACCGCGATCCCCTCCCGTCCCGCGACCACGCCGGTGGCGACGATCTCGTCCTCGCAGGCGAGCGCCTCGTCGGCGGTGTCGGCGGCATAGGCGGGCAGGTGTGCGGGTGACCACTGGCTCTCGAAGTAGCGGGTGGAGGCGTACCCGGAGTCGGTGCCGTCGGCCCAGTAGGGGGAACTCGCCGACAGTGCCAGCAGCACCGGCGCGAGGGCGGCGACCCGTCGGGACGCGTACTGGGCCTCGTCGGCGTCGGCGGTCTCGACCACCACCCGGAAGCCGGCCGAGGCGCGGGTCTGCGACTCCCGGCCCGGCGCGGGGTGGGGGTCCTGCGGGCTCCGTCGCGGACCCGGCAGAGGCGGTCGCGGCGCGGATGACGCAGTTGCGCAGTTCCTCTCCCGCGCCACCTCCACCCCGCAGGGCCAGCAGCTCCGCCGCCCGGGGCGTCAACTCCCTGCTCGCGGTGTCGAGGACGTGCAGGTCCTCTTCGACGACCATCGACCTCAACACTGCTTCCATAAAGGAAATGTAGGGCCGGGGGGCGGAGTTCACATCCGGTCGGGTCGGGGGATGGGTCTCATCGGATCCGGGTTCAGCGCGCCTTCCACACCGGGGCACGCTTCTCCGCGAACGCCCTCGGGCCCTCCGCCGCGTCCTCGGAGGTCATGACGGTGATCATCTCCGTGTCATTGACCTTCCACTTGTCGACCTCCGCCGGACGCCCGCCGTCGGTGATACCGAGCGCGACCCGCTTGGTCCCCTGGACCGCCAGCGGCGCGTTGGCGGCGATGGTTCCGGCGAGCTCGAGCGCGGTGTCGAGCAGCCGGTCGGCCGGGACGACGTGGTTGATCAGGTGCAGGTCGAGCGCCCGCCCGGCGGTGATCGGCTCGCCGGTGAGCATCATCTCCATGGCCACCCGGTGGGGCAGCTGGGCCGGCAGCCGGAACGCGCCACCGGCGGCGGCGATGAGCCCACGCCGCACCTCCGGCAGTCCGAACACCGCGTGGTCGGCGGCCACCACGAGGTCGCAGGCCAGGGCGATCTCGCAGCCCCCACCCAGTGCGGTGCCGTTGACCGCGGCGATCACGGGGACCGAGACGTACTGCTGCATCATCCCCGCGAATCCCCACTGCCGGTTCTCGGCCGGGAAGATGTCCTCACCCCGGGAGATGGCCTTGAGGTCGGCGCCCGCACAGAACGACCGCTCTCCCGCGCCGGTGATCACCACGACCCGGATCTCGGGATCGGTGTCCGCCTCGTGCAGCGCGTTGCCCAGCAGCGTGCTGACCTCGCCGTTGACGGCGTTGCGGGCCTCCGGGCGGTCGAGGGTGACGAGTAGGACGTGGTCCCGGCGCTCGGTACGGACGGCGGGACGGTTCTCGGTTGACGTCATGGGCCCAGTCTCGCCCGGCTGTGGCCGCCCGGCAGCCCCTCCGCGCTATTCGGCCCTCTCCGCAGGAGGGTTCGTGCGCATGTCCGCGCATCGCACGCTCGAGTGGCACGGCCGACGTCGCTGCGCGTAAACGCATCCTTCCCCTCGGCCGGTCCCGGTGCGGGCGGGCCCAGGCGCCCCGCCGGTCGGGCACCGTGCCCCGCCGGTCGGGCTCCATGTCGCGGGTCGGGGGCGCCACTCGCGGGTCGCCGACGGTCGCCGCGGGGCCACCGCCGAACTGTCGCCGATTCCGACCCGCGCTGCAGCGCCCCGAGGAGACGGGCCGGTCGAGGGTTGTCATAACCGAAACGAAGGCGAGCGAGAGATGTTTCACGTGAACCCTTCTCGGCGGTGGGTGGATGCCCCGCCCCCGGCGAGGTAGTGTGAGCCACTACGGATATATTTGATTTAGATCATCGGTCTCGGCGCTCCGGGTGGGTGCCCTTCTCTCGTGGAATGAGGTGGCGGACGTGGCCCCCACACGACTCGGCCAGCGCCCGCAGCTCTCCGAGGAGGTCGCCGACCACGTGCGGACTCGGATCATGAGCGGCGATGTCCGCCCGGGGTCCTTCATCCGGCTCGACGAGACCGCCTCCGCACTCGGGGTGAGCGTGACCCCGGTCCGGGAGGCACTACTCACCCTGCGCGGCGAGGGCCTCGTCGATCTGGTGCCGCGGCGCGGCTACCTGGTCTCGCCGATGAGCCGCCAGGACATCGAGGACATCTTCTGGCTCCAAGCGGAACTCTCCAAGCGCATCGTCGACCGGGCCATCACCCGCTACGACGCGGAAACTCTCGAGCTCCACGGTCGTCTGATCGACGAATTCGAGAAGGCATCCGCGTCAGATGACACCGACGGCGTGGTGCACGCCCAGTACGCGATCCACCGGTGCCTCAACCGGGCTTCCCGCTCGGACAAGCTGTCCCGGTTCCTGTCCAACGCCGCCCGCTACATGCCCTACCGGCTGTACGCGGACGACCCCGAGTGGCGTGCGGGCGCACTGACGGACAACCGCCGCATGCTCGAGGCGCTGCGTGACGGCGACGTCGAGACGGCCCACGAAGTGGTGGACGCCGAGTTCACCGGTGGCGCGAGTCTGCTCATCGCCCATCTCGAGCGAGCGGGCGTGTGGGACGACGAGCGCGCCCCGGAACTCGACCCCGAGCACTGAGTCCCACTTCAGTGATCGGTCCGTCCGCACTCTCCACCTCAGATCGGTGAACAGGATGCGGTAGGTGGCCGTCCGAACCGTCCGGGGGAGTTCGTCGGGCCGCGTGCGAACCCCACGGGATTCCGAGTTCATCCCGGAACGGTCGCTGCAGGAAGCCGGTGGTCGCGCACCTGTGGATCCGGCCCGACGATAGAGCTGGTGAGCACTTCCCTGCTCTCCCGGAGTGGTCGGACGGGAGCCGGGACACCAGCTCAGACGCCCACGGTGCCGTGCTCGGAACGCAGTGTGCCCTTGACGACCTTGCCGCTGGCGTTGCGGGGGAGTTCGTCGACGTGGACCAGATGCTTGGGGAGCTTGAAGCCGGCGAGCTTGTCCCGCAGCCACTCGCTGAGCTCCTCGAGGGTGAGATCGGCAACGCCGTCCTCCACGTTCTGAGCGACCACTGCGACGGGGACCTCGCCCCACCTGTCGTCCTTGCGGCCGATCACCGCGACCTCGCGGATCCTCGGGTGCCCGGCGATGATGTTCTCCACCTCGGCGCAGTAGATGTTCTCGCCGCCGGAGATGATCATGTCCTTCTTGCGGTCCACCACGTAGACGAAGCCCTCGTCGTCCATGCGGACCAGGTCGCCGGAATGGAACCACCCGCCCTCGAAGGCCTCCGCCGTCTCCTTGGGCTTGTTCCAGTAACCGGACATCGTGGTGGGACCACGGTAGACGATCTCGCCGACCTCACCCGGGCCGACGGGCTCGCCGAAGCCGTCGACGACGCGGGCCTGGAGGGTGGGGATGACCTTGCCGACGGAGCCGATCTTGCGGATCGCGTCATCGCCGTCGAGGGCACAGGTGATGGGGCTCATCTCGGTCTGGCCGAACACCGCGCAGTTCAGGGCGTCCGGGAAGGTCTCGGCCATGGCGCGCAGGATCGTGTCGGTGGACGGGGCCGCGCCCCAGGAGATGGTGCGCAGCACCAGGCTGCGCGGGTGGGCCTGCTGCTCGGCGCAGACGGCCTGCCACTGCACGGGGACGAGGAAGATGCTGGTGATCTGCTCGGCCTCGAGGGTGTCGAGGACCGCCGCGGGGTCGAAGGCCTGCAGCGGGTGGACCACCGTGACGCCGCCGAGCTGGAGGCTCGGCGCGATCGAACCGAGCGCCGCGATGTGGAACATCGGGGCGGCGCACAGCGCGCGTCCGTCCTCGTCGAACAGTCGGAAGACCCGGATGCAGGTCAGGGACTGCGCCGTGAGGTTCTCATACGAGAGCATCGCGCCCTTGGGCCGACCCGTGGTGCCCGAGGTGTACATGATGAGCGCGGTGGAGTCCTCGGGGACGTCGACGGGCTCGTGCGGCTGGCCCTCCTCCGCGATCGCGTCGGCGTACGTGGTCTGGTCGGGCGTCCCCGGTTCACCGCCGATGACGATGTGGTGGCCCGGCTCCTCGCCCTGGGCGCGGATCGCGCCGACGAGCGGGGCGAGCATCGCGTCGGTGATGACGACCTTCGGCGTGCAATCGCTGACCAGGTAGGCGAGCTCGCCGGGGGTGAGACGGAAGTTCACCGGGACCGCGATGGCACCCAGCTCGTTGATGCCCAGGACCGCCTCGACGAACTCCGGGTTGTTGAGCGTGATGAGCATGACCCGGTCGCCCCTGCCCACACCGCGGCGGGCCAACGCGTCGGCGAAGCGGTTGCTGCGGTCGTGCAGCTGGGACCACGTGGTGGTCTGGCCGAGGAACCGCAGCGCCTCGGCGTCGGGCTGCATCTCGGCGTGGGTGGCGACCCACGTGTTCCAGTTGTTGCGACGTGCCGCGTGGAGTTCGGCGATGGGATCCGTGGCGGTGGTCATGATCTCGGCCTTTCGTCGGGCGGTGGGTGACGGGAGGGGCAGGTGGCAGGAGGGACGGTTCAGGAGAAGTTCGGGCGCCGTTTCTCGAGGATCGAGGACACGCCCTCGGCGAAGTCGGGGGAGATCAGCAGCTCGCACTGGCCCTCGTGTTCCCTGGCCAGGGCCGCGTCCAGCTCGGCGAGCGTGGCCCCGGTGACGGCCCTCTTGGTCAGTTCCAGGGCGCGGCGCGGACCCCGGGCCAGTCGGCGGGCGAGCTTCGCGGCGGCGGGCTCGAGGTCCGCGGTCGGGTGGACCTCCATGGCCAGCCCGACGTCGTGGGCCTCCGCGGCGGAGACGGCGTCGCCACGCAGCAGCATGCGCGAGGCGATCGACCGTCCGACGGCCGCGGGCAGCAGCACGCTGGCGCCGCCGTCGGGCATGAGTCCGATGTTGGTGAACGCGAACAGTAGGTAGGCGTCCTCCGACATGAGGACGAGGTCGGAGGCCAGCGCGAGCGAGACGCCCACCCCGGCCGCCGGGCCGGTGACGGCGGCGATTACCGGGACCGGGACCGTGAGGACCGCGCGGACCAGTGCGGCGGCCCCGGCCATGGTCGCGTCGGGGCTGGGCGCGTCCGCGCCGGCGTCCTTGATCGCCTGCAGGTCAGCTCCGGTGGTGAACGCCCCGCCCTCCCCTGAAAGCACGATGACCCGGGTGCCCGGATCGGTGCCGTGTTCGGTGATGAGCTCGGTCAGAGCGGTGACGGTGGGGTGGTCGAGGGCGTTCATCCGGTCGGGCCGGTTGATGCTGATCGTGGTCACGCCCAGGTCATCGCGGGAGATCCTCACCGCGTCGCGTCCGGTCGCGGTCATCGGACCGTCTCCCCCGCCTCGACCATCCCGGCCAGCCTGCCGGTGATGATCTCCTCGGCCTCGGCCATCATCCGGTCGACGAGCTCGGCCGCGGTGGGCACGTCGTGGATCAGACCCTGGCACTGGCCGGCGCTCCAGATGCCCGCGTCCAGGTCGCCGTCCTCGAAGACCTTGCGTCCGCGGGCTCCGGCGACGAGGTGCTGGATGTCGGAGAACTCGGCGCCCTCGGCCTCCTTCGACACGACCTCGGCGGAGACGGCGTTGGCGGCCACCCGCGCGGTGTTGTGCAGCGTCCGGAAGATCAGCTTCGTGTCGAGCTCGGTGTTGGCCACGATCTGTTGTTTGACCTGCTCGGCCACCGGTGACTCGGCGGTGCACATGAAGCGGGTGCCCATGTTGGCGCCGTCGGCGCCCAGCGCGAGTGCGGCCACCATGCCGCGGGCGTCGGCGATGCCGCCGGAAGCCAGGATCGGGATCGACAGTTTCGCCGCCGCGGCGGGGATGAGCACCAGGCCGGGGACGTCGTCCTCCCCCGGGTGGCCGGCGCATTCGAAGCCGTCGATCGACACCGCGTCCACGCCGAGCTGCTCGGCCTTGATCGCGTGGCGGACCGAGGTGCACTTGTGGATCACCTTGATGCCGGCCTCGTGGAACACCGGTAGGTGGTCCTTGGGATTGGACCCGGCCGTCTCGACGATCTTCACGCCCGACTCGACGATCGCCTGCCGGTACTCGGCGTACGGGGGCGGAGAGATCGCGGGAAGGATCGTGAGGTTGACGCCGAACGGCTGGTCGGTCATCTCCCGGCAGCGCGCGATCTCCTTGACCAGGTCCTCGGGCGTGGGTTGGGTGAGTCCGGTGATGATCCCCAGCGCGCCGGCCTCGGACACAGCGGCGGCGAGTTCGGCGCGGCCGACCCACATCATGCCGCCCTGGACGATGGGATGACGGACGCCGAACTCCTCGGTGAATCGGGTGCGGATCACGGCTGGACCTCCTCGTAGGTGCCACCGGAGGTGGCCTCAGGACTTGGCATGGGCGACTGATCCCTTCTGCAACCGACCGCGATGACGTCGTCCCTCCAGAACGACCATGGATCCGATCACATATATGTGTAAGTGTCGCTACGCGATGCCCACTGTAGCCGGTGTCGTCAAGATCACACCGTGTTCCACCTAACCCGGAAAGCGCACCCATGTGCCCCTCACGCCCTCGTGGGTCACGCACCCTCTCCGGGCATCGGGTTCGGCGTCCCGACATGCGGAAATCACGGGGCGCGGCGGCGGTTCCGCCGGGTCAGGCGGCTCCGGTGGAGCCGGCGGCTGGAGCGTGCACGACCGGGCAGGCGCCCACCCGGTCGCGCGGCTGGATGGGGCAGGCCCCCAGGTCGGCGGGACGGTAACCCTCCGGGTATCCCGGGTACGTCCGGTTCTCGGTCCCACGGGACCCGAGCTCGCGGCGGCGGACCGGCAGCCACCGCACCACCTTCGACCGCATCCGCAGCGCCGCGTAGGCGGCCTCGCGGAACGCCGGAGGTTGCCACGGGAAGCCGAAGGCGCGGGTCATGTCGTCGTCGATCAGCGCCTGCACGACCTTGCGGACCACCGGCCGGGCCGGCTCCGGGTACCAGGAACACATGAGATCGAGCGTGTACGTCCCGATGAGCTCGTTGGTCCGGGCGTAGCGCATGGTGCGCGCCTCGTAGTCGTCCCGCCAGCGCCGGAACTCCCCGATGTCCTGCGGGATCCCCTTGATCTTCATCCGCTCCCCGACTGCGCGGTAGAAGTGGAACGCCGCGAGCCGTTCGTTCGGATGCAGACGCCGCCAGCCGTTCGCATCGATCCACTCGAGCGGTTCGTAGATGAACGTCGACAACACATAGAGCATGTCGTCATTGGTGATCTCGTACATCGCGTGTTGGCGGTTGATCACCCGCAGCGCCTCCTTGCCGCGGGGCGAGTCGTACCCGTGCTCGACCAGCTCCACCATGAGCAGCGCGGTGTCGTCGTACCGCTTCTGCGGGTGATCGCGGAAGTTGCCCGCCTGCTCCAGGACCGCCGACACCGAAGGGATGCAGTAGGTCCGGTACAGCGCCAGCTCGAGCGCCCGCTGATAGTCCCACGGGAACTCGTACGCGGAGGTGATGCGGTGGATCTCCGCCGCGTCCGCCACCGGATCGAGAGTCGCGATGAGATCACGCCAGTACCAGCGCCCGGGCTTGAACGGGACCCCTGCCGTGAGCGGGTGGTCGACGGCGGCGTCGGCGACGAGGTCGGCCGGGATCGGTCCGAACACCCCGGGCACGGCGGACCGCTCGGTGGCCGCGGCCCTCGTCGTCGTCGTCATCTCCTCGGTTCTCTCGGAGGTGGCGGTCATCTCACCTCACATCCTTCCCTGGACGTTCGCGAGCATCCACTTGACGATCTTGATGTCACGCGGCTTGCGGGTCATGGTCATGAGGTTCAGCGGGGCCGCGAACTTCTGCGCGGTGATGGCCTTGGGGCGGGCGAACTCGCGTAACCCGTCGGCGCCGTGGATACGGCCGAAGCCCGAGTCACCCGAACCGCCGAACGGCAACGCCGGGATGCCGGCGAACGCGAGGAACGAGTTGACCGACACCATGCCCACGTCCAACTTCTCCGCGAGGGCCAGCCCCCGCTTCTTGTCGCCGGTGAAGATCGAACCGCCGAGGCCGTAGCTGCTGGCGTTCGCCTTCTCGATCGCCTCCTCCAGGTCCGCGACAGGGTTGATCACGACGGTGGGGCCGAAGGTCTCCTCGGTGATCGCGGACGAGTTCTCGGGGACGTCGACGAGGACGACCGGCTCGATGATCTTCTCGCCGACCGAGTCCTCGCCGCCGAGTACGGCCCTGCCGCCCTTGGCGATCGCGTCCTTGACGTGCCTGCGGACGATGTCGACCTGCGCCGGCAGCGTCATGGGCCCGTAGCTGGAGGAGATCGAGTTGCCCGGGGTGAGCGCGCGGACCTTGGCCGTGAACTTCTGGACGAACGCGTCGTGGACGTCCGAGTGGACGTAGATCCGCTCCACGCCCGCGCAGGTCTGGCCCGCGTTGCCCATGGCGCCGAAGACCGCCTGGTCGGCGGCCGCGTCGAGATCCGCGTCCGAGTCGACGAGCAGGGCGTCCTTGCCACCGCCCTCGATGACGACCGGCGTGAGCGTCTCCGCGCAGGCGGCCATGACCTTCCGGCCCGTCGCGGCGGAGCCGGTGAACGCGAGCTTGTCCACGCCCGCCCTGCACAACGCCGCGCCCGTCGAGCCGTCGCCGGTGATCGTCTGGATGAGCGGCTGGGAGGCGCCCAGGGAATCCCACACCTCCGCCAGCCACACGCCCACACCCGGCGTGAGCTCGCTGGGCTTGAACACCACCGCGTTGCCCGCGGCCATGGCGTAGGACAGCGTGCCCATCGGGGTGAACGCGGGGTAGTTCCACGGGCCGATCGCGCCGACCACGCCGTAGGGCTGATATTCCACGTAGGCGGCCTGGTTGCTCATGAGCAGCCCGGCCGAGACGGAGCGCCGTCGCAGGACCTTGTCCGCGTTCTTGGCCGCCCACTCCAGATGGCTGACGGTGAGCATGACCTCGAGGGTCGCGTCCTCGTCCGGCTTCCCGGTCTCGGCGGAGATCAGGGACGCCAACTCCTCGGCCCTGGACGAGATCGCCCGCTTGTACTCCAGCAGCCACTCACGGCGACCCCGCGGACCCTGGTTCGCCCACCAGCGAGCCGCGGCACGCGCACGCTCCACGGCGAGGGCGACCTCCTCGGGACCGGCGACGGGGTACTCCGCGAGGACGGTGCCGTCGCGGGGGTCCAGGCTCGCGAACGTGGGGCCGGTCTTGCTGGGCTCGGTGGTCGTCATCTGAGGTCCTCTCGTTTCCGATCACATATATTTGATGTAGCGTACCGTGATACGAACCACAGTAGTCCAGTGTGCACCCAACCGGCACCCCGTGACAGATACCGGGGCAACCACACAGAAAGACGAGGCGAGAAGTGTTCGACATCCTCACCGAAGAGCAGCGTGACTTCGCCAAGTCGATCGATGACTTCTGCGCGCGCGAGGTCGGCGGCGTCGAGAAGCGACGCGAGCTCACCACCGAGGGCGGCACCCACTCGCCGCACATCTACTCCAAGATGGCCGAGCTCGGATGGCTGGGGCTGACCGTCCCCGAGGAGTACGGCGGCTCCGACGCCGGCGCCGTCGAACTGTGCCTCCTGCTCGAGCACTCCCTGCGCGGCCTCGCCCCGATCGGCGGCATCGGCCCCACCCTCATCACGGCCGCCGCGTACCAGAAGTTCGGGACCGAGGAGCAGCGCAGACGCGCGCTCGAGTTGGTCGTGAACGGCGGCACCCTGTCCATCTCGATGTCCGAGCCCGGCGCCGGGTCCGACGTCGCCGCCCTGCGCTGCAAGGCCGAGCGCGACGGCGACGACTGGGTGATCAACGGGCAGAAGACCTGGTGTTCCAACGCCCACTTCGCCGACCGCATCCTGCTCTTCGCCCGCACCGACTCGTCGGGCAAGAAGCACGAGGGCATCACGATGTTCGACGTGCCCGCGGACATCGAGGGCCTGCAGATCACCGGGATCGAGACCATGGGCGGCAAGGAGGTCAACGACCTCTACTTCACCGACGTCCGCCTGCCCGCCGACTCCGTGATCGGAGAGGTCGGCGGCGGCTGGGCGCAGCTCATGACCGGGCTCAATACCGAGCGCCTCATCCTCGCCGCCATGCAGCTCGGCGTGGCCCAGCGGGCGTTCGACGACTGCCTGACCTTCATCAAGGAGCGCGAGCAGTTCGGCCGCCCCGTCGGCTCCTTCCAGGTGCTCCGCCACCGTATGGCCGACCTCGCCACCGAGATCGAGGCCACGCGCCTGCTCGTCTACGCGGTCGCCAGGAAGGTCGACGAGTCCGACCCCACGGCCCTGTTCCCCCACGAGGCCTCCATGGCCAAGCTCAAGGCGTCCGAGCTGAGCAAGCGGGTCACGCTCGAGTGCATGCAGTCCATGGGCGGATACGGGTACGCCACCGAGTACGGGATGGAACGTCTGGTCCGCCAGGCGGTGGTCTCCACCATCTACGGCGGCACCAACGAGGTCCAGCGGGACATCATCGGCAAGACGCTCGGCCTGTGAGCACCGCCGGTACAGCCGGGGCGGCCGGCACCGCCGGGACCGCGGGCGCCGCCGCGCGCGAGTTCGAGCTCATCCTCGCGCTCGACACGGTCCCCTCGGACCGCGTCTCCGCGCTGTGGGACTCCCTCGAGCCCGCGCGGGTCGACGACATCGCGGGCAGCCGCTGGAAGGGCACCGGCCTGGACACCGGGCACCCCATGTTCGGCATGCTCGGGCAGATGCGCTGGTGGGGCAAGGACTTCACCGAGGCCCGCAAGGTGGACCCGATCCTCGTCACCGACGACTCCGGTGAGGTCGTGCCGGACACCTCGGCGACCGGCGGGGGCGGGGCGTCCCTGTGGGAGGTCTCCTTCCGCGGCCGCCCGACCGCCTCCATGGTGTACGACCGCCTGCCGGTGATCGACCACTTCGCCGTCGTCGGACCCGACACCCTCCTCGCGGTGATGAACGGGCGAGGCACCGTGCACGAGGGAGAGCACTTCTGGTTCGTCCTGGAGCGCGAGCGCTGAGACGCACGGGCCGGGTGCGCGGGGCGGCGCCACGCCCCACAATGGGGCGCATGACCCCGAACCCCACGCGCCCGGTCCGCATCGCCGTCCAGCTCCAGCCGCAGCACTCGCCGGACTACGGACTGATCCGGGACGCCGTCCGACGCTCCGAAGACGCGGGCGTGGACGTGGTCTTCAACTGGGACCACTTCTTCCCGCTCTACGGTGATCCCGACGGCGCCCACTTCGAGTGTTGGACGATGCTGGCCGCGTGGGCGGAGCAGACCGAACGCGTCGAGATCGGCGCCCTGGTCACCTGCAACACCTATCGCAACCCCGACCTGCTCGCCGACATGGCCCGGACCGTCGACCACATCTCCGGCGGCCGCCTCATCCTGGGCCTGGGCAGCGGATGGTTCGAGCGGGACTACGCCGAGTACGGCTACGAGTTCGGCACCAAGGGCTCGCGGCTCGACGACCTCGGGCACTCCCTCGAGCGGATTGAGCAGCGCTTCGCCACGCTCACCCCCGCCCCGACGAGGGACATCCCCGTGCTGCTCGGTGGCGGCGGTGAGAAGAAGACCCTGCGACACGTGGCCCGCCACGCCGACATCTGGCACTCGTTCGTGGACGTGGAGACCTACCGCCACAAGTCGGAGGTGCTCGCCGGGCACTGCGCGGACGTGGGGCGCGATCCGGGCGAGATCGAGCGGTCGACGGAGATCGGCGGGGCCAGCTCGCCCGACGAGGCGAAGCGGCTCGCCGAAAACCTGCACGCCGAGGGCGTCACCCTCTTCACGGTCGGGCTCAACGGCCCCGACTACCCGCTGGACCTGGTCGAGTCGCTGGTGGCCTGGCGCGACGGGCGATAAGCCGGCGCGCCGGCGCTGAACCTGCCCGTCGGCGCCGGAAATCCGCTACTCCGAATCCGGATCCGCGGTGATTGTCAACCTGTTGTGAGTCATTCAGGCGGCGATGAGGGTTGCGGCGATTGGTGGGATCGTCAGTCGTGAGCCGTCGTTTGCCAGGTTGATCGTGACGGTGGTGTTCGGGGTGGGGATCTGGGGTCGTTTGCGGTAGCGGCCCGCGTGCTGGCGGTAGTGCTCATCGAGCCTGGTCT